>CAZTBF010000001.1:0-444500 GCA_964611875.1 uncultured Gammaproteobacteria bacterium
GGACAAATAATACTACTGCAAAAGCAAGCAGTTGGTATAACGAGGCAATAGATGCGAGTGGTAAAAATTGTGACATTGCAAGTCATGATCGATGTGGCTCTCGTGCGTTTCCTCAAAAAGCAATATTAGTTGCAACTAATACTGATACCTATATTTTTGATGCTAAAGATAATACTCCTTGGCTCGTATTTGATTCATCAGGGATTTTTGCGGGAGCCCCTATGAATGCTATTTTTGGTTTAAATGGAAGAATATACGTAGCAGCAGAATCCTCTGGTGGATTGAGAGTAGCTGATTTTATTAGTGATACATCATATGTATATTATTCTGGAGGATACTTAGAATATGCGGGCAACAACCCGCTCAATAATAGAAATATTGCGCTTGGTAGTGCGACATATACAGATGCAACAAAAGATATACTGAATGATATTGTAAATGATGTCTATGCAACAGTCATAGATGGAAAGACCTATGTTGCTGTTGCAACAGATGCGGGTCCAACAATTATAAATGAAACTGATAGATTTACATATGATGGTGTAGGTTTTCCATCTGGCTCATATGATAGTGAACAAATTTGGATCGCTCAGGATGGGACACTCTACTATACTCAAAACGAAATTTCATCCCCTGACCAATTGTATCTTCGAGTTGATTATGATATTCACAAGAAAACAAATGATTACGCATATGGACAAGGGCCAGTGTATTACCGAGAAGCTTCAAATTATTCAACACCAGCATATCCAATTGGTCCAACAAGCGTTACTGATGTATATGTCTCTGATGGGTCTTCATTTGTTGATGGTGTTTCAAATACTGTGTACGTTGCAACCGATGTGGGGCTTGCAAAAATTTCTGAAAAGCAGGGCGACGAATCAAACGGCGCAGTAAAATATTACACACACGATTATATTACGGAAGAAATGGTTGGGGATATTCGTGGCATGTGGACATTTGGAGAAAATACCTTGTTAGAAGATGTTTCTGTTAAAACAAATGATTTAGTTTCAAATAATGTAACCACTGCAGACTTAGTACCAGGTGTGCGTGGACTTGCTGTTGATCTAAATGGTTCAGACGAATCATTCCATGTAAATGATAGTGCCGATTTAGATACAGGAAACACTATGAGTATGGGGTTCTGGTTAAAACCAAGAACAGTTGAGGCTGATTATCTTATGAGTAGATATGTTTCTGGTACTATAGTGTGGATTTTTAGTACAACTGGTTCAAATGCATTGCAGTTTAATTATGATACCGATGGCTCTTGGGGTGGGGCAAACTATGAGGTTTTGACAAGTGTACAAACGTTAGCAATAAACAAGTGGTATCATGTGGTTCTTGTAAAAGAAGGTGGTGTTGTTGAAATGTATATAGATGGGGAACTTGATACACGATTTACAGACGTAGCTGCAGATGATTTAGATACCAGTATTCAATTGGATATTGGCTCTTTTGATGATAATACAAGTTCTAATTTTAATGGTGTAATGGATGAAGTTTTCTATTCAGCAGAACGGATTACTCCTACCCAAGTAAAACACATGTACGAAACAGGCAAACGAGCACTCGAGCAAAAGAGTCTCTCAGCAGTAACCGATGCAAGTACGTATGGAAATGATAGAATTGGTGATTCATCAATTAGTGTTACTGATGGAGGCTGGATTAACAGTTTTGTAGAAATTACTGGAGGAACGGGAATCGGACAAACACGAAGAATTGTAGCAACATCTACCAATACCTTTTATGTAGACCCACCATTTGATATCACACCAGATTCTTCATCCGATTTCCAAATACTTTCAAACAGCATTTATATAAAAGATTCTTCAACCGCAACAACCGTACAAAGTGTATTTGTAGATGAGGACGCTGGAGTAATGTATGTCGGTACCAACAATAGTGATAACACCGGAGGAGTAACTGCAATCGGCATTAACTCAGATACCATACTTGATGTATGGCACAACCAGAGCGGAAAAATAGATGATGCAGGGAATGCATGGAATGCCGATGATGTGGTAGCAATTTCCGCAGTGTCATCCCGAGCGGAGCGAAGCGGAGCCGAGGGATCCCTTGAACGTGCCTTATCCGCAACGCTTGCCATAGCAACAGACGCCGAACTCTGGATACAGTCCGCCGGCGAATCCCTCAGAGATTTCATAACATCAGAGCAATCCAACGAAACAGCAAATAATATCATTGTAAAAAACGAAGCACAGTTTAGTGGTAAATTTAATGTAACCGATGGAGAGACCCAACCAATATTTGGAGTAGACGAAGAGACAGGGGATGTAAAAGTGAGAGAGGATATACAATTTGGCAGTGAAACAAAGCTTACGAGCCTAAATAATATCAATGATGTGTTTGTGTATGATACCACTAGGGATACGGATGGAGGGGAGTGGACATGTAACGACATAGCCCGTGGGACCAGTTGGTACAACGAAGCACTAAATACCTCAACTCGTGGTGGTACTAAGTGTTTCCCTCGTAAAGCAATTGTGGTGACCACAACCTCAAATCTGTATATTTTTGATGCAACAGATAATACAGAATGGATGCAATTTGATATTGGTGGAACTAAAGCAATAAATGCTGGTGCTATAACATCAGTATTCCCTCTTAATGGTAAAGTATACTTGGGAACTCTTTCTGGAAACCAATTGCACACGATTGATTTTAAGAGTGATACTATACTTGTAAATACAACGTCTGGATTCTATAGAGTAAACTATGCAATTGGAGAACGAAATGATGGATACAGCCTAACTACTCTCAGTAGTGCTCCTGCTATTGTTAATGCAAATATAAACGACGTTCATGCCGCTATTATTAATGGAGAAACTTTTGTTGCTGTTGCAACAGATGGAGGAGTAAGCCTTATTAATGAAAGTAAAGGAACTGTCGTTGATTATACTGCTGGTGGATATACCGCAAATTTTGTGCACCTGTTAGACAATGGATACATGTATTTTGATGGACCAAATAGCTCGTTTAATCATTTGGTAAGCGAAAAAGATGTTCAAAATGACACCTCAGATGTTACGTGGACATCACAACTTGATAATGTGTACAGCCCTATTTCTCGATCGGTGTCTTCATATCCTCGGTTTTTACAAAATGCTAATACACAGAGATTAACATCACTGTATGCAACACGAGGCACTTCACTATTTGGTAATGATTCAAATACTATTTACATTGGTACCGATGATGGTCTCTCTATTTTACAAGAAGATGCAACCTTACAAGGGAATCCTGCAACTGGTGGGTCTATTAAATTTATAACCAAAGATTATATTTCTGAGGAAATGATTGGAGATGTAAAAGCTATGTGGGGATTTGGTATATATGGTGAATTAAATGCAGGTGATTATTCTGGCAAAGCACATACTCTCACAGCAAATGGAAGCATGACCAATAGCGATTTTGTATCCGGTGTCCGTGGCTATGCATTAGATTTTGATGGCAGTGATGATCGACTTGATTCTGATTCAAGCACCGATTTTAGTCCTGGGACCAGCGATTATACTATAAGTTTGTGGGTATATCCAGATTATGCAAGCTATACCTCACATGGACAACTTATCGGAACCAGAGAAGCAACAAATTCATGGTGGCTTGGTTTATTTACTACGGGACAAATAAATTTTGATGGAAACAATTATACAAATGTTACCTCTGCTTCTGGTTTAGTGCCTGATAGTCAATGGAGTCACATTGTTATAACTCATAACACATCAGAATTAAGAATGTATTTTAATGGCGAACATGTTACTACCTCAAGTGGTTCAAAAGATATGGGATCAGATGCCCGAACGGTATCTATTGGGGAAATAGCTAGTGGAAGTGAAAATTATGGAGGAAGAATCGATGAAATTGTACTCACAGCAGAAACACTTACCTCAACACAAATAAAATACCTATACGAAACAGGTAAACGATCACTCGAAAGTGGTTTTGAAGGAGTAGCTCAAAATGATACCTCAGCACATAGTGCTTTCAGAATAGGGTCTGGTGGAGCAAACAATGCACCATATAGTGCAGGAGAATTCATTGGTGCTATTGTTCAAATCTATGATGGTCCTGGTTCTGCAACATCAACACGTTTTATTACTCAAACAGCCTCATCTTCTAATGATAGGTATATTCAATTTACTCCAGATCACAGTGCCACAATAGCGGATAATGATATTTTCAGTGTCGGTCCAAACTTGTTTGCAGGTCATACTAACAGAGTAACCGCTATTTCTGTAGATGAGTATGGTGATTACATCTATATCGGAACAACAGATAGCGATGGCACCGATGGATCTGTTTCAAAAATAGCATTGAGTAGTGATACCTTAGTTGATGTATGGCACAGTGATACTGGTAAACAAGATGACACCTTGCAACCATATGGTGGAGCATCAACCACCGCAATGAGTTATGCGGATAATACCTTGGTCGTTTCTAATAATAGTACTGTAGGTTCGTTCTGGAGCGAAACAGCCGAGGAATCTTTAGACAGAAAATTGAGTAAACCGCGTTCAGTGTTTACTGTTGTAGATCACATAACAACACCAAAAATAGTTGCATCAAATGGATTATTAGCAGTATCTGTGGGAACATCTACCAGTTTAGTAATCAGACAAGCAACTTCAACACCAGAAACTATTCAAATTCGTGCTGGTGCGAATCATCATATCGCATTGACTGATGATCAAGGCAGAGGAATAAAAGTAGAAAATGGTGGAAATGTATATGTTGGTGATAGACCAGGTAATGTTGAATCAACTATCAGTGCTGGAAAAATGATGATCAGTGGTGGTGTTGACGGTGAATTCACTGCTTTGACATTACGCAATAGCTACCCATATGATGGATCTTCTACCAATGAAGCAACAAGAATAAACTTAACATGGACAGACGCAAACGATAACGTTGCAGCTGGTTCTGCTATTGTTGCAGGAAGACTTGGTGCCTATGATGTTGGATCAAGTGCTGATTCATATTTGGCCTTTTATACCGCAACAAATAATTCGGTAACAGAAAAAATGCGCATTACTGATGCTGGTAATGTAGGAATTGGTACCACAACCCCTTCAAGTATTTTACATCTTAAGAGTTCAACCAATGCATTATTAACACTTGATCCAAATAGTAGTGGGGACGTTGCAGGTGTTCAGGCTGTGTTTAATGGATCAACGTGGGGGCAAATGTATTACATAAATACTGGGGAATTGCGATTTATTGATACCGATGATTTACAGGCGAACATTCGTCCTGATGCCTCAGCACAAAATGATGATGGATGGACAACCGCGACCATTGACTATGGTGAATTTATGGAAAAAGTATATCATTCAGAGTCAATTCTGCCTTTTGAGGTTGTAGGAATTAAAAATGGAAAAATTTCATTGCACACAGAGAATGCATCGTTGCATATGATTACTTCTACTGATGCAGGAATCCGTGGAGGTAATCCTATTGATCAATCTCGAGATGATGATGATCGATATGTTGCTGTAGCCTTTAGTGGACAGGTTCCTGTATTGCTTGAAGGAACATTTAATGAAGGAGACTACATATTGCCATCAGGTAATAATGATGGAAAAGCACGAGCAGTAAGCCCAGAAAGTATTACCACGTTTGATGAATACAAATATGTACAAAGAAACGCTATTGGTATTGCTTTAAACCTTGTTGATCCAGATTTTTATAAAGATTACGATTTAGAACATTCTGATGGTGGGTGGCAAAAAGCATTAAATGAACTCTTTAAACGTCAAGGAAACTATACCATTGTTAATGTGGCAGTAGGCGTTAAGTAGCCGTCATCCAGAGTTGTATTTTATACCTATTTTGCTATTCTGAATAACCATGACCATGTCACAGAATCATACAACAGAACACCATGTCGATAGACGTCAAGTTAATCATTTTTTTGATGTAGTGTTCACTCGTTTTCTGCATATCTGGGTGCCTCTGATAGTGTTTGGAGTGCCATTAATGGTGTTTTCATATGGATATGGTGTTGATACATTACGTATAGCATTGCTCCTTATAAGCATCTTAGTTGGTTGGGGAGTATGGTTTATACGTGCAACATTTATTCGTGGAAAAATTGAATGGTATGGTAATTCGTACACATGGATTTTATGTTCCTTGTGTGGACTTGCAATACTTGCGGGAAGTGTTGGTGCCGATATTGCACACGTTTGGGGATGGACAGGTATATTTGCACATACGAGTCCGTACATGTGGATAGGGGTTATTGGGTGTATGTTGTTGGTACAACAATATACACAGGGCTTGGCTCAGAGAATACAATTACTTTTAGCGCTGTACCTTGCATCTTCAACTATCATCGCCCTTATCCTGGGTGGCGTGTGGATGTGGGCAGGGGATTTTCCGTTGATTTTTAATGGTTCATTACATATTCATGCATTGTGGCTTGCATTAAATACAACGATACTTTTTGGTTTTTGGCATGGGCAAAAAGGTATTGCACGAACTGTATGGTTATGCGCATTAATGATACATGTAGGAGTATTAATGCTACTTGATGCAACACCTGCATGGGTGGTGCTTGTATCTACTACTATTATTTGGACTTTGTTATTTGCACTTCGTGAACGTGTTCTTGGTAAAGCAAATTACATTGCACCACTGAGTATTATTGTTATCAGTATTGTATTACTCTTTGTATCATTGCATGCAGTATGGCCACGAATTGGTTTTGAAGCACAGGGAATGCAACCTATTGCATCTTCCATTATTATGCCAAGGTATATTGATTACATGGTCCCTCAGAATGCACTTTTTGGTGGTGGGGTAGGTTTATCGCTTGAACAATTTTGGGCATACGCAGAGTTAGTTGATATGAGGAGTGTTCAAAATTTGCCTGTTTTTGGTAATTCCTATCTGGTGTTCCTATGGGAATATGGTTTACTCTTTACCATACTCTTCATTGTTATGTGTTGTTGGTTGGTGGTGAGATCATTAATGCTCAGTAAAAAAATACTTTCCAAAAAAATACCAACACAGTTCCAGTTATTCGTATATGTATATATTGGGTTATGTATTGGTTTGTTATCTTGGATAGTGGTCTTTGCAAGTATCCCGTATAGTTTTATGGGAATGTTTAGCTGGGCAATAATGGTTAGTTTATTATTAGGAAGTATGTCTCTTCTCCAATCGGAGAAACCATTACAAAAAAAAGAATGGGTTATGGAAACAGTTGCTGAAAAGATGGTGCTTAAATTGTGTACATTTTTAATTATTATCGCTTTGATATTATTTGTAGCTCTTTTTTCATCACGATTACATGTTCGCCTGTCATTTTTTGATACCATACAAAACACACAAGAAGGAACTTCTATAAATTTAGAAAAACTCGGGCGTATCATAGATGAAGAACCTGGAGCTGATCAATTCCGATTTGCTCGTATGAAGTTTTACCAAACTGCAGTTGAACAAGCAATGACAGGAGAACAGATTGTTGATGCAGAATATATCCAACCATATTTACTTCCATTATCTAAGGATATTTCAGCATTGCAAGAATCTTCACTTCCTGGAGCACAAATGTGGCAGATAGCTTATGTATCGGAGTATATAGGAACACTCACACAGCAACTTACGCCTTTTTTTGTACCTGATGCATCTGCCGAAACTGCTAGTGTACAATTACAAGACCCTACGTACTGGTATATGCTTGCGCAAAAAGCATATGATCGTACACATACGTTACTCCCTCGTAATGTCATTGCATTAGTTGATGCAGCTCGATTTTATAGAGAAAAAGCATCTCTTTTGGCTCAAAATAATCCAGAGACGAGTATTGAACGATATTATAAAATATCAGGAGATTTAGTTGCGAGAGCCCAAAATATTGATGATACCTTTGCTCCTGCTTATTTTGAACAAGCAGAACAGTTACTCTTACAACAAAAACCAGAAGAAGCATTGGCTCTGGTGCAACCCTATATTGAAAATGATGTATATGCTTTATATACTGCTGGTAGGTTTGCAGTAGCAGCAGATAACATAGATGAAGCCATTCAATATTATACACGTGTGTTAGAGCAACAACATAATCATTTACAGGCACGATATGACCTCATTCAAGCCTATCTTGCACAGGATAATCAAGAACAAGCTAAAGAACAACTTGATATTCTTGAAAGCCTTATTCCTCAAACTGATTTTAGGTCACGCATTTTAGTAAACAGTTTACGACAATTAATCGAAAGCGAATAATTTCTATGGCATTAGACATGCATGCACACGGAAGGACTCCGTACCAAAAGCTTGAAAAACCACAATCCACAAAGCAATCGCTTCCACATGTAAAAAGATATTTTGCACGTATACTTGAATCATTATTGTTGACACTTGCTCCGCTTATTGTTTTTTTAGTGCCTGTTAGTGTATTTCAATTTGCAGGTTCTGTTGGATTTATACGACAGCTATTGTGGGTAGTACTTTCTGTATTTCTTACTGTTGTATGGGGCATATTAATAGTATGGTTGCGTTCTGAAATGATACTTACCTATAAACGTATTATTGGTACTTTAAGTGTTGGTATTTTTCTCATTATCATTGTTTCGTTATTTGTACAGAATACAGCTTTGAGTATCGGTGTGTTGCGACTGGGTGGAGAACCAACACTATTTGTGTATGTGTTAGGAGGAATATGGGTTGTAATACTTTCTGGGTTTACCTTTACTCTTCGATTTTTTAAGTCACTGGTTATTGCTCATTTTTTGGGGACAACCGTGTTTGCTCTTTATGTATTGATTGTTGCATGGTTCGGTGGGGGATATGATGCACTTTCTTGGTTTGTGACACAATCTTGGGGAGTAGTTATTGCCATTACCATTTTTATGATGACTGCTTTTGCCATGTTGCAAAAGCCTTTTGCAAAAGTATTTTGGTCATTCTGTATAGCAGTACAAGTGTTAACACTGTTTATATGGGATACCACACTTCCTTGGCTGCTTATTATTATTGGTACTTCTGTGCTCCTAGTTTTTCAAATGACCCATGCAAAAAAATTATGGCAACGTAATGTTACCTATCCATTACAAGTCTGGGTTGCTGCCGTACTCTTTTTGTTTATCCCAGTAAAAGTTTTTTCAGGAACAACCGTGCCCCTTCCTGAACAGTTTTCATTTTCTGAACTCACTTCATTAGTACAAGAGCAATCTCTCCCTCACATATTGTTTGGCAATGGGATTGGAACAGCTGATATGTTGGCTCGTTTTAGTGGTGAATCGTTTTATTCAGTAGAAGAAGGTATTGGAGATACTGCAGAACAACCAAAAAGTATTGCAAATAGTGTTGCATATCTGCTCCTTGAGTTGGGAGGGATTTTTAGCATTCTGTTATTGTATATTGTTGTATTATTTGTTCGAAACGGATATCTATTCTTAAAAAGACATATAGCATCACTTGCAAAACACACCATGACTGAGTCCGTATATGTGGGAAGTCTGGTATTTCTTGGGAGTTTGCTTATCGGTGTTTCTCTTTTGTTTACGAGTTGGTCATTTTCGTTGGGTTGGTTGTTATTTCTACTTATTGGATTAACTCTTGGTTTATGGAACACTTCTGCATTAGTTGAAGCTCGAATAAAAGGTGCAAAAGAAGTACCCGTAACTTTTGATAGGTATATATTTTCAAAAGGAGTTTTTTTTACAGGGTTAAAGCTTATTGTACTTGTGGGGATTGTTGGTTCACTTTTTGTGTGTAGCTATAGTATTCGTGTTGTTGGAGCAGAGCGTGCAGTACGCGCAGCACACATAGTCGAAGATCCACTCATTACCACACGTAAATGGGAAGATGCTGTAGCACGTAATCCTTGGAATGAACGGTATCGTGTTGAACATGCACGTGCAGATGTCTTATCACTTGAAGGTAGTTCATTAGATATTCAAAAAAATGTTATCGAACGTACTACACAACAGTTACAGCACATTCGAGAAACAACTACAGATCCAACGATACTGTGGCGAGCAGCACTCTCATATCGTGATATGGAACAATATGCAGAAGGGTCTGCACGTCTTGCTCGTACAACCTATTTAGATGCTCAACGGTTATGGGAATCTAACAGATCTCTTCCTGTTGCTATTGCACGATTTTACAGAGAATCTATTGATGATCTTGCTCATGCGGATATGTCAGCACAAGCACTTCGGGAAGAAGCAATGCAATTATTGAAAAAGACACTATCAGAAGATCCCACCTATTTACCTGCACGCTTAGAACTTTCTTTTATTTTGGAACTTGCGCAAGGCGCCTCAGCTGCACTTTCCGAGCTTGAACCATATGAAACAGAAAGTCCTGAAATAATGTATCATGTTGGACGATTATATTTTAACGAAGGTGATTTTGAAACAGCAGTTGAAAAATTTAATATTGTGGTACAAGCAGTACCAAACCATTCAAACGCTCATTACTCACTTGGCGTTGCCCATTTCCGTTTAGAGGAGTACGACGATTCACTTACCTCATTTGAAAAAGTACTTGAATTGAATCCAGAAAATACCGATGTGCAAGAAAAGATTAAGCAAGTGAGAGAGGCGATTGGAATAGAATAGTTTGAAGTTAAAAGGTCATATTTAAAAGTAGTAAATATAGTTGTCATCCTGAGTCCGCCCAGGGCGGACGATAGGATCCCGTGAATAAGAACGATCAGCGTCCCGCTCGTCATCCTGAATCAAGTCTGTGTTGAGCTTGTCTAATGTATTCAGGATGACCATATGATAGGCTTTATTGCTTATTGCTTACAGCTTATGCCTCCCATTGAAAAAAAGGCTAATTTTTGATACTTTTATGGTATGAAACAGGCAGAAATCGAAAAGAAAGTCCTTGATTTTTGGAAAAAAGATACCACATTTCAAAAATCACTTGAAAAAGAGTCCCCAAAAGGTGACTATGTTTTTTATGATGGACCTCCATTTGCAACCGGTACCCCACATTATGGGCATATTGTAGCAAGTCTGATTAAGGACATGGTGCCACGTTTTTGGACCATGCAAGGGTATCACGTCGATCGCAAATGGGGTTGGGATTGCCATGGCTTACCAATTGAAAATATTGTTGAGCAAGCTCATGGCTTTAAGCACAAGAAAGATATTTTAAACTACGGTGTTGATAAGTTTAATGAAGATGCACGTAGCCGAGTATTACAATATGCGGATGAATGGAAAACCGTTATTGATCGTTTAGGTAGATGGGTAGACATGGAGAACGATTACAAAACCATGGACCCAGAATTTATGGAAAGTGTATGGTGGGTATTTAAAGAATTGCATGAAAAGGGTTTGTTATACGAAGCATATCGTTCAATGCATATTTGTCCTCGTTGTGAAACAACCCTTGCTCAATCCGAAGTTGCACAAGGGTATAAGGATGTAAAGGATTTGAGTGTGACGGCAAAGTTTAAATTAAAAAACATCAAAGACCAAACATCAATAACCAAGAAAATTCCAAACTTCAATAATCAAGAAATTTTCTTGCTTGCGTGGACCACTACTCCGTGGACACTTCCAGGGAACATGGCTTTGGCTGTCGGTGGTGATATAAATTATTTTGCTGTGCAAAATGTTGAAGTATTGGATGATAAGGTTTTAAAAAGTGAAATATTTATTTTTGCTGATTCTCCTGACACAAGAATGCATGTTTTTGGAGAGGGATGTAAAGAAGTTTATTCAGATCGGGAAGTAAAAGGGGTTAAAGAACTAACAGGGTTTATAGCATCATCTGGTGAAGAATACAGAATTGTTTCGGAAAAGTTATTAACAGGCAAAGACTTAATCGGTTTAACCTATGAACCATTATTCCCGTATTACGATAATGAAAAACTCGAAGGGCGTGAAAATGCATTTAAAGTATATGCTGGTGATTTTGTAAACACAGAAGATGGTACCGGTATTGTGCACATTGCTCCTGCCTTTGGTACCGACGACTATGTGCTTTCTCAAAAAGAAAACATACCATTTGTACAACACGTACATATGGACGGTACGTTTAAAGACGAAGTAACCGATTTTGCAGGTCTTTCAGCAAAACACCAAGATGCACCAAACACCAAAGATCATCTAGAAACAGAAGTGGAACCAACAGATGTTCAAATTATTAAATATCTTGCAAAACACGATACCTTATTCAGTAAGCAAAAGTTTGAACATAGCTACCCACATTGTTGGCGGTGTGATTCTCCGTTACTCAACTATGCTACATCGTCATGGTTTGTTTCGGTTGAAAAAATAAAAGACGACTTACTCAAGAATGCAGAAGATATTAACTGGGTTCCAGAACATATTAAAACTGGTCGTTTTGGACAATGGCTCGAAGGTGCCAGAGATTGGTCTATTTCAAGACAGCGCTTTTGGGGAAGTGTGTTGCCGATATGGAAATGTTCTGGAGAAAATAACCAAACATCAAATTCCAAAAATCAAGAAAAAACCAACAACCAAAAACCAACAACCAATTTCTCTGCGAATGCTTGTAGCAATATGGTTGTTGTGGGCAGTGTCGATGAATTAGAAAAATTATCTGGAGAAAAAGTAACCGATCTTCATAAGCATTTTGTGGATGACATTACTTTTACATGTTCAGAATGTAGTGGCACCATGAAACGCATTCCCGATGTATTGGACTGTTGGTTTGAAGCGGGATCAATGCCATACGGGCAAATGCACTATCCATTTGAAAATGAAGATACGTTTGAACAAAACTTTCCTGCGCAATTTATTGCAGAAGGTGTGGATCAAACACGTGCATGGTTTTATTACTTACACGTACTTGCAACTGCGCTTAAAAATAAACCAGCGTTTAAAAATGTTATTGTAAACGGTATTGTGCTTGCAGAAGATGGACGAAAAATGAGTAAACGTTTGCAAAACTATCCAGATCCAATGGATATGTTTGAGAAATATGGTGCCGATGCGGTTCGCTATTATCTCGCAAGTTCACCAGTTATGCGTACCGAGGATTTTCGTTTTTCTGAAAAAGAAGTAGAAGAAGTAGTTAAAAAAGTGCACTTCATCGCATACAATGTCCTTTCGTTGTATAAGATGAATGCTTCAGATGCTCAAGAAAAAAATGTTGAACCAGATCATATTTTAGATAAATGGATTGTTGCTCGAACCGAACAGGTAACACAGGAAATCACCAATGCATACACCTTATATGATTTAAATAGAGCAACTCGTCCGTTACTTCCGTTTATTAACGAAGTATCAACTTGGTATGTCCGCAGATCACGAGATAGAATTAAAGATGCCGATGCTTCTGCACTTGCAACATTACGTTTTGTGTTACAACGCATTGCATTGTTATCTGCACCAGTGATGCCATTTACTGCAGAGCATATCTATCAGGAACTTGGTGAAACAGATTCAGTGCATCTTGCAGAGTGGCCAGCAGTACAAGAAATAGATACTACCTTGCTCGAACAAATGGAAGAAGTTCGTTCACTTGTTGAAACAGGGCATGCTTTGCGTGCAAAAGCTGGTATGAAAGTTCGTCAAACCTTGGCATCGGTAAAAGTTGCAGGTAACGTGCTTGATGCCCTCAAACCAATCATGGCAGAAGAATTAAATGTACAGGAAGTACAAGACGAAGCAGATATTGCCGAACAAAATGGATGGATAATCGATGAAGCGCAACGAGTATCTCTTGATACGAATCTTACTGAAGAGTTGAAAGAACTTGGAACAGAAAGAGAATTAGTTCGTACAATAAATGCTATGCGTAAAAAACAAAGTTTGACTCGTGATGATGTCATCAATGTTAAGTTTATGATTGTATCAGGTGTAGGAACTACAGAAAGAGTTATTGAAAAATATTCAGAAGAATTGAAAAATGCCGTAATAGCAGATACTCTTGTTCTAGAGGAAAACGATGGTGAAGAGTTTAAAATTAATGATGAAGTAGTAAAGTTCAAATTAAATAAAAGGTAATTCCTGTCTGGTTGAGGTTGTAATGAATGCATTTTCACGTATTGTGTAAATGCAACACTCTCCAATTCTTCAATTCCCCAATTCTTAAACACTTTGTATGGCAACCTACAAAACACGAGCACTATTGCTTTCGCAATATCCGTATCGTGAGCATGATAAAATTATTTCATGTTTTTCTGAACAGTATGGACGCATGGACGTGCGTGCAAAAGGGGCTCGAAAAGTGGTCAGTAAACTTGCCGGGAATTTAGAACCATTTATAGAGGTTGAACTATTACTTGCACATGGTAGACGTTGGGATATTTTAGCTGGCACTCGAACCATTCACGCATTTCAAACATTACGCTCACAGGTACATGGCATTGCCGCAGCATCAGTATGTGTGGAAGCAATAAAATTACTCACACGTCCGCTCGCACCAGATGCTCGATTGTATCAGTTATTACGAGATACCTTACACGCCTGTGAACAAGAAAAAGACAAAGAAGTTTTAAAACAAACAGTAGCACAGTTTTTATGGATAGCACTTTCCTATGCAGGGTTCCGTCCCGAGCTTGATCGTTGCCTCATTACACGAACACCCGTAGAACAAGGAGCATTTAGCTTTGAAGGTGGGGGAGTGCTTGATACACTTGTTATGAATCGTGATATCTATGCCGAACCACTTTCTGCAACTATTTTAGAAAAATTACGTACCAATCGTATTACGTGTGCTCAATCAGAGTCTATTGTGTTACGCTATTGGAGACATGTTATCGATCACACGGAATTGCGTAGTTGGCGATTCCTTGAACATATTACCTATATATAATGTATGCCTACAAAACGAAATATCTCATCAGCAATGAAACAAATCTACGGAACAGGTAACTTTAATCCACAACGGTTAGATCGCAATCCTCGCGGGGCAAAGCGGTTATATCTGTGGGGTATTGGTATTTTGGTATTGGCAATTGCTGCGGCTATTGCTTTTGGTTTATTTGTGTTTTCAAAAACACCAAATAGTTTTACTGGAGATAGGGTATCACTTTCACTCATCACCCCAACAGAAATATTAACCGCAATTCCTCAAGAGTATACCGTAGAGATACAAAATAACGAGGAAGTAGCACTCGAAGATGTAGAACTTTTTATTGATTGGTCATCAGCACAAGTAGAAAATGGGCCAAGCATTGCATTTATAGATGCAAAACAAGAAGCTATTTCAGAAGCAAACAACACATGGAAACTAGGAGAAATAGCCAGTGGTGATACAACATTATTTACCTTTACCGCACGATTAAGTGGCAGAGAAGACCAACAACTCACCTTACCAATAAGTCTTACGTTCCAACCGGTTACGTTTAGTAGTGAATTTGTCGTACGAGAAGATGTGCCAATTTCACTTGGTGCAGGAGCGGTATCACTCGCATTTGATGGACCAGAAACTGTTGCTGATGGTGCAGAAATTGCATTAGAGCTTACTATTGGTGGGCAAAGAAATAGTGTAAATCCAGAAAAGTATGAAGTGGTTATCGAATACCCAGAATCATTTTCTATTATTTCAGAAGACCCAACACGTGAGGAAGATGATGTATATATTTGGAACATGAGTGATATCCCTCTCGAAGGTGATGTTCGCAATGTACATATTCGTGGGACCATCGATGGCGTGCTTGGCACCAACCAAGAATTTTATGCAGAAATTCGTGACGTGGGAAATACCAATGCCATTACAAAAGCAACACATACAGTAAATGTACAAAGTGCAGATTTTGCAGTTGGCATTAAAGCGCAACCAGCAAGCGGACAAAAATTGCAATGGGGAGAAAAAGTTTCATATACCGTGACTATTCAAAATACTGGAACCTATGTTATGCGTGATTCGTTAGTGAGTGTTCGTTTGTCAGGAGATAGTTTGTGGAAAACAGATTCATTAGAGATAAATCAAAACGGTATTTTTGAAGGGGGTGCTATTATTTGGGACACACAAAGCACTAATAGTTTAGATTCAATCCGACCGGATAATGATCTTACTCTTACGTTTAGTTTTGAAACAAAGAATAATCCACCAAATGGATTTACCGGAACCCCAGCACTGCTTGCAAAAGCACAAGTGCGCACTTCTCTTGGGGATCAGGAAGTAACCGTAGAAAGTGGAGAAGAGGTAACCAATATTCTTGCAGAAGTTTCATATGATAGCTTTGGATGGTATCAAAGCCCTGAAGGTATTACTTATGGAAGTGGTCCACATCCACCGCTTCCAGGACAAGAAACAACTTATGCTATGGTATGGCGAGTAGGCCCTGCAAGTGCACCGCTTGAAGATTTAAAACTTACTGCAGTATTGCCAGATGGCATTACTTGGAAAAATGATACAAACTTATCCGTTGGTGAAATCACCTACAATCAAAGCAATAGAACTGTTACGTGGGAAGCAGTACGTGTACCAAAACTTGATTTACCTATAGATATTCGATTTAAAGTAAGTATCACTCCAAACAATATACCACCAAGCAGTACTCGGTTAACTGAACGAAGTACGCTCTCTGCCGTTGATGCACCAACAGGGGAATCAATGGAGTTGTATAATAATCCAATTATTATTGGGGGGATTGAATAGGTATAAGTAATAAGTTAGTAGTAGTACTCATGCGATAGTACATTACTTCTCGAGGTACTCCGAGAGAACCCTTTTAGCTGACATTATATATGTATGTCACGGTAAAGGGATCTCTCACTCAGCAGTAGCTTCGTTCGAGAAAAACACCTCGTATATTGAATAATCATGTTCACAGTCACTAAAAAATCTCAACAATCAAACGCACGCATTGGTCGCATTACCACAGCGCACGGGAGTATACAGACTCCCGTGTTTTTACCTGATGCAACACGAGCTACCATTCGTTCACTCACTAATGATGATTTTAAACGACTAGGTTTGCAAAGCATGGTGGTAAATACATACCATTTGTATTTGCAACCAGGAATGAAGCGTATGAAAAAACATGGCGGTGTACATGCGTTTATGCAGTGGGACAAACCATTAGTGTCCGATAGTGGGGGATACCAAGTATTCTCTCTTGCACATAAAAATAAAGGTATGGGACGCATACGCGATACCCACGTTGATTTTCGCTCACCGCATGATGGTGCATGGCACAAAATGACTCCACAAAAATCTATTCAAACACAGTTTGATATTGGTGCGGACATTATTGTGTGTTTTGATGAACCTCCACCAAATGATGCATCAAAAAAAGATGTTGAACGAGCAGTAGAAAGAACCATTGCATGGGCACATATATGTAAAAAAGAATATGAAAAACAAGTTACTAAGAGAAAATTAAAAACCAAAAGACCACTCTTAGTAGGAGTGATTCAAGGAGCTTTGCATACGGATTTGCGTATGCACTGTGCACAAGCATTAGTAGATATTGGTTTTGATGGGTATGGTTTTGGAGGAAGGCCCGTAGATGCACACGGAAATTTTATGGGAGATATGTTACAAGCAACTGCAGATGTTATTCCTAATGATACGTTTAAGTTTTCGTTAGGTATGGGGAAACCAGAAGATATTGTACGTTGTGTGCAAATGGGGTGGGATGTGTATGATTGTGTTATCCCAACACGCGAAGCTCGCCATGGCAGGTTATACGAATGGAAAGCTACTAAAAACAAGGAATACAATCTATTAAAAAACTTTTATACAACCTCTATTGTAACTAATGCTCAATATGCAAAAGATCTAAACCCAATCAATCCAGATTCTCGGTTGGAAGAACTGCGTACCTATACCAAAAGTTATTTGCATCATTTATTTAAAACACAAGAACCTCTTGCATGGCGACTCGCCACATTGCATAATCTTGAATTTTATCTGGATCTTATGAAAAAGATCCGAACAGCAATAAAAGAACATCGCTTGTAAAACAAAAGAGCCCGATAGATATTAAGCATAATTGTCAGGGAGGGGGGACAATTATGTGGGAAGTATCTATCGGGCTTGAGACTACTCTGGGGAGAGCAGTATGAGAAAGAGCGAATATGGAGCAGACGAATACGTAGGACATCGACTCCTTGGCGGGGACGGTGTATTCGCCTGCTCGTCAGAAATAGGGTGATTATCTGACCATCTCAAACGTAGTATAATATGAATTTTTTGTCAAGTATCTCGTTGATTTTGAACAAACTCTATGGTATAGTTTGTGCATATTATGGCTGAACAAACTGAAAAAATGGAAAAAATTGTCTCGCTTGCAAAACAGCGAGGTTTTATTTATCCAGGATCAGAAATCTATGGAGGTCTTGCAAACTCATGGGACTATGGGCCTCTTGGTGTTGAATTAAAAAATAATATTAAGCAGTTGTGGTGGAAACAGTTTGTACAGAATAGGGAAGATATGGTTGGTCTTGATGCTGCTCTGATTATGAATCCAAAAGTATGGGAAGCAAGTGGACATGTTGCCGAATTTACTGATCCGTTAGTTGAATGTAAAGAATGTCACGAACGATATCGTGAAGATCATTTAGAATCAAAAGAATGTCCAAACTGTAAAGGAGAACTTACCGATCCAAAGCAGTTCAATATGATGTTCCGCACACATCTTGGGCCTATTGAGTCAGAAGAAAATATTGTGTATCTTCGTCCAGAAACAGCACAAGCAATTTTTGTTGATTTTAAAAATGTGGTGCAAACCTCTCGTAAAAAACCACCGTTTGGTATTGCTCAAATTGGTAAAGCATTTAGAAACGAAATTACCCCGGGTAACTTTATTTTCCGTACACGTGAATTTGAACAAATGGAAATTGAATACTTTATTCCAAAGCCGGAAAACGACAAAGAATGGGAACAGTATTTTGATGATTGGGTTTCCGAAATACATGCATGGTTAAAAACCATTGGTATTAACCCAAAGCATGTACACGAACTAGACATACCAAAAGATGAATTAGCACATTATTCAAAAAAGACTATTGATTTTGAATATGATTTTCCATTTGGTAAAAGTGAGCTGTATGGTTTAGCGTATCGAACAGATTTTGATTTATCTCAACATCAAAAACATTCAGGACAAGACATTGGCTATCTCGATCAAGAAACAGGAGAAAAATATATTCCACATGTCATAGAACCATCATTAGGTGTAGATAGAACCGTACTCGCCGTATTGTGTGATGCATATACCGAAGAAGGAGAAGGTAAAGACCGCAGAGAAGTATTAAAGCTTGCTCCAAAACTTGCACCATACAAAGTTGCTGTTTTCCCATTGCTTAAAAACAAACCAGAGCTTGTTGCAAAAGCACAAGAAATATATCAATCACTCAAGCAAGATTTTGCAGTAGCATGGGATGATCGAGGAAATGTTGGTAAGCGCTATTACAGTCAGGATCAAATTGGTACACCGTATTGTATCACCGTAGATTTTGATTCGCTCGAAGATAATGCGGTAACAATTCGCGACAGAGATACCATGAAACAAGAACGTATTGCCATTGCTGATGTGAAAGCATATATTGCTGAGAGAGTATAATCATTGTGTCATTGAGAGGGAGCTGTACTCAGCGACCGTGGCAATTCCGTCACTAAAACACGTATTCCCATAGCCCTTTTACATATCTTTTCATTTTTTTAAGAAAGGGGGTGAAACCATGTATCACACACGTGATTCACCAAGCGGTATCTAAAATATTTGCAGACACGGTCAATCTATAATTTTTTTTGTGTAGGAGGTCCCTGTGTTTAAAAAAATTTTGTTTGTTGCGCTTGTGTTTGTTGGCGGATTATTTCTGTGTTCTGCTACGCATGCACAAGAGAGTGAAACAAATGTTGAGACTCTTTTACTCACTGTTCAGAACGAATTTCCTCCCAATCCTGCATCAAATGTGAATATTGTACAGCGAGGATCTTCTGTTCTTATCACATGGGATAAAAATCCTGAAACACCTTGGTTTGAAGTGTTACGCAGTACTGATGGTATAACATATGAACCAATAACAGTACTGGCTGGAACAATGTCTCAATATATTGACACTCCACCTGCAAATGTTTCTACGGTTGCCTATCGTGTTGATGCTCTTAATTGGGGACATCGAATGTTAGGAAATCCATATGAGATATCTCCACATATTCCTGCTGTTGCTTTGATTGAAAAAGGGAATATTTCTCAGATAGATTTTCAGTTGTATCAGAATTTCCCCAATCCATTCAACCCTGAAACTACGATTCAATATTCACTTGCGCAAGCAAGTGATGTGACTCTCACCATTTATAATCCCCTTGGGCAAGTTGTCCGCACCTTGGTACAAGATCATCAAAGTATGGGCAACTACACTATTAGTTGGAATGGGAATGACAATCGTGGAACGTCTGTTGCCTCGGGGGTATACCTCTATGCATTGCATGCGGGTACTTTTAAAGAGATTCGACGATTGATGTTGGTGAAATAAAAGATGTTTTGAAAAATAGATACATTGGATAGTAGTGCAAACTACTATCCTTTTTTTATACAAAATTACTTGGAAAATCGAACAAAAGCATGTATGATAGGGGAGTTATTAATCTCAACCCACATGTCATACATCCAGAAAAAACTTTCTAATGGAATTCCTGTTATTCTTTCACCACAAAAAAGCACCCAAGCCGTATCCGTACTTGTCATGGCACAAGTAGGATCACGCCAAGAACAAGACCACAATAATGGTGTTGCCCATTTTGTTGAACATTTGTTATTTAAAGGAACCGAAAAGCGCCCAAACACACAAATTATTTCACATGAACTGGATGCCATTGGTGCAGATTACAATGCATATACCAGTAAGGATAGAACAGGCTATTACATAAAAGCAGAAAAAACGAATCTACCGTTGCTTATTGATTTGTTATCAGATATGACCACTAATTCATTATTTGTACCAGAAGAAATAGAACGAGAGCGTGGTACCATTTTGGAAGAAATTAACATGTATGAAGATAATCCAATGGCACAAATAGATACACTGTTTGAAGAAGATTTTTATGGAGCAGGTACCCCGCTTGGACGACATATCATTGGTAGTCCGCAAACCATAAAAAATATGACTCGAGAAGACTTGGTTGGGTATTGGAAAAAGCATTATACAGCTTCTAACTTGTTGGTCAGTATTGCAGGAAGTTTTTCAGAAAAGAAAGCTTTGCAATTATTGGAAAAAGCATTTGGAAACATCCCAAAAGGAAAAAAGAACACCGTACCAACATCAAAAAAAGTGAAAATTGCAGCAGGATATACCGCTCATTATAAAAAGACTAATCAGGCACATGTAATGCTTGGTTTTTCTGGTGTAACGTATACCAATAAAGATAGATATGCCGCAGCTTTGCTTGCTATTATTCTTGGTGGAAATATGAGTTCACGTTTATTCATACAAGTACGTGAGCGATTAGGATTGTGTTACTTTATCCGTGCTTCATCTGATTCATATCAGGATGCAGGAACCATAACCATTCAAGCTGGTCTAGATATGAAAAAAGTAGATAAAGCATTAGAGGCAATTAGTATAGAGTTGGCAGATTTAAAAAAGAATGGAGTGAAAAGTGATGAACTTGAAAAAGCAAAAGCATATCTTAAAGGTAAGATGGCATTGTCACATGAGGACTCTCTAGATGTTGCATCTTTTTATGCTTCTCAAGCGTTATTCCAAAAATCAATTAAAACCGTATCAGACGTCGAAAAGAAAATAGATGCCGTAAAACCAAAAGATATGCAACGCCTAGCACGTATGATATTCCAAAAGAAGTCCGCACATTTAGTTACCCTCAGCCCATTTAAGGATATAAAATCTTTTGCCAAAAATGTAAAGTTTTAGTATAATAAACCTACAAATTACAAATCTGTTACAAATATACATAATGAGATTCTAAGAAACGTATTTTTTGTAAAATAGAGAAGTGATTTGTAGATTTGTATTGTATCTGTAATCCGTAGTCACATGGCAAATCCATTTCAAGATCCAAAAGACAGTTTAACGATTCATATTTCAACTTTAAGTTTAATTAAAATACTTGCAGTTGCTTTAATGATCGCGTTTTTATATCTCGTATGGGATATTATTGTATTACTGTTCGTCTCTCTCGTTTTTGCTGCAACATTAAGTCCTTCTATTGATTGGTTAGAAAAAAAGAAAATACCACGAGCAGCGGGTATTATGCTTATTTATGTTGGGGCTTTGTTTATACTTTCGTTAGTCATTGTACTTATTATTCCACCTATTACGAGTCAAGTAGATCAGTTAGCAACAACCTTCCCAATATATTACGAAAAGTTCATCCAACTATTTGGTGATTTACAACTCAAATCTGATTTTGCGCAATCATTCCAACAAAGTTTAAATTCATTTGGGCAAACGCTCTCTGGATACACCGGCGGAGTGGTGACCACAGTATCTGGTATTTTTGGTGGATTAACCACATTCTTCTTAGTACTCGTACTTACGTTTTACTTTTCAGTCAAAAAGGATGGTTTAAAACATTTCTTGCGTTCGGTAACTCCAGCAAGTCACCAAAAATATACAGAAAACATGTTTATTCGCATTCAAGATAAACTTGGATTATGGTTGCGTGGACAATTAATGCTCTCAGGCATTATCTTTGTGGTTACGTGGATCGGGCTTATGATCTTGGGAGTTAAGTATGCACTTGTTCTTGCACTCATTGCAGGTATTACCGAAGTTATTCCATTTATTGGTCCGGTTATTGGTGCAATTCCTGCGGTTATTCTCGCATTTTTCCAAGCACCAATTATGGCATTGTTTGTACTCATTCTTTATTTAGTAATTCAACAGCTTGAAGGGAATATTATTGTGCCAAAAGTAATGCAAAAAACGGTGGGGTTAAATCCTATTGTCGTTATTGTGGTTATTTTGTTAGGTGCAAAAATCGCTGGCGTATTGGGTGCAGTACTTTCACTTCCCGTTACGCTTGCAATCATGGTGGTTGCTCGCGATTGGTATGGCGTACAAATAGATGAAGTCATGGGTAAAGGGTAGGGGAATAAAATAGTAACGAAACGGTTGGTATGGCATACGGAACATTGTATATAGTTGCAACACCTATTGGTAATTTAGAAGATATCTCAGAACGCACGCGTTCTCTTTTGTCATCCGTTGATACCATAGCGTGCGAAGATACCCGTGTATCAAAAAAACTACTTGCCGCCATTGGAAGTAGTGTGCGAACGGTATCATATCATCATCACAGTGGGGATACAAAAACAGAACAGATTATTGCTTTATTGCAAGAGGGGAAAGACGTAGCATTACTTTCTGATGCAGGTACACCAGGGGTTGCTGATCCTGGTGGAAAACTCGTAGCTGCCGTAACCGAGGCACTTCCTGAGGTTATTATTTCGCCTATTCCAGGACCTTCTGCACTTATGTCTGCCCTTTCGGTGAGTGGTTTTGCTGCTGATCAGTTTGTATTTCTTGGGTGGCCTCCACACAAAAAGGGTAGAGAAACGTGGTTTCGTCAATTGACAGAAGAGTCTCGAGTGGTAGTATTTTATGAGTCAGTGCATCGTATTGAAAAAGCCCTTGAAAAGCTTATAGAAAACTGTCCTGAAAGGAATATGGTGCTCGCACGAGAACTTACCAAACAATTTGAAACACTCTATCGAGGAACACCTATTGAGGTGCTTGAACAGCTGCGTAATGATACGGTAAAAGGAGAATTTGTCGCGGTTGTTGATAGAGTAACAAACTAAACTATGTCGTCACGTTTTTACATAACTACAACCCTCCCATACGTAAACGCAAGCCCACACATTGGGTTTGCTCTTGAAATTGTACAAGCAGATGCTTGTGCACGATATCGCCGTATGCAAGGTGATGAGGTGTTTTTTAATACGGGCACGGATGAACATGGCTTAAAAATTCATCGTAAAGCAGAAGAAGCGGGGAAAGACACACAAGCATATGTTGATGAATATGCACAACAATTTGATAATCTTAAAGCGTCACTCAATGTGAGTTATAACGCATTTATTCGTACCACTGATCCAAAACATAAGGAAGCTGCACAAGAATTTTGGAAACGTTGTAAGGAAAATGGGGACATTTATAAAAAAATGTACTCAGTAAAATACTGTGTTGGTTGTGAGTTGGAAAAAACAGAATCAGAATTGGTAGAGGGAAAATGCCCCGTGCATCCAAACTTGGAAATAGAAACCATAGAGGAAGAAAATTACTTTTTCAGATTTTCAAAATATCAAGAGCAATTATTGAAACTCTATACAGAGCATCCAGATTTTGTACTACCCGAATGGCGTTTAAAAGAAATTGCTAATTTTGTTGAAGCGGGATTAGAGGATTTTAGTGTGTCACGCTTAAAAGAAAAAATGCCATGGGGTGTGCCTGTACCAGATGATGATGACCATGTGATGTATGTGTGGTTCGATGCTTTAGTAAATTACATTTCAACCATTGGTTGGCCCTCCTCCGCCAAGGCTCCGGCGGGGCTTGCCCCAGAAGAAGGTGATTTTGAAAAATGGTGGCCAGTTGTACAAATTGCAGGTAAAGATAACCTTCGTCAACAAAGTGCTATGTGGCAGGCAATGCTTATGTCTGCAGGTCTTCCTGCTTCAAAAACTATTCTGATTCATGGTTTTATTACCTCTGGTGGAGAAAAAATGAGTAAAAGTGTGGGTAATGTTATTGACCCCTTTGAAATGGTAGAGAAGTATGGAACTGATGCATTACGTTATTACCTTCTTGCCGAAATCCCAGCTTTCGAAGATGGCGATTTTACTATTGAAAAATTTGAACAACGCTACAATGGTGATTTAGCAAATGGTTTAGGCAACGTAGTTTCTCGTGTTTCAAACATGTTAGAAAAGGATGCTATTAGCGTTGCTATTGAACAGGGGAATAATGCGGAACTGAAAAAACAAGTGGACAAAGCAATGAGTGGATACCAAAGCAACCAAGCTTTGGAAGTACTCTGGGCTGAGCTACGTACGATTGATGAAGAGCTTGCAACTAAGCAACCATGGTCATTGGATACGGTAGAAGAAAAAAAGGCGATTCTTGAACCAGTAGCTCAAAAGATTTTAAATGTTGCAGATGCGTTAGTTCCTTTCCTTCCTGCTACGGCAGAAGCAATTATAAAACAATTTACGCAAAAACAAATAACCAAAGCTGAAGGATTGTTCCCACGTGTGTAACATTGTCACATATAGGGAGGGTATATGGATAAGCATCCGTTGCATCCACAGCATTATCCAGCAGAGATTCCACGGGGGCGGAGAATTGGGTTAGTGATAGGTTGGATGATGCCATTTGTAACTATAGGAATAGCTATAGCTATACAAGCACTATTCTAACAGATGAAGATATTTTCTTGATCTGTTTTTTATATTTTGCTATCTTGTGAGTAACGTTCATTTGCATAGTATGCATGTGTTAAGTGACATATGTACATACTATGCAGCAGATGAGGAGGTTGGTTATGCCAACAGGTGCACGTACGGCAATTCGTGGACACGAAGCGTTTGGCGGTGGGAGGCCCGGTGGCGATTCTGGTGGACCAGAGCGTATTGACACAGGGGGGCTTCTTTCTGCGAAAACTAAAAAAGTCATCGCAAAGATGAAAGATATTAGCCCCAATACGTCTGTTCGTTTTCGCCAGGGCAACGGCCAATAAGACTTGCCGACTTCAGAAGAAAACAACCCACATGCAAAGATACGCATGTGGGATTTTTTTGTTCACAAACCTTTATTTTGGTATACTATATACATGTTAATAATCGATTACATTCTCCTCATTATTCTTGGGTATTTTACCCTCTGGGGCTTTAGAAAAGGGCTTATTCGTGCCGTTGGTGGTTTTGTGGGCCTTATCGTAGCCATTGTGCTCGCAAGCCGTTATTTTGAGGTTGTAGCCGATATTGTTGCTCCATATATTGGGTTAGCAGATAATCAAAACCTTGCTCGCATGGTAAGTTTTGTTGGGTTGTTGTTTGTTATTAACTACGGAGTATCCATTATTGTTACCATTGTAGAAAAAATGTATAAAACCATGGCAGTGTTGCCATTTATGAAGTTAGGGAATCGCTTACTGGGAGCACTCCTTGGGTTAATACAAGCATCGGTTGCTATTGGGCTTATTTTATACTTTGCAGCACGTTTCCCATTTGGTAGTATTGTTGAAACTTTTTTCGAAGATTCTCAGGTCGCACCAGTGGTTATTCAAATTTCGAATGTGGTGCAACCATTGTTACCAGATGTTATTAAACAGATTCAGGGGTTGATATAAAAGCTGTAAGCTATAAGTAGTAAGTGATAAGTGCAGATGACTTACAACTTATGACTTACAACGTACCCCTTGTAGACACCCATTGTCATCTTTCATTCAAAGCTTTTAATGATGATTGGAAAGAAGTCATCGCTCGCGCTCGAGAAAAAGAGGTAACCATGATAGCCGTTGGAGCCGCACGAGCAACATCAGAAAAAGCACTCACCATCGCAGAGAAATCAGATGGTGTTTTTGTCTCACTTGGAGTACATCCAACACACGTTGAAGATGAAGAGTTTGACGTTGCCTGGTTTAGTGAGAAAGCCAAACATCCAAAAGTTGTAGCAATGGGGGAGACCGGTGTTGATCATTACCATATCGATGCCGAACGTAAATCAGAAATATTAGAAAAGCAAGGTGTCTTGCTCAAACAGCATCTGCAGATTGCGCAGGATAATAATCTTCCTGTTATATTGCATACACGGGACGGAAAAACAGAATCAACAGGAGAAGCGTATGATCACTTGTATCAAATTCTTACTGAGTTTGGTTATTATAAAGGTGTTGTGCATTGCTTTGGTGGAGATTGGGCAACCGCTCAAAAGTTGTTAGATATAGGGCTTCATCTTTCATTTACCGGCATTGTAACGTTCAAGAATGCGAGTGATGATCTAAAAGAAGTGGTTCGCAATGTACCTATGGATAGGTTTATGATAGAAACAGATTCACCCTATTTAGCACCAGAACCATACAGAGGGAAACAGAACGAGCCAGCGTATGTTGGTCGTGTCGCACGAGGCATTGCATCAATCAGAGGTATATCGTATGATGAGGTGATTGAACAAACCACCCAGAATGCTAAACGGTTTTTTAATCTTCCTTTATAGTAAATAATTTTTCCGTCATCCTGAACTTGATTCAGCATGACGAACACTGACCTATGGAAACCATTCTTATTATCATTCTCATTATTTTAGTACTCGGCATTGGAGCCATTGTGTTTGTGTTGCTCAATAAAATAAAGGCACTTCAAAAACCTAAAGAAGATACACAGTCCATGCAGTTGTTGCAAAATCAGTTGAATGAACTTACCCGAACCATGGATAGTAAATTGTCAGAATCAACCAAAGTAATGCAAGAACAGTTTGGCCATTCTTCTAAAGTAATTCAAGGTATTACCGGACAAAGTCATCAAATATTAAAAGATGTTACCGAACGCTTAACCAAGCTTGATGAAACTAACAAGCAAGTAGCTGGTGTTGGTGATCAAATTCGATCACTCGAAGGTATTCTTAAAAACCCAAAACAACGTGGGGTACTTGGTGAGTATTATTTGGAAACCGTACTTAAAAATGTGTTACCTCCAGGGTCGTTTCAAATGCAATATAGTTTTCCTGATGGAGAAATCGTAGATGCTGCGGTATTTGTGCAAGAAAAAGTAGTGCCAATTGATTCAAAATTTTCTTTAGAAAATTATAATCGTATCGTTACCGCAGAATCAGATGCAGAGCGTGAACCACTGGAAAAAGCATTTAAAGGAGACTTAAAAAAGCGTATTGATGAAACATCAAAATACATCCGTCCAAACGAAAACACCATGGAATTCGCTTTTATGTTTATCCCTTCTGAAGGTGTATACTATGACCTGTTAATTAATCAAGTTGGTGCCATAAAAATTAGTACCGATGATCTTATTGAATACGCATTTAAAAAGAATGTCATTATTGTTTCTCCAACATCATTCCTTGCCTATTTACAAACCGTATTACAAGGATTGCGAGCCTTACAAATAGAAAAAGACGCAATAGAAATTCAAAAGCGCGTAGCACAATTAGGCAAGCATGTGCTTAATTACGAAGATCACATGAAGCGTTTAGGTAACCAGTTGGGTACGACCGTAAATACATACAATACCTCATACAAAGAACTCAATAAAATTGATAAAGATGTTATGCGTATTACAGGGAGAGAAGATGCTGGTGTAAGTATTGATCTACTAGAGAAGCCTCAGATGGATGTTGAGTAGGATTTTAGTGTATTTTGTGGTATACTATAATTGTGGATAAGTCGATTCACAATACAAAAGTATTAAACAAAAACAAAAATATTATGCCAAAAGGTAACTTCTTTGCGCATTCTGCATCACTTACTTTTGGGTTATTCCTCATCGTTGTTGGATTATTCCTCTTTGCACGTGAAGTAGGGTGGATTACTCCAGATTTCCCAATCTGGCCAGTGATTTTCGTAGCATTTGGTGCAATTATTATTGCAGGTGAATTGAGCAAAAAATAAATTATATTCTTTAAAAAACCGTCTCTGAAAGAGGCGGTTTTTTGATTATGTAAAAAAAGTGTATTGATTTATACCACTGAAGCAACACCCAATGTAGCTAGGGTGACAATAATACCGGCAATAAGTAACCCACAACCAATGAGCAGTACGGCTTTCCAATAGGGAATATTAAATAATCGTGCAGCAAGTGATCCTGTCCAAGCACCGGTAACCGGCAGGGGAACAGCAACAAAAGCAATAAGTGCGAGAGCTCCGAGTACTTGATAACTGGTACTAAAGCGTTTCCTTGTGCGTGCAAATAACCAATCAAAAAAACGTTCAGCTAATGTTGAGTGTTTTGCCATGAGTTGGGCAACAGGGTCTATGAGCAACATGATAACCAATGGAGGAATCAAATTCCCTAAAACAGAAATAATATATGCTTCAGTAATAGAAAGGTCAAAAGAGGTAAGTGCAAGAGGAATAGAAAGCCGTAATTCTCCTATAGGAGTCATTGCTGCTAGGAGTGTTTGAAGGTAAGGGTGCATGGTATGTTATCGTCTCCATTTTTTTGCAACAGCAATACGAGCATGATCGCGTGCAAGCATGTAGGAGAGATTATTATATGTAGTAATATCGAGTTGCTCTTGTTCTTTGAGTTGTTCTGCAAGCTCTGCCGCTCGTTGTTCTGCACGTTCAAGATCTATTTCATCTGCAAACTCTGCTGTGTCAGCAAGAATAACTAACGTGTTTTCAAACATCTCAATAACGCCACCTGCAACTGCAAGTGGGTGCTCTTTCCCATCCTTTTTGGTAAACAGTTCTCCCGGTTTTAAAATTGAAACCAAAGGAGTATGGTGGGGGAGTACCGTTATTTGTCCCGCTTCTGTTTCCATGGTTACTTGCTCTACTTCTTCTTCAAGAACCGTTCGGGCAGGTGTAATGAGTTTTAAGCTTAAGGTAGACATGTTTGTCTCTTTTATTTTACTTCGTCAATACTTCCTTTCATGTAAAATGCTTGTTCTGGTTTGTCATCGTGCTTGCCTTCGATAATTTCTTTAAAGCCACGAATAGTATCTTCGAGTTTTACGTATACACCAGGAGAACCGGTAAAGACTTCTGCAACATGGAATGGTTGAGAAAGGAATCGTTGTACTTTACGTGCACGTGCAACGGTTAATTTGTCTTCTTCTGATAATTCTTCCATACCAAGAATAGCAATAATGTCTTGCAAGTCTTTGTATCGTTGTAAAATACGTTGTACATCGCGTGCTACTTGGTAATGCTCTGAACCAACTACTTCTGGTGATAAAATATTTGAAGATGAATCAAGCGGATCAACTGCTGGGTAAATACCTAATTCAGCAAGTGAACGATTGAGTACTACCGTAGAGTCCAAATGAGAGAAGGTGGTAGCAGGAGCAGGATCTGTTAAGTCGTCTGCTGGGACATATACTGCTTGTACAGAGGTAATAGAACCTTCTTTAGTTGAAGTAATACGTTCTTGTAATGAACCCATTTCGTTTGCAAGTGTTGGTTGGTATCCAACTGCAGAAGGAATACGTCCAAGCAATGCTGATACCTCAGAACCGGCTTGGGTGAAACGGAATACGTTATCCATAAAGAAGAGTACATCTTGCTTTTGTTTATCACGGAAATGTTCTGCCATGGTTAATCCAGTTAAACCAACACGCATGCGAGCTCCTGGTGGCTCGTTCATTTGTCCAAATACCATGGCTACTTTATCGAGCACTTTTGCACCATCCATTTCGTGGTAAAGGTCATTACCTTCACGAGTACGTTCTCCAACACCGGCAAATACCGAATACCCACCATGTGCTTTTGCAATGTTGTTAATGAGTTCTTGGATAACCACTGTTTTACCCACACCAGCACCACCGAATAAACCAACTTTTCCACCTTTCAAAAAAGGAGCAATAAGATCAACAACTTTAATACCTGTTTCAAGTACTTCTGTTTCAGTTGATTGTTCAATAAATGCAGGAGCAGAACGGTGAATTGGATCACGTTCCTCTCCAAATTGAGTATCTTTCCCATCAATGGGGGTACCGGTTACGTTAAAAATACGTCCAAGTGTTTTTTCTCCAACAGGGACACTAATTGGTTTTCCTGTTGCATGTACTTCTTGCCCTCGTTGAAGCCCGTCTGTTGCGTCCATAGCAATCGTTCGAACGGTTTGTGCTCCAATATGTGCTTGTACTTCAAGCACTAATGTTTGATCATTGTGTTTCATTTCCAATGCTTCGTAAATTGCAGGAAGCTTTGTCTCTGCTTCGAATGCAACGTCGACCACTGGTCCAATAATTTGTGATATAGTTCCTTTCATAAAATTTGCACTAAGAGTTATTATGAGACAGCTGCACTCCCTGCAGAAATTTCTGCAATTTCTTGGGTAATACTTGCTTGTCGTGCTTTATTATACATTAAGAGTAATTCTTCTGACATTTCAGTTGCTGCATCAGTCGCATTTTTCATTGCCAACATACGTGCACTGTGTTCTGATGCATTACTTTCGAGTACTGCTTGATACAATTCTGCTTGAGTAATACGTTGTACTAAGTGATCAAGAAGTGCGTACTTATCTGGCTCATATGCGTATTCAATTTTTTGTGGGGCAGTAATTGGTGTTTCTGCATTTTCTGACGTATCAGCTCCAACTTGTTGTTCCTCAGCAAAGGGATATAATTTTTTACATACCGCAGTTTGGGTGATTGCACTTTTATAATCGGTATACGCAACATACACTTCATCTGTTTTTTCGTTCTTTTGTGCTTGATATACCTGTGCTGCAATTTCACGAACAGAGGTATCGCTCAGGGCTGTTTCATCTTTTTTATATGCAAGAGACACGGTATATCCAAATGCACTTAAGGTACTTGCACCACGTGTTCCTACACAAATAATGTCTACGTTTGCCTTACCCTTTTCTTTGATAATAGGAATTACTTTTTTTATTACATTGCTGTTAAATGCACCACAGAGGCCTTTGTTTGAGGTCATAACAATAATCGTTGTTTTTCGTACAGTTGGTGCATCCGTAAAAAAGCGTTGTACTGGATTGTTACTCGAAAACCATAGCTGTGAATTGCGTAAACGATCAACAATACCCCATGCAAGAGAATGGTAGTTGCGTGTATCTAATGCCTGAGCAACTGCCTTACGCATTTTTGCAGCAGCAACGAGTTCCATTGCTTTGGTGATTTTCTTCGTATTCTTAATGGAATGAAGTCGTTGTTTAATTTCTTTTTGAGTTGCTGGCATATTTTTTTATATGTTACTCGCTTTTAATGCTGAGAAAATTAGGACTGAAAAGGTTATCATTATCAGAGTGATTAATCCAAAGCTAATTCCTGCAGCGACTTGCTCATTTTTTTTGATATCTTTAACTTTATTTTTATATACATATTTTTGACTCAATTTTGTTCCTATATATGCAATTGGTGGTGATGCAATAAATAGCCAAATCATTGGAATTATTAAACTATTTGTAGGACTGTTTTGGGAATATATTAATGTACCATATAGAAAAAGTGGTGTGACCATTGTTACTAACAATGTAGTTACTATAGCTTGGTGACGTAATATTAATCCACCGACAAAACCACATACTAATATAGATAGAGCAAAAGACCAAAGTGTAAATAAATAGTTAAAACCTGAAAAGTTAATAAAATCTATAAGATCTAATAGGAAAAAAACAAGCAGATAAATAATTCCAAAAGAAAGTGCTATCGTTATTGTATACAGTAAACAATACCAGAGAATGTATAGGAGAATATGTATTGTGCCAAGCGCTTTCTCTTTCATATCTATTCTTTTTCTACAAACCATTGTTTGTCACAAATGCTCTTATACGCATCTACCGCTTTTTTCATGTTTTCTTCCCAAGCATCATCAAATTCTTTATCTGTCACAATTTTCTTTAACAACTCTGGTTGGTTTTGTTCAACATATTCTGCAAAACCTTCAGCAAAGGATTGAATATACTCTGGTTGAATATCATCCATCAATCCATTAGTTGCGGCATAGATTTGTACTACTTGTTTTTCAACGGGAAGAGGGGAGTATTGTGATTGTACCAACAAGCGTTCTAAACGTTTTCCTCGTTCAAGTTGGTTACGTGTTGTTTCATCTAGATCTGAACCAAATTGTGTAAATGCTTCGAGTTCACGGAATTGCGCAAGGTCCAAACGAAGTGAACCTGACACTTTTTTCATAGCCTTAATTTGTGCAGCTCCACCCACACGAGATACCGAAAGTCCTACGTTAATAGCTGGTCTAAAACCTTTATTAAAGAGTGACGTTTCAAGATAAATTTGCCCATCCGTAATAGAAATCACATTGGTTGGAATGTATGCAGATACATCGTTTCCTTGTGTTTCAATAATCGGTAATGCGGTGAGTGAACCTCCGCCGTTATCTTCGTTTAATTTTGCAGCACGTTCAAGTAAACGTGAGTGCAAGTAAAATACGTCTCCCGGATATGCTTCACGACCTGGTGGGCGATGAAGCAATAATGAAATTTGTCGGTATGCTACAGCATGCTTTGAAAGATCATCATAAATAATGAGAGCGTCTTTTCCTTTATCCATGAAATATTCACCCATGGCACAACCAGCATATGGTGCAAGGTAATTTAATGCTGCAGATTCAGAAGCGGAAGCAGATACTACAATGGTGTAATCCATTGCACCTGCTTTTTCTAATCGAGAAATTAAACTAGCAATTTTACTTTCTTTTTGACCAATAGCCACATAAATACACACCATGTCTTGGCCTTTTTGGTTTAAAATAGTGTCGATTGCAACCGCAGTTTTACCGGTTTGTCTGTCACCAATAATCAATTCACGTTGCCCTCGTCCGACAGGTACCATAGCATCAATAGATTTCAATCCTGTTTGCACTGGTTGGTGTACTGATTTACGTGTCATAACCCCAGGAGCAATACGTTCCATTGGATAGGTTTCTGTTGTTTTGAGTTCTTTGCCGTCTTTTGGTTGTCCGAGCGCGTTTAACACCCGACCAATCATTTGTTCTCCAACAGGGATATCTAAAATACGACCAAGTGCTTTTACTTTCATACCTTGGGTGATACCTAAGTAATCACCAAGGATCATAATACCGACTGAGCCTTCCTCTAAGTTGAGTGCTACCCCAAGGGTACCATCATCAAACTCAACCATTTCAGAAGAGCGGACATCAGCCAAACCGGTTGCTGTTGCAATACCGTCGGCAACCGCAATAACGGTTCCAATTTTTTCTTCTTTAATATCAGACTTAAAGCCTGCTATTTCTTGTTTAAGATGTTCTACAATTGATTCCATATATGTATCATTCGTCATTCTGAGCGGAGCGTTAGCGGAGTCGAAGGATCTGGTCGATGTTCTCCTTGTATATACTTTCCACCAGATTCCTCCACTTCGCTTTCTGCCCTTTTGGCAGATCGCTTCGGTCGGAATGACGGTTAATTAGTTAACTTCTTTTGTAATTGTGAGAGTGCTCCCGAAAGAGAAGCATCCCATCGTTTATCTGTTGTTTCTACTTGTATCCCTCCAATAAGATCTGGATTCTCTTTGTACGTGATATGTACTTTTTCTGAACCCACCATTTTCTGTACATACGCTTGTATTGGTTTTTCTGGGAGCGTATGTGCACTGTGTACGGTAACGGTGGTTACTCCTGAATGTTTTTCTTCAAGTTGTGTTACCAACTGTGCAATTTCTGCGAGCCATGAAAAACGTCCGGTATCATGTAGATGACGCAAGATAGCCTGAGAAGCTTCTTTCCATTCAGAAGCTTTTTTCCCCGCAAGGGTTTCGTACCAGAGTTCTGCGTAATGATAAGGAGTAATTTGCATAATATTATGATTTTTTGATCATGTCTTGTACCAGTGCAGCATCTTTCTTTGCATCCATTTTTTCGTGGAGAAGTTTTTCAGTTACATCAAGCACGAGTTGTGTTGCTTGTGCACGAACTTCTGATACTGATTTTTCTTGTTCTAAACGAATTTCTTTTTTTGCTCGATCAACAATAGCACGAGATTCGTCTTGTGTTTTTTTAATAATACCTTCGGCTTGTACTTGTGCTTGTTCACGTGCGGTACTAATAATGGTTTGCGCTTCTTTATGAGCTTGTGCAAGAATAGCTTCTTGTTCTGCTCCTGCATCGGTAAGCTTTTTGTGTGCTTCTTCCGCATGGCTTAAACCTTTTTCAATTTTTGATTGTCTATCGTGTACGAATTTGAGAATTGGCTGATATCCTAATTTATATAAAATACCAACTAATAACAGAAAGTTAATTAAGTTTGCAATTAACAATCGTACATCAATACCAAATGCTTGGAGTAATTCCATAATGTATGAGTGGTAGGAATGAGAGAATTAGGGAATTAAGGTAGAAAGATCTGTACTATCAACCACCCAAATTCTCTAATTCTCTAATTCCATTTTTCCAATTACTATCCGAATAAAATCAAGAGTGCAATAACCAATGCATAAATACCGGTAGACTCAGTAACCGCCATAGCGACGAACATACGAGTAAAAATGGTATTTCCTGCTTCTGGGTTGCGACCCATAGCTTCGAGGGCTTTACCCCCAATATATCCTTCACCGATACCAGGACCAAGTGCTCCTAAGCCCATTGCGATACCAGCTGCGAGTAGACGTGCTGCTTCGACATCCATATTGTTGTTTCGTTAATGATAGATACACGACGCTATCTTACGGATAGCAATCGGCCAATTATTATATGGTATAGATATTGAACGCATTCAATACGTATATCATACAACACTTAGGCTGTTTGTTTTTTTGTAATTTCTTCTATTGCTTCTTTTTCAACAATGGCCATTTGAATATAAATCATACACAACAGTGCAAACACTGCTGGTTGTACCACAGATGAAAGAAGTAAAATCCCCATAAATGGAACGGGAAGAATGTAAGGAAAAATAAAGAGTAATACTGCTACCAATACTTCTGCAGCAAATGCGTTTCCAAAGAAACGGAATGAAATAGAAATGAGCTTTGCTGCTTCTCCAATAATATCAAACAATCCAAGTACAAAGTTGAGTGGGCTTGAGAAGTTAAAGAATTTACCTAAATACGTAAACACACCACCTGTGACAATAGTGGTCATTTGTATAACTACGATAAAGAAGAGTGAGATAATGAGTACCATATTGTAATCGGTGGTTGCTGTTCGGTACAATGGCATGCCGTTAAAGGTAATAGAAGGAAGTCCTGGAATAAATGAAATAAGGTTTCCTATTAAAAAGAGTAAAAAGATAGTTAACATAAAAGGATGTAACTTGTTGGTTACGCTATCTTTTTGTGTTGATTGATGAATAAAGTCTCGAGAACCTGCAACAATAATTTCGAGCCAGAGTTGTAAGCCCTTTGGTACGTCTTTCATGTTACGTGAGCCTTTTGCAAATGCGAGTATTAAAATAACTGATAACAAAATAGTTACCCAAAAGGTGTTGGTAATAGGGAAGCCTGCGATATGGCCAAGTACTGCTGGAACTAATGATACATCCATGTATTAGTAATTTTCGTCTTCTTCTTCCTCATCGTCATATTGGTATGATGATGGGCGATTGGCATTCCATTGTGCCACTTCTTCTGCTGTGGGGTCTACAATGTCTGCTTTTTTATTAAAATTGGTTATAAGTTTGCTTGAGCGGGTAATAATGAGGGCGTTTGAAATAACAAATGATACTAACACCACTACAATGACCACGCCTTTTGGGATAATTCCCATGGTATACATCCAGTATGCGCCACCACCTAATATAAGGAGGGGACCGAGTATATATCCAGAAACAATGGCTGCGAGCGCATAACCTCGGAGCATGTTGCTCGTGCTTACAGAGGTCTCTCTGTATGATTCTGTTTTGCTTACTTTTGCAGTTTTTTGAGTTGTTTCTGATTTCATAACAACGAACAGTATACCACAAAAATACACATAATAAAAGTATATTTCATGCATATTTTCTGATTTTTGGTGTTTTATGTCAATCCTACAAGGCTCTTGATTTATTTTGGTGAATGTGGTAAAAGGATGGTTTTTTTTGAAATGAAAAACCCGACCTATTGTTGATTGGTCGGGTTTGTTGTTGTGTCATGAGTTTAAGAGAGTATTGAGGAGCATAGAAATGCTTTCTATTCCTTTCATTTACTTATTCTTATTCATCTTGGTTTAGCATCTCACGAGCTCGATTTACTTTTTGAACAATTTTGATGCGTTCATCTGCTGTGGAATTCTCAGTCTCTTCCACATCTGGGACTGCAATCGGGAACGTAAGATGCGTTACGAACGGGTAAGGTTTGTCTATCACAAGGGCTTCCCCTTTAATACGCGTAGCTAAGGAATTTTTCCCATCAGTGATGCCTGAGATAACCCCCATGAAATCAATTTGCTTATCATGAATCACCAATGTGTTGTTTGTGGCATTGATGATTTGCCCATCAAATTGCAAGTAGACAGACATAAGGTTCAGCCCATCATTCTCCCGTTTTAAGTTATAGGAGTTTGAACCCTCTATTTTATATGCCAGCAGTGCAAATTCTTCAGAGCATGTTACATGGGCTTTGAGTCCCATTTGATTTTCGATGATAATATAATTATCTCCGATATTGGTAATGGTTGCCTGTGTTTGAACAACATCTTCGGCAGAAGTTGCTTCAGCAACAAAAATGCTCAATAGTAACGCAAATAAGATTTTCATCTTAGTACCCTTTCTGCAAAGGAATGAATAGAACGGGCTTATGCCCAGAATGAAGAACCATTTATGTTTCTCTCAAACCCACAAGCGAGTTATGAGTTTAAGAGAGTGGGGTAGTACAGATTTGTTTTCTGTAGTACCCCTTATAAATTACATCAATGCGAATAAGGCTTCAACAAACTCCCTATTCATCATAAATCCAACAATTGCTAAAAATATAGGGCTAAGAAATATAAGCCCTACTACCGAATTTCCAATGGTATATGGTTTTGGTGCATCAGCTTTCTTTTCCATTTTTTTGCCTTTCGCAAAGATTTTTTATGAAGAACAATGTTTATTTATATGATATTATTATATCATATTTTAATATTATTGTCAATTATATCATGTAAAATAGTGCTAATATAAGCACAAAACAAAACATTTACACTAATATAAGTGCAAAAAATAGGGGGCATGATACAATAGAGCCATGAAAAAGGAAACACTCTTAGAAGGGCTCAACGAAGAGCAAAAAAAGGCAGTAACCCATACCAATGGGCCACTTTTAATTATTGCAGGAGCAGGAACAGGAAAAACAACCGTTATTACCAAACGCATAGCACACCTCATCATGAACGAAGGGGTAAAAGGAGATGAAATTCTTGCATTAACCTTTACTAATAAAGCAGCAGGGGAGATGGAAGAACGAATTGATACTTTGTTGCCGTATGGTTATGTTGATTTGTGGGTATCCACATTTCATGGATTTGCACAACGCATACTCGAAGCACATGCATTAGATATCGGGCTCCCCGCAGATATTGAACTGCTCGACCAAACAGGTCAGTGGTTACTTGTGCGTGAAAACTTTAAAAAGTTTAACTTAGATTATTACCGACCAACCAATAACCCAACAAAGTTTATTGGTGCCATGCTGAGTCATTTTTCAAAATTAAAAGATGAAGAAATTACTCCAGAGGCATATCTTGAGTATGCAGAGTCCTTGATACTTGCTGGCGATGATGCAGAATCCTCAAAAGGTAAGAGTAAGAAAAAACAAGCTGCTCCCCTTGCTAAGGGAGGGGTAAGCCGAAGTACCGATAGTGTTGATTCGACCGAGGCTTCGCGTGTTATGGAAATAGCACAGGCATATCACACGTATCAACAATTGTTGTTAGATAACAACAAAATGGATTTTGGGGATCTTATTATCTACACCTTACGATTATTGCGTGAACGTCCACATATTCTCAAACAATACCAGCAACAATTTAAATACATTTTGGTCGATGAATTTCAAGATACTAACTGGGCACAGTACGATTTAGTAAAAATGCTTGCCTTGCCACAAAACAATATCACCGTGGTAGCGGATGACGATCAATCTATTTATCGATTCCGTGGGGCAAGTATGTCTAATGTTATTCAGTTTGCAAAAGAGTTTGATACAGCAACACAAATTTCACTCGTGCAAAATTACCGTTCAGGACAAGAAATACTTGATATTTCACATGATTTTATTCAAATCAATAATCCTAATAGGTTGGAGGCACAGTCGTCGTTGCGAGGGAGCGATAGCGACCGAAGCAATCCCGTGCCACAAAGCAATGATGACGGGATTGCCGCGTCGGCGAGTACGCCTCCTCGCAAAGACACTAAAAGTGGCAATGTTAAGATCAACAAAAAACTCATCTCCGCAACCAAAGAAACGGCGTCCATTGAGCACCTGCATTGCAAGACCGTCTCAGACGAAGCACGAATCGTAGTGGAAACCATTCGTACACTCAAAGAAAAAGATCCTCAAGCAACATGGAACGACTTTGCTATTTTGGTGCGCGCAAATGCACATGCACGTGAATTTGAGGAAGCATTAACTGCTTCAGGCATTCCACATCTTAATTTTTCAGCATCTGGTTTATATAAAACACGGCTCATTGCGGATATACTTTCATTTTTTGATTTGCTTGATAACTATCACGAATCTCGAGCAGTATTTCGCATGCTCAACATGCCATTTTTAGATATTGCCATGGACGATGTCATAAAACTCACACACCATGCAAGCAAAAAAAGAGTGTCATTGTGGTCTTGCGTGCATGAGCCACATCAAACAGGTATTACCAATGAAGCATCTTTAACAGAGCTTGCACGTGTTCGTCAGTGGCTTGAGGTATATGGTAAAAAAGCACAAAACGAAAAACCTTCAATTGTATTATTGGATTGGTTGCGTGATGAAGGATACATGGAGTACCTTCAAGCACTGCCCGATATGCAATCGCTCGAACAGTTTAGATTGCTCCGCGCATTTTGGGATCATTTGAGAAAAATAGAAGACGCACTCGACGACCCGCGCATTCCACATATCATAGAAACAATTCGGCAAGAAAAAGAAAGTGGGGAAGAAGGAAGCCTGCCAATTGATACAGAATCAGGGCCAGAAATGGTTAAAGTAATGACCATTCACGCTTCAAAAGGGTTGGAATTTAAGTACGTGTTTGTTACAAACATGGTGGATCGCCGTTTCCCATCTATCGGCAGAAAAGATCCTATTGCCATACCTGATGCGTTAGTAAAAGAAGTTCTGCCAGAAGGGGATGTACACATAGAAGAAGAAAGACGCCTGTTTTATGTAGCCATGACACGTGCTAAAAAAGGTTTGTTTTTTACGTCTGCATCAAACTATGGTGGAGTAACCAAAAAGAAACTTTCTCGATTTTTACATGAGTTGCAAGAAGTGCACGAACCTTTTTCAGTCAGTACCCAAGAACTTACCACTGAGCTGGAACACTTTTTACCGAAAAAAGTGCAACTAGTTGAACAAAAAGTGCAGTTGCCGATACCTAAAAAGTTTTCATTCACTCAGTTGCGTATTTTTAACGATGACCCGTTTGAATACAAACTACAGTTTATCTACAAAATTCCATTGCCAGGGAAATATGTGTTTAGCTATGGAAGTTCTATGCATAATACCTTGCAAAAGTTTTTCCAATTAGTTATGGAGCGCAACAACGCACAACAAGGAAATTTGTTTGGTGGATCATCTGAGAGTGTTGAAACAGGAAAGCAGGTGAGTGTGGACGAACTCCTCACCATTTTCGAACAAAGCTGGATTGATGATTGGTATGATTCTGCTGAACAGAAAAAAGAGTACTACCAAAAAGGAAGAAAACATTTAAAAGCCTTACATGCACACGTGTACGAACAAGGCAACATGCCACAGATTGTAGCTCTTGAACGTGGGTTTAATTTGCGTGTTGGTTCGTATGTCATTTTGGGGCGGGTGGATCGCATTGATCAATTGCCGGATGGTCGCGTGCGTATTGTGGATTACAAAACAGGTAACCCAAAAAAGAAACTTTCTGAAGATGATAAAAAGCAATTACTTATTTATCAAATTGCTGCTGAAGAAGTGTTTGGTATGAAGGTTGGTGAATTGGTGTACCAATATGTTGATGCCAATGAGTATGAGGAAGGTGCGCACCAGTTATCGTTTTTAGGAAGTGATGAAGAAAAGAAAGCGGTGAAAGAATGGATTATTACTGTGATTAACGAGATTCATCAAAGCGATTTTGCACCAAATCCAGATGTTATGTTTTCTGATTTGGCTGAGTATTTTAGGGACTTAGGTGAAGTGGGGGAGTTGTGATTTTTGCCTAAAATATGAGCTTTTTTATGAAATATTGACTATATTTATAAAATATGGTATAATTAATATATGATTAATCTACAATTTTGTACCTAATAATGGGTATAGAATTGTACATTAAATCGTTATTACGCTGTCCTACATTATTGTTTGGAGGTACCATAATGAATTCTGATCGTTTAAACCTGAATGGTGATTCATCTGATGAAGATAATGAATTAGATATTGTTTCATGCTTTTTGAATGAAAATGATATTCCACGGCATATGCCAATGTATCTATTTTCTAGTGGTATTGGTCTTTTTACTCGGAGATTCATTACTTGTCCTATCTTTACATCTGTAGAGAGACCGGTATTGATGAACATTGAGTCTGTCCCTGTTGTTCACTTTTTAAATGACGAGATAGACTTTTCACAAAGAAAACGTCCATCGTTGAAATATGCGCTTCCTGCACCTGAAGATTATGGTGTTATTGAACATATGATTAGAAAGGTGCTTGATGGAAATAAAAAGTTTGGTGGCGATATAAAATTGTTCGAACCTGTCACCATGCAATCTATTATCAACGAGAAGAAGCAAAAAAGTGCAGTTGCGGGAAACCAAAAACCTTGGTCACGGAAATATCGATTGCCGTGGTCATAACTAAAGGAGGATAACTTGAATACTTGCGTCTATCTCGTGCCTGGCATGAAAGGTGTACGAATTCTATATGTGCTGGATGAAGATAGCCCTTTGAGGATATCGTTAAGCCGTAGGGTCATTGTCGTTCCTCCGGAATTAGAAGATCATCTCAGTCATCTGGGGTTTGACAATGCAATTATGTTGCCACCTGATAATTACCCACACATGGAACATGTGGATCCACAGGTTGGGTTCAAAAAAGACAAAGAACCAACAATCTTTGGCGACAATTCTCAGCCATGGAAAGTAAAAAAACCTTTTTGGAAACAATAAATCAATATGGAGGTTAAAATGTCTAATGGATTTTCATTCCTTCGAATGAAATACATTTGCCCCAGTTCTGTTGACGGAGATCTTTCATTGGGTTGGGGTATCTCTGATGCCATACAATCATTGACACCTGAGCAAAGGTTGATATGTGCTGACTATGCAGCAAGCTATTTGCTGCAACATGATCCGCTTTCTCCACACGTTGTAGCAAAAATTTTTCCTTCATGGATACATGATTTTATCAATCACCATCCATGCACAAAGGAAGAGGCAGGAAAATTTGCTGCTCAAATTGAATCAATGATTCAAGGGTGGCAAAATGCAGGAAAGCAAATCTCATAAATTGAGTGGCTGGTAGCTATCACAAAACACGTGATACCTACCAGCCTTTTTCATTTGCCTAAAAAGGCTTTTTTTTGTACAATAGGGACTACAGATTATAGATCTGATACAGAATTACAGATTGATTTTAATACAATATTATAGATACTTTTCATAAGTATCTGTATATCAGTACTCAATCTGTAATCCGTAGTCAGATATAAAAACAAACATAAAACGTTATGCAAAATAAAAGCGCTCTTGCGGGCATGGTGGTTACCACCGTACTGTTTGCCGCACTACTCATGTTAGGATTACTCAATGTAGATCCACGCACCGCACATTGGCTTTCATTCACACTTGTTACCTTATCGTTACTCCTGTTCTTGTGGGGATTACTCGGAACCACACTGCTTGCCGCACGAACATTTCGTAAAAAAGATAGGCCCGTTGCTGTATCCCTCAGACAAGCATCGTTCTTGTCACTGGTAATGGTGTTAGCCTTATACTTGCAACGGTTCAGTTTGCTTACGTGGTGGAATGTTGCAATACTCGTTATACTTGTGGTGTTAATAGAAGTATTTTTTATCGGAAAAGAAGAAGTTCAGTAGAGGTGTGTAGGGAATTGGTGAATGGGAGAATGAGTGTGAAGTGTTTGTCACCCTAAACCATGTGCTAAACTCGATTTAGTATTGATTCAGGATCAAATGTTCGTAGAACGTCCTAGAAATACCAGATCCTGAATCAGGTTCAGGATGACGGTCGTAATCTCACCAACTCTCCAATTCACAGATTCTCAAATTCATATTCATGAAAGATAAACTAGAACAAATCAGAAAAAAGGCAATGGAGGCTCTCGAGCAGGTAACTGATCCAGACCTTCTTTTTGATTTAGAAAAAAAATTTTTAGGACGCAAAGCAGAACTCGCACAACTTTCTAAAGAGTTAAAAAATTTGGCAGATGCCGAACGTCCTCACATTGGAAAACTATTAGGTGATGTAAAAAAAGACATCAGCAATATTATAGAGACAAAAAGAAATGAGCTTTCCGCCCAAGGCGGACCAGCCTTGGGCTGGGATTACACCCTTCCGGGTATTGCACCAAAACAAGGGCACATCCATCCAACCACACAGTTTATTCATAAGATAGAAGACATCTTTACTGCCATGGGATACGAAGTAGTTGATGGACCAGAAATAGAAAGCCAAGCATATAACTTTGATTTACTAAACGTGCCAGAAGATCATCCTTCCCGAGACATTCAAGATACTTTTTATATTGATGTAAAAGATGATAACAACCGACCATACGTGTTACGCACGCATACCTCCCCCGTACAAATTCGTGCAATGGAAACACGCAAACCACCGGTGCGATTGATTGTGCCAGGCCGTGTATACCGCAACGAACGAGTAGACGCAGGGCATGAAGCAACTTTTTATCAATGCGAAGGATTAGTGATCGATAAAAATATTCGTATGACCGATTTAATTGGCACGCTCGATACCTTTATTAAACGACTCTATGGCGAGGATATAAACATTCGTGTACGCCCACATTTTTATCCCTTTACGGAACCATCAATCGATATTGATATGAGTTGTTTGTTATGCAAAGGCGATGGATGTTCATTCTGTAAAAAATCAGGATGGATCGAAACCCTCGGTGCGGGCATGGTACATCCAAACGTACTGCGTAACATGAACATTGATCCAAACGAATACTCAGGCTTTGCTTTTGGTATGGGCGTTGATCGATTAATGATGTTGTATCACTTAGTAGATGATATTCGTTTAACGTTTAGTGGTGATGTACGATTTATAGAACAATTTTAGTATGAATTTACCTATAGAATGGTTGCGACAATATATCAAAACACAAGCATCTGCAGAAAAAATTGCAGAAGTGTTAACGTTGTCTGGCTCTGAGGTAGAAAAAATAGTAGATCACAGCCAAGGATTAAAAGATATTGTTGTTGGCGAAATAAAAGAAATTAAGCCACACCCAGATGCAGATAAATTACGCATTGCATATGTTGATATTGGCAAAAAGAGTACGCTTGAAATCGTATGTGGTGCACCAAATATCGAAGTTGGACAAAAAGTACCAACCGTACTGTTAGGTGGCGAAGTACCTGGATTAAAAATAGAAGCACGAAAAATAAGAGGAGTTGCCTCACAAGGCATGCTTGCAAGCGAACGAGAACTTGGGTTAGGGGATGATCACTCCGGTATTTTAATTCTTCCCTCAGACACAAAAGTCGGCACCAATGTATTGGAATTACTCGAACTTAACACACCAGTACTTGAATTAGATATCACCCCAAACCGACCAGATTGTTTTTCTGTGTATGGATTAGCGCGAGAAGTAAGTGCAGCAATGAATGTTGCGCTTACCAAACCAACATACAAAGTAAAAGAAAGTAGTAAAGCAGCATCCTCCGTACTCAAAGTAACGATAGAGGATGAAGAACTCTGCCCTATGTACGCAGCACGCGTGGTAGAAAATGTACATGTGGGGCCTTCTCCATTGTGGATGCAAAACAAGTTGCGCAGTATGGGCGTGCGTCCAATAAACAATGTGGTCGATGTTACCAACTACGTCATGATGGAGCTGGGTCAACCTATGCATGCGTTTGATGCGGACAAGCTACAATCAAAAACAGACAAAGCACATATTATTGTACGTGGTGCACAACAAGATGAAACCATAGCAACACTTGATGAACAAACCTACACACTTGCAGAAGAAATGTGTGTTATTGCGGACGAAGAAAAACCAATTGCTATTGGTGGTATTATGGGAGGCGAAGCAACTGGGGTTACCGAACAAACCACTCGAGTGATTTTAGAATCAGCAACCTTTTTGCCCATTGCAATTCGTTTAGCAAGCAGAGCATTAGGTATTCGTAGTGATGCAAGCAGCAGACACGAAAAAGGAGTAGACCGTGCACGTTTAGCAGACGCTGCAACGTATGCAGCTTCCTTACTTGCAGACATAGCAGGTGGAACCGTACTGAAAGGTGTGGTGACCGCCGGTCAAAAACTTCCGAAACCACAAACCATTACTCTTGAAGTAGCAGATGTTGAACGTATGTTGGGTATTCCGGTATCAGCAACAGAGATAAAAAAGAAATTACAATTGCTTGGTTTTGAAGTAAAAGGTACTGCTAAAAAATATAGTGTTATGGTACCAAGTTGGCGTGCTTGGGATGTACACGAACCAATTGATCTTATCGAAGAAATAGGCAGATTGCTTGATTACAACACCTTCCCAAAAACCTTACCACTCGCACCAGTACGCTCACCACAACCAGATCCAATGCATGCATTACGCAAAGCCTTACTTCGGTACAGTATTGGTGCTGGGTATACCGAAATGCTTACCTATTCATTTTATCCAAAGCAAGCAATTGCACTTTCGGGTGTTGCTGAAAAGGATCATGTATTACTTACCAATCCAGTAAACAAAGAATACCCATACATGCGTGCAAACGTATTGCCTTGGATGTTAGAAAAATTGTCTCAAAATAGTTCACTGCTCTCGCGTGAACAATTTAGATTGTTTGAAATAGGCCGTGTATTCCACAAAAAGAAAGGTGAAAAATGGCAAGCAGCAGTAGGTTTAATTGATGTAACCGCAACACAAGAAGAGTTGTACCGAGAGTTACGTGGTTTTGTTGAATCGTTTTTACATACTCCTGTTGATGTTGAATACAAAGATGGCATGTATCTCTTTTCTGTGTTGCGTAAACATATTGGTACCGTGTATGTGTATCAAAAAGGTACCGTTCCAAACATGCGTTTTCGTTCGGATGTTGCGGTACTCGTGTTAGAACTTGATACCTTACTCGAAGTACGTACTCACGAAAAAGAAACATTCACTCCATTGCCATTTTATCCATTTGTTGAACGTGATCTTGGTATGATTGTGCCAAATGTGGTAACATATACACAGATTCAAGATTGTATTCGCGGTTTTGATCCATTACTCAAACATGCGGAATTGTTCGATGTGTATCATGGGTTAGATGAAGGAACCAGCCTTGCGGTTCGATTAACCTTTGGTTCAACCGATAGAACACTCGAATCAGAAGAAGTTGATGCTATTGTCGAAAAATTACAAGAGAAACTTGGTGCAAAGCTCAACATTACCTTTAGATAAAAAATAATAAAAATAAAATATTGTGGGAGGTATCAAGAATGGTGAGATAGTATAACCCTATACTTCTATAATTCTCAGATTCCATTCCACCAATAACCTATGTACGAACTTAAACGAATCAGTGCAACATCATGTGCTCGTGTAACGAGTTTTATTTTTGCTGTGCTGTATGTCATTTTTGGTCTTATTTCGTTAGTCACCGGAGGGACCGCAATAGGAAGTGGTATTGTTTCACTTCTGGTTGGATTTGTTATTTTTGCAATTTTTGGAGGAGTCTTTGGTTTATTAGTTGCGGGCTTCTACAATTTTGGAGCAAAAAAATGGGGTGGCATGCATGTGGATTTTGAGTTAATAGATGAAGATGATGATACTCAATCAAAAGGACATGATACGCATGCAGATGCGCAACCTTCTTCTGATACCCCACAATATTAATTCGTTGCACCATACCAATACGGTATAGTGGTTTGTTTTATGGTACCATTCATTATTCTTTTTTTGATTGTTGGTATGTTTGCTCTATATAAAGGAGCAGACTTGTTGATTGATCATGCTTCTAGCTTAGCGGCACGCATGGGTGTTTCAACTGTGGTTATTGGGTTAACGGTTGTGAGTGTGGGTACTATTCTTCCTGAATTGTTTGTTGCATTAAATGCCTCGATTCAGGGAGCGAATGATGTGATTATTGGTAATGCCTTAGGCACTACCATTTTTAATTTTGGGATGATTTTAGGTATTGCTGCACTCATGAACCCTATTGCAATTCAGGATAGTGTGTTAAAGCATGAGTTTCCATGGGTTATGTTATATGCGGTGGTGATATACTTTTTAGCATTTGATTTAGTAATCAGCAGGGGAGATGCTTTGATATTATTATTGCTTGCTGTTGCGTTTATATGGTTTTCTGTTACTCAGTCACAAAAAGACGTGTTAGAAGAATTGGGAAAAACCAAAACGAAACAACGTAAAAAAGCGGTACTTAAAACAAGTAAAAGTTGGCTTAAAATTGGGCTTGGGTTGTTGTTGATTGTTGGTGGAGCAAAATTATTTGTTGACTCTGCTTTGGCTTTTGCGAGCTTTTTGGGTGTATCAGAATTGCTTGCTGGGTTACTTATTGTTGCTATTGGTACATCGTTGCCTGAGTTGGTTACCACTATTATGGCTTCTGCTCGGCATCAACCTGCGGTTGGTGTGGGGAATATTATTGGTGCAAGCACCATGAATATTTTTCTTATTGTTGGGCTTGCTGCGTTAATTCGCCCAATTAGTATTCATCCGGATATGTTGGTGTTTGATTTTCCTATGGTTATCTTTTTTACGATTTTAATTTCGGTGTTGTTTAAATCGAGCCATAAGTTGAGTCGGTTCGAAGGGGCGCTTTTGGTTGCTGGGTATATTATGTACTTTGTGTACAGTATTAAGTTTTGGGCGTAGTACAGTAGTATCTCCTCTCCCTTTGGGAGAGGGTTTGGGTGAGGGGAATCTTGTATAAAAAAAAAGCCGCACTCGTTGAGTACGGCTGTGTTATTATTTAAACCATTTGTTTTTTAAATTTCTTAGTGAAATGGTTTACTGCCATTTTTGCTGCTACTACCATTGCCTTTTTCAGCATGGGGTGTCGATATTCTTGTGAAGTTGTAAAGAGATCGGCAAAGATTGTAAAATCTTCAAAATTCACAATACCATCCCGATTAAAATCAAATGCTTGTGCTTCAGGATATTCAGAGACATTATTCCCAAAGTTTCGAGCAAAGGCAATGAAGTTGTAAAAATCAACCAAACCATCTATATCAACATCTGCCATAGACATAGCAACAGCATTGTAGATATTTGGGTATTTTCCAACAACCTTGTGGGATTGATTATCTAACACTCGTCCAGATGACATCATCCATCGTCGTGCAACAATAGCAGAAGGGTTTTTCCCATGTGCTACACACACGGATAATAGTTGCGCCAATGATGCCCCGTAAATAGGGGAGGCACTGGATGTTCCATTAAATGCCTGTGTGTACCATCTTTCAGGAGGCAGATAGTTCCATCCCCATAAATCTCCATAATCTGTTGTAGTTACAGACAACCCATCCGCACAGGCATGGGCAGGCCAGTTACTAAAGCTGGTCACGTCAAAATTTCTTGGATCAATTGCACCCACATAGGTACCTCCAGTTTCTTCCTGAAAGATACCATTGAAGGCTTTGTCTGCAAGGTTCCCTCCACCGTTCCCTGTTGGAATAACAAAGTGGATATTTCTGTCTGTCAGGCTTGTTGCTTTTTTAATACTTTCTCTTACCGTTGAAAAAACTGTTACGGGAACAAATTCAAATGAAACACCTTCTTCTTTGTACTTCCCTGGGGTGTAATACTGTAATTCAAAGTGTATGATCACAGTATCCCCTGGCTTTGTTCGTTTCATAATCCAAGCAATTGAGTTGGCAACACCCCCCATGTTGTATACATAGTTAAGTTGTGCTTTGGGAACCATCCCTGAGATGCCAAAGCCATTGTGAGGGGCTGTGTAGGGTGCTCGTGATGCTTCATCATGAGAAGGATCTCCATATCCATAGTAACTTCCAATGATTTCTCCCATATTTTGAGATCGGTCTTCATGTTCCTTTCTTAGCCCTCCAATCCCCACAATAAACACTCGAACACGTTCGTCACCAAAAGCGCCAGGAATATTTGATTCATGAATTTCATGGGAACGTGTTTCATAATACCATGTTTGTCGACTTGTAAATGAAGGTGTTTGTCCTTGTACAATTTTTTGAGCAGAGTGAGGTTGATCACTTCTTGGATCGAAGTAAATTGGTTGGGACGGTTGTACTTCAGGGGAAAATGTAATGCAATAGCGTGCAAGATCATCGGTTAAATTGTGAAATGTTTGTGCATCTACATCTGTTTTAAAGCAATGTCCTACTTGATCAAAAAATGCTTCTGGAATGTCATCATCAGGTTCTACACCAAATATAAAACCTGCATCTTTGAATTTTTGTCTGATAACCGAATCTGTTGCAATATGCTCTTTCAGAACGACTGCAATATTAAACGGCATATCTGTAGATGGGGTTGGGTCGCCTACTGCTCCATTTCTGATAACTTCATGTGGCACAGCTCCTCCTTGTCTACCGAAAAGGCAGATCAACAAAAGGTTTATAGTAGTACTTCCTTGAATTGTTAAGTTGCAGTGAAACATAATAAAATACTATAAATATGTTTTTTTGTCAAAGTTTGCGGCTTTTATTTTTCCATACTTTTATGCTAAAATTAGGTTATAAATAACTCATCTGAAAGAGCACTATGCCACCGAAAAAAGTAGCAAAAAAGACTGCAAAACCAGCAGCAAGCAAAACAAAAGCATCACCAAAAAAATCAGACCAATCATATGGTGCTGATCAAATTAGTGTACTTGAAGGATTAGAACCAGTTCGCAAACGCCCAGGAATGTATATTGGTAGTACCGGTAAGCAAGGGTTACACCATTTGATTTGGGAAGTCGTAGATAACTGTTTTGATGAAGCAATGGCAGGATTCGGAAAAGAAATCACGGTCATCTTACTTCCAGATTCAACCATATCTGTAGCAGATGAAGGACGCGGTATTCCTGTTGAAAAACATAAAAGCGGAAAAGTATCCGCATTGGAATTGGTATTAACCAAGTTGCATGCCGGTGGTAAATTTGGGCAAGGTGGTTACAAAGTTTCTGGTGGATTGCATGGTGTAGGTATCTCCGTAGTAAATGCATTGTCCGAAACCACACGTGCGGAAGTGCGTAGAGAAGGAAAACTTTGGGTGCAGGAATACAAACGAGGTAAGCCACTCAAACCAGTAAAAGAAGTAGGCAAAGCAAAAGGAACAGGTACCACCATTATCTTTAAACCAGATGATCAGATTTTTAGTACCATGGAATTTGATTGGGACTACATTATTGATCATCTTCGTCAACAAGCATATCTCACCAAAGGTATTAAATTAAATGTGATAGATGAACGCACGGACGAACGTAAAAGTCATTCATTCTATTTTGAAGGTGGAATTGCTTCATACACCACACATCTTAACCGTAATCATGAACCAAAACATGATACCGTGTTTTATGTAGAAAAAGATTACGAAGGTATTTTGGTAGAAGTTGCCATGCAGTATATCGATGACTACAAAGAAATGGTATACAGCTTTGCGAACAACATTCATACCACAGAAGGCGGATCTCACTTGGTTGGTTTTAGAACAGCACTTACTCGAACGCTCAACAGTTATGCTCGTAATAAAGGAATTCTTAAAGAAAAAGATGATAACCTCCAAGGAGAAGACACTCGCGAAGGTTTAACCGCCATTATTAGTGTTAAAGTTGAGGAGCCACAATTTGAAGGTCAAACAAAAGCAAAATTAGGAAACGAAGAAGTTCGCCCAGCGGTAGATACCGTATTTAGTGATTCACTTGCTATTTGGTTAGAAGAACATCCACGCGAAGCAGAAGCAATTATCGGCAAAGCATTGCTTGCAGCACAAGCACGTAAAGCAGCTCGTGCCGCACGTGATACCGTACTTCGTAAAGGTGCGTTAGATGGATTTGCACTTCCGGGTAAACTTGCAGATTGTTCATCAAAAGATCCAAGCAAATCAGAATTGTTTATTGTAGAGGGAGACTCTGCAGGTGGTAGTGCAAAGCAGGGGAGAAATCGAGAGTTCCAAGCTATCTTGCCATTGCGTGGTAAAATTTTGAATGTTGAACGTGCGCGTATCGATAAAATGCTTGCCAACAACGAAATTAAATCTTTAGTGATTGCACTTGGGACAAACATTGGTGAAATGTTTAATTTGGATGATTTACGATACGACCGCATTGTTATTATGACCGATGCAGATGTTGATGGTGCTCACATTCGTACGTTGTTGCTTACCTTATTCTTTAGATACTTCCCGCACATTATTAATGAAGGTCATTTATACATTGCGCAACCTCCATTATATCGAGTAGATAAAGGTAAAAAGTTTTTCTACGCGTATAGCGATACAGAGCTTGATGATATTAAACAGCAACTCACCAAGGAAGATCCAACCAAGAAAGGAAAAGCAAAGACAGAGGAGGTAGAAGAAACAGATGAAGAAGGTGAAACCATTACCGCAGAAGCTTCTGGTAGATTCAGTATTCAACGCTACAAAGGTTTAGGTGAAATGAACCCAGGGCAGCTATGGGAAACCACTATGGATCCAGAAACGCGTATGATGAAACAAGTTACGGTAGAAGATGCGGAAAAAGCTAATGAAATATTTGATATCTTAATGGGTGGGGAAGTTGCTCCACGTAAGAAATTCATTCAAACTCGGGCAAAAGACGTAAAGAATTTGGATGTATAATAGATGAGAGCGAGGTGCATGCCTCGCTCTTGCATTTCTGGTTAAATAGTTGTATACTTTCCTCGTAATAAGTGCCCGCAAGGGCATTTTAAAATAGAAAAAAGTACTGATATTAGCAAAAAAATATGCAAGCAATTCTCAATTATTTACACAACGCACAAGAAGAATTACGTAAAGTAAGTTGGCCTACTCGCAAAGAAACCCAAAATGCAACCATTTTGGTCATTATAGTAAGCCTTGTTATCGCAGCTTTCTTGGGCGCACTCGACTATATTTTTAACTACATCTTAGAATACTTATTACAAGCATTCTAAACATAGCTTGCACTTACATTTATGCCTAAACAAACTTCAAATCTAGGAAAACGTTGGTACGTTATTCATACCTATTCAGGATACGAAGAAAACGTAGCACGTAATTTAAAACAACGTATCGAATCACTCGACATGGGTGATAAAATTTTTAGCGTTATTGTACCAACCGAAACCAAGATTAAAATTAAAAATGGTAAACGCGTACCAACCACCGAAAAAATTTACCCAGGATACGTATTAGTAGAAATGCTCGTAACCGATGATTCATGGTATGTGGTGCGTAACACCCCTAATGTTACTGGATTTATTGGAACAGGTACGACACCAACCCCTGTGTCAGAAGAAGAAGTAGCATCACTCCAAAAACGAATGGGTGTACAAGAACCAAAATTCAAAGTCGATCTTACCGTAGATACTCCAGTAAAAATTACCGATGGTCCATTCAAAGAATTTGAAGGTAAAGTTTCAGAAGTAGATGAATCACGAGGTAAGGTAAAAGTATTGGTATCTATGTTTGGTCGTGAGACCCCAGTAGAATTAGATTTCTTACAAGTAGAAAAATTGTAATACTACCTACAAATTACAAATCGGATACAAATATACAAATCCTGTCCGTAACGCTGTAATCAACCGTCATCCTGAACTTGATTCAGGATCTATCGACGAAAAGGATCCTGAATCAAGTTCAGGATGACGAGTAGTCGAGTGAGAATGGTCTATTTGTATATTCGTACTTGATTTGTAATTTGTATGAGATGATTGCCTAATTGACGAGTAATTGTCAGCTTCTATTAGGAGATCACACAATAATATATTTTGATTAACACATATGGCAGAGAAAAAAGAAGTAAAAGCAGTGGTAAAACTCCAAATTCAAGCAGGACAAGCAAACCCTGCTCCTCCAGTTGGTACCGCACTTGGTCCACATGGTGTGAACATGCAAGAGTTTTGTACCCAATACAACGATAAAACCAGCGACATGCGTGGACAAGTTATTCCTGTGGTTATTACCATTTATGCAGATCGCAGTTTTGATTTTATTTTAAAAACCCCACCAGCATCTGAATTATTAAAGAAAGCTGCAAACATTAAATCTGGCTCAGGCACCCCAAATACTAAAAAAGTTGGAACCGTTACCCGCGCACAGGTGCAAGAAATTGCAGAAACAAAGATGCCTGACTTAAATGCAGTAGATATCGAAGGTGCAATGAAAATCATCGAAGGTACTGCACGTCAAATGGGTCTTGAAGTAAAATAATACGTTGTCTTCGTATACCGAAGATATAAAAACAAACATATGTCACATTCACATAGCTGGGTGCGAACAGTATATGTATACTTGTTCTCACTTATCGGATTGGTCCTTGTTATTATCGCCTGTGTGCGATTTATAGACATGGGGCTCAAGGCATGGGTCTTTACCCAAGCTGATCAATACCAATATAGTATTGAATACGCACGTCCAGCAATGCTCGATGAAAACGGCGAAAAGGTATCAGCAGAAGAAATGACTGAAGAAGAAAAAGAAACCTTGCACAACACGCAAATTGCACAACGCAGACAGCGTGATGCCGCAAGTGCACTTGCTCAGTTAATTGTCGGATTACCGTTATACCTCTATCACTGGAGACTCGCTGGAAGACGCAAAGAAACGTAATAACAAGTGGTAAGAAGTAAGATATAAGTTATAAGATCAATACTTACGACTTATATCTTACTTCTTACTTCTATTTCTGTGGGAGAGTAGATTAGTCCCTATTCGCTTGAACCACGCGGGATATATAACAAGTCCCGAACATATATGAAAAAACATTCAAAGCGCTACATGGCGCAAAAGGAAAAAATCGAAGAAGGTAAAGTATACCCACTCGATGAAGCAGCAACCCTCTTACATAGCATGGGTGAGCTTAAGTTTGATGCAGGTATTGAAATGCATATTCGTACAGGTATTGATGTAAAACAATCAGACCAGCAAGTACGTGGTACTGTTACCTTGCCACATGGTACAGGTAAAAAACAACGCATTGCAGCAGTTACTGCTGATCCAGATGCAGCAAAAAAAGCAGGTGCAACACTTGCTGGTGGTGAAGAATTGATTAAAGAAATCCAAGGTGGAAAAATGGATTTTGATGTATTAGTTACTGAACCAGCTTTCATGGCCAAACTTGCTCCTGTAGCAAAAATTCTTGGTCCACGTGGATTAATGCCTTCACCAAAAAATGGTACAGTATCTGCTGACTTATCTGGTGCTATTGATGAATTAGCAAAAGGTAAAGTTGCTTTTAAAAATGATAACACCGGTAATGTGCACATGCTCGTTGGACGTGTTTCATTTAGCCCTGAGCAATTGCAAGAAAATATCCAAACAGCTTTTGATGCGGTAAAAGCAAGCAGAAGCGGTGCGGTAAAGGGTACCTTTATTGCTGGTACGACACTTGCGACCACTATGGGTCCTGGTGTAAAAGTTGCATTGTCATAAGATACTCTCTATTTCTATAAAAGAGTCCCTAAAGGGGCTCTTTTTTTTGCCAAACCAAATAACGAGTATCTTGTCTAGTTTTATCTCTATGCCGTATCTGCTACAATAACTAACTATTAAAAAAGAGGGGAAACAGAGCCCTCTTTTTTATTGGATATACACACATGACACTTTCATACCAACAAATCTACGACATGATACACGGAAAAAATCCTATGATTTTTTCGTTGCGAGACATAGCGGACAAACAGCTTCAACCCGCAAGTATCGATCTTACTCTAGGTGATAGAGTATACAGAACCAGCTCTAGTTTTTTGCCCAATGCTAATGAAACCGTATGGGAAATACTTAAACAGCGCACGTTGTATGATTTTGAGTTAAAACCAGGAACCATTTTAGAACCAAATTCTTCATACATCATTCCACTTGCAGAATATGTAGATTTAGCTCCAGGTATTTATGCATACGCAAATCCAAAAAGTTCTATAGGGCGCGTAGGGTTGTTTGTTCGGTTGCTTGCAGACAAAACTCCTCGCTTTGATTACATTCCACCAGGATACAAAGGACAGTTATATTTAGAAGTTATTCCACTCGACTTTGTGGTAAAAGTACACCCAGGGCTTGCATGTAATCAAATTCGTTTTCGTTCAGTTGGACGATACAAAGCAAATGAGGCAGAAATGCGTTTAGCACATACCAAACATGGGTTGCTTTTTTCACAAGATGGCACGCCTATTCCACAAGATAAACTGATTATTGGAGAAGGTGGCTTAATGCTTACCGCAGATTTAGATAATCGAGATATTATTGGATATCATGCAAAGCATGATACCACTAAAGCAATTGATTTAGGGTTGCTCAATGAATATGATCCATCTGATTTTTGGACACCAATAGAACGTCCAAAAAATGGAGAACTTATTTTAGTACCAAACAATTTTTACTTACTTGCGAGCAACGAGCGTATTAGTTTCCCTCCAGAGTTTGCGGGAGAAATGGCTTCCTACGACCCTGCAAGTGGGGAAATGCGTTCACACTACGCAGGATTTTTTGATCCAGGTTTTGGTTTTGCAGGTTCTGATGATAGCGCCGGAACAACGGCTGTACTTGAGGTACGTGCACACAATGTGCCATTTAGGCTCACACATGGACAGATTATTTGTAAAATGATTTACGAAAAAATGATACAAGTACCAGAAGTGTTATACAGCACAGCACTTGGTTCAACCTACACAGGTGTAGGTCCAAAACTTTCAAAACATTTTAAACAAACATGGCAGTAATGGACGTTAGGAATCTTGGAATTTGAGAGTTATGGAATTATAACCGTCATCCTGAACTTGATTCAGGATCTGGTATTTCTAGGACGTGATAAAATACAAGACCCTGAATCAAGTTCAGGGTGACGGGGGTATCACTTACATTCTAGATTTCCATACATACATATTTTTTAACCCATATGCAAGTAAAAATAAAACGCGTTGATACAACATTACCACTACCTAAATATGAAACCGCTGGAGCGGTTGCTTTTGATTTTGTAGTTCGAGAAATTACGGTTATCCCTGCAAAAGGGTATGGACGTGCACCTTCAAACGTGATTATTGATATTCCCGAAGGGTACATGGTCTGGATAACAGATCGATCAAGTACCCTTAAAAAAACAGGATTACTTATAACTGAGGGTATTGTTGATCAAGATTTTTGTGGTGATGATGATGAAATTTTATTACAGTTTTATAACCCAGGTGATCATGATATTACCCTCAGAAAAGGGGACAGAGTAGCACAAGGTATTTTCTTGCCAATAGAAAAAGCATCATGGAGTGAGGTTGGTCAAATGAGCAGACCAAACCGTGGTGGCTTTGGAAGTACGGAAACAGATCAACGCCCAGTAGCAACTGATATTCGTGCACATAAGCAACAACAAAATCCATTGCCAAGTGGTAAATTAATTGTGATAGATGGTATTGATGGCAGTGGTAAAACTACGCAACTTGCAAAATTAGTAGAACGTTTAAAAGAGCTTGGATACGATGTTGTAACCGCTGATTTTCCACAATATGGAAACAAATCTGCGGGTATGGTGGAGAATTATCTTAATGGTAAGTATGGCGAAGCAGATGAAGTAAGCCCGTATGTTTCTTCGTTGTTTTATATGATGGACCGCTATGATGCGAGCTTTCGTATTAAACAATGGTTAGATGAAGGCAAAATAGTGGTTACCAACAGATACACCTCAGCGAATATGGGACACCAAGGTGCCAAGTTTGATTCCGACGATACTCGTGCTGCTTTTTTTGAATGGAACGAAACATACGAACACCGTGTATTCGACATCCCTCGTCCTGATTTAACGGTCGTGTTGCATGTTGATCCAGATGTTGCGCAACGCCTTTCAAATATTGAACGTAAAAGTGTATACATGGAAAAAGGTGGTCAAGATATTCATGAAGCAAATTTAGATCATTTGAAGAGTGCTTCAGAATCCTACAAACATATGTGTGCAACCTTTCATAACTTTGAGCTCATTGATTGTACACGAGACGGTGCATTATTGCCGGTTGATGCTGTTGGTGAACTGGTATGGAATACGGTTGAACCAATGCTTTTATTCTAGGTGTGGTATACTGAAAAGGAGAGTATAGAATTGGAGAATTGAAGAGTATGTGTACCATATCGTCATCCTGGAGAGAGCTGTACTCAGCGATCGATAGGATCTCTGTGAATATTAATCAAGATTCTATCGCCATGAGTACATGGCTCCAGAATGACACTATTGATATATGCAACAATATTTAGACTTACTACGAGACATAAAAGAAAACGGCGTCGATAAAGAAGATCGAACCGGAACCGGTACTCGTAGTCTTTTTGGTCGACAAATTCGATTTGATTTGGCAAAAGGATTCCCGTTACTTACTACCAAAAAAGTATTTATGCGTGGCATTACGCATGAGTTGTTATGGTTTTTAAAAGGGGATACCAATATTAAATATTTGGTTGAGAATAACGTTCATATTTGGGATGAATGGCCTTTTCAAACATGGTTAGAAAAAGAAGGTCTTACCGAAAAATTCCCAATGTACTCTGATGAGTGGTTAGAAAAAAAGACAGAGTTTATTGAACGAATTAAAACAGATGATGCGTTTGCGAAAGACAATGGAGAATTAGGACCAGTATATGGTAAACAATGGGTACGCTGGGAAGCACCAAATGGCGAAACCATTAACCAAGTGGCAGATGCACAAAAAATGATCCGTAACAATCCAGATTCTCGGAGAATTATTGTTGCTGCATGGAATACTTCTGATATTCAACAGCTCATTAAATCAAAAACAGCAGCACCTCCCTTGTGCCACACCATGTTCCAGTTTTATGTGGCAAACAACAAGTTATCATGTCAGCTCTATCAACGCAGTGCGGATGTGTTTTTAGGTGTGCCATTTAATATTGCGTCCTATGCAATGCTTACTATGATGATGGCACAAACCACGGGTAAAGAATTAGGTGAATTTATTCATACCTTTGGGGATGTACATATATATAACAACCATTTTGATCAAGTGGATTTACAGCTATCACGTGAGCCACGTGCATTGCCTCAACTTGAACTCAATTCAGAAGTGAAAGATATTTTTGATTTTACGTTTGATGATATCAAAGTCACAAACTACGATCCACATCCTGCTATTAAGGCTCCTATTGCGGTATGATTGTTTCTGCAATAGTCGCAATAGGAAAAAATAGAGAAATGGGGGTAGATGGGAAACTTCCATGGCATATACCAGAGGATCTGGCTTTTTTTAAAGAAAAAACAGTTGGTAAGCCAATTATCATGGGTCGCAAGACGTATGAATCCATTGGACGCCCATTACCGAAACGAACAAACATTGTTGTGACACGTAACACGGATTACACTGCCGAGGGTGTCGTTGTGGTACATTCAGTAGAGGATGCACTTGCTGAAGCACAGAAAGAAGCTCCCGAAGAAGTAATGATTATTGGTGGTGCAGAAATATACAAGCTTGCATGGGAGCATATTGATAAATTGTATATTACTCAAATTGATGCTACTTTTGAAGCAGATACCTATTTCCCAGAATATACAGAATTTAAAAATGTTCTTTCTCATATAGAACAATCAAACGGTACCTATACATACAGATTTTTGGAAGTTACAAAGTAACCAAAAACTTTTTGATACAAGGAGGTACAATGTTACAGAAACTATACAAGTGGTATGCACGTCTTAGTCCACGTGAGAAGTTTTTATATACGGTAACTTTTTTGTACGGTGTCAGTGTGTGTGGTTTAACTATTGCTGTTGGTATTATGACTCCTTCAAAAGAGCATGTCGGGGATGCAATTATTACCTTTTTAGCTTCGGGTTCTGTTTTTGGGATGTTGTGGATATCCACTTTGATTGTAGGGGATATTTCACATCCTGAGTGGAATAATCGCTGAGATTCCTGTGGACAGTAAGCTTAAGTTGAACTACATTGTTCGGCTTTTTTTTTACATTTTTTTGTGCTAGGATAAGCCATATATGAAACTAGAAACAGTTATTGGACTAGAAATTCACGTACAACTCAAAACCAAGAGCAAAATGTTTTGTTCTTGTTCGAATGATGGCGAAAACACCGCACCAAACACTACCGTGTGTCCGGTGTGTTTAGGTCACCCAGGAACCCTTCCTGTGCCTAATAAACAAGCGGTAGAGTGGTCAATTAAGACGGCGCTTGCTTTGGGATGTGATATCCCGCATCATTCAAAATTTGATCGCAAGCACTACTTTTATCCAGACCTACCAAAAGCATATCAGATCTCGCAATACGATGAACCAGTTGGTACTAAAGGAAGTGTAGATGTATATGTTGAAGGTGAAAAAAGAACCATTCGTATTCATCGATTGCACTTAGAAGAAGACGCAGCAAAATTAACGCACACTAAGTTAGGAAGTTTAGTCGATTATAATCGTGGTGGTACCCCACTCATGGAAATTGTAACCGAGGCAGATATCAAATCTCCAAAAGAGGCTGGAGCATTTTTACGTGAGTTGCGTTTAATTATGCGATATCTTGGTGTGTCGGATGCGGACATGGAAAAAGGACATTTGCGTTGTGATGCAAATATTTCATTACGTCCAGAAGGCGATACTGAGTTCTATCCAAAAACGGAAATCAAAAACCTTAACTCATTTAAGGCAGTAGAGAAAGCTTTAGAGTACGAAGTAAAGCGTCAAACCCGCATTTGGGAAGAAGAAGGTAAAGCTCCAGACATTCAAGGCACACGTGGGTGGGATGAAAACACCGGTAAAACAACGGAACAGCGTACTAAAGAAGATGCACAAGATTATCGTTATTTCCCAGAACCAGATATCCCAGAATTAGATTTTGATGATGCATGGGTGGATCGCATTCGTCATACCATTCCAGAGCTACCAGCAGGGCTACGAGAACGTTTTGTTTCTGAATATCATTTTTCAAAAGAAGATGCACATATTGTATCTCAAGATTTTGCATTGGCAGAATTTACCGAACAGGTTATTTCAGAACTCAAAGCTTGGCTTACTTCACTTGATGCCGATAGTACTGCTGAAGAAGTGTGGGAACAACAAGGCAAAAAACTTGCCAAACTTGTTTCGTCATGGATATTGACCAAATTGCTTGGTGTGTTAAAAGCAGAAAAGAAATCTATTGCTGATGTATCAATCACAGCAGAAGACATGGCAGAGCTTATTACCTTGTTGCATGACCGTAAAGTGAACAATGCCAATGCGTTGCGTATTCTTGAAATAATGGCTGAAAAGGGTGGAGATCCTTCTAATATCCTTGCTGAACATGATTTAGGGCAAATGGGGGATGATGATGCTCTTTCTGGTATTGTTGAGCAGGTTATTGCACAAAACCCCGATCAAGTGGCAGAATATAAGGCAGGGAAGGAGCAGGTGTTAAACTTTTTGGTTGGTATGGTTATGAAGCAATCAAAAGGTAAGGCAGACCCAAATTCAGCTCAAGAAGCTCTTAAAGAAGCCTTAAAATAGTTGAAAAATATTTTATCCACATGATTTTGGTTGCATGGTTTGTGTAGGAGGTGTATGCTAAATGAAATGTATGAACTATAGATTCACTCGCAAACTCAAACTTATCTCAAACCGCGCACAACGCGGACATGCATCATTTTTTCTTATTTCTATATAAAAAATCCTCATCTATTGAGGATTTTTTTTATAGGAGTAGGAGATCTTTAAAAAGCTATACGAGAATACGTCGCGCATTATTTTAACCCGTTGTATATTAAGAAGGAGTATATCTATGGATATGGATTTCGGGGAAAATCCAGTTCTGTGTAGTCCTGTGGGAACGTTCTATCGTTGCATTTGTTGTAATACTTTATATCAAAAAAAGAATGCAACTTTGGAAGCGAAGAATCATGTAGATGCCCGAAGATGGCTTTTTTCTTCGGGATTGCCGTACACATCATGGAAACATCTTGTTGGATGGTGTTTGTGTGGAACCTGTCACTTAAGAGCATATCAGAAACATGTTCTTGAAATACAAAAACACCCAAATAAAAATACCGAATCACGAAAGAGTACATATGGATATCTGATTGGTCAAATAGAAAAACACGATAGATTTGCAATCATTTTTTTATTTCAGCATCCAGAGCAACCATTATTTTTTGATGAAGGGATTAAGATATCGTTATTTATCGGGAATATACATTCGCGTTTAATTGTTTCACGTTAGTTGGGTTGTACGCTGTTTCGCTAGTATCTATACACATTTCATCTGGGGAGAGTGAAATGACTTACGACACGTCGTAACCTTTTATTCGATTATTGCTGTGACATTCGATCATCGGGGACTCGAATAAAAGGATTGGTATATTATGTGTTTTTTACGAGAAGAAGAAGTAAAAGAACGTCCACTGCAGTTATTTGATGCAGATAACACACGCATTACGTTAGAGGATCTTCCGCCAGAAGAAGTCAAAGTATTGATTCCCTATCTGTGTAACAAAGGAAAGATTCTTGTTCCTGTTATTATTCAAAGGAATGCTAATTGGCAAATTATTGATCTTTCGGTGTATTCTTTTAAGCGAGCTGAAGAAGCTATACGAAGAGTTCGTCCAGCTTCTTGAGTTGATGTATACCAGATCTTATATAGGTCTGGTATTTTTTATACTTTAATATCATTAATAGACGTAATCCATTGTATGCGGTTATCTCTTCGCAACCACGTAAGTTGTCTTCGTGCGAAAGCATGAATAGCTGTTTTGAGCTTTGTAAGCATTTCTTCTTCCGAGTTCCAGTTGCCTTGTAGATATTCGGTAATAAAACGATATTCTAATCCAAGGTTTAATAACCATGCATCTGAAACTCCTTGTTTTTGTAATGATCGTACTTCATCAATCATGCCTTCTTGGACACGGGTATCAACACGCGTATCAATTCTTTCATACAAAATCTCACGAGGCATGTCTATAGCATATATCTTATTTGTGTATCGTGGTTCCTTTTTTTGCTGTTCAAGGGATGCGCCTGCTTCTGCTTTTTCTATTGCACGAATTAATCTGCGAGGATTGAGCATATCATCTTCATTTAATAGTGGCTCATTTGTATATATTTCTTGTAATAAATTTTGTAATTCTTCAAGGTTTTTTCCCTCGAGCTCTTTTCGTCGTGTACTGTCTGGTTGCACATCAGTAAACTGATAGTTATCAATAACGCTATATGCGTATAAAAATGTTCCGCCAACTTGTATTGGTTGTTTTTTGTGAGAAACAATATCATCAATTACCCTGTAGGCATCCTTCTGGTAGTGGCTTACTGAATATGGCTCTTCTGGGTTACAGATATCAATAAGGTGGTGGGGGACGAGTGCTTGTTCTTTTTTTGTTACTTTTCCGGTACCAATATCAAGACCACGAAACACTTGTCGGGAATCGCAACTAATTATTTCACCATTGAGTTGTTGTGCAAGCTCAATACCTAAAGAAGATTTTCCACTTGCGGTAGGTCCGAGAATGCCTATGAGGGTAGGTTTCATTGCCCGAGTATACCTATATACACACGTTTATGCAAGAAGTTTTTTTTCAACAATATCTGGCAACACATGATTCTTAATAATAGCAGAAAGGCGAGTATGTGTTGTTGGGTCTTTTGTTATCCAATGCAAAGCTACAATTTCGTTTGTGGGTTTTGGAGTGCCAATAATCTCTCCGCTATAGAGTTTAATTTCTACTATTTTGTCTTGTGCACCAGCTGCAGCATCTTGGTAGGTGTTAATATACGTAATTGATTCTTGCTGTACCTCAACAGCAAGTTCTTCTTGTATTTCTCGTGCTAAACATTGCTCATCTGTTTCTCCTTGTTCAATTTTACCTCCGGGTAAAATAAAATCAGTTGTTGTTCTATTTTTTTCACATACTAAAAGTGCAGTCTTATCGTTATTTCGTATCAGGAGTCCTATTTTATTAATATCTGCCATAAGTGAAACATTCCACCTCAGGTGGAATGTTTGTTTTTATCGTTGTAATGTTTTTGCAAGTTCTGCTACATCCATTTCAATAGTTTCTCGTTCTCCGCGTTTGCGAACAGCAAGTTTTTCTCCACCCATTTCTTTATCCCCGATAACTAAAATATATGGAATTTTATCTTTTTCCGCATTGCGTACTTTTTTACCAATGGTTTCGTTTGAATCATCCACCCACGTGCGAGCTCCTGCTTCTTCGAGTTTTTCTGCAAGCTCATGAGTGTATGCACCATGCTTTTCTGGAGAAACCGTAAGTAACCCAACTTGTATTGGGGCAAGCCATGCAGGGAAATCTCCTGCGGTGTGTTCAATAAGAATAGAAAGAAAACGTTCAATAGATCCCATAACCGCACAGTGCAACATAAAAATACGTTCATCTTTATTGTCTTCGTTCACACAAGTTAAATCAAACCGTTCTGGCATGTTCATATCTAGCTGAATAGTTGCTACTTGCCATTCACGTCCCAATGAGTCTTTTGAAATAAAGTCTATCTTTGGGCCATAAAATGCAGCTTCGCCAGTTTGTTCTTGTGCCTTTACTTTTCTATTTTTTGCAATACTTCGTAATGCGTCTTCTGCATCTTTCCAGTCTTCTGGTGAACCTAGGTATGCACCCATGTTTTCTGGATCAGAAAGAGAAAGGCGTGGTTCCAATTCCATACCAAATGCACCATAAAATGCTTCTACAATATCCCAGCAGGTGTTAAATTCTTGTTCAATATGATCTTTACGTAAAAATACATGTGCATCATCTTGCGTAAACGCACGCAAGCGAGAAAGCCCCGCAAGTTCACCTGTTTGTTCATCGCGATAACACATAGTGGTGTTTGCGTAACGTTGTGGGAGTTCTCGGTAGCTGTGTTGTTTTCGATCGTAAATTTGTGTATGGAATGGGCAGTTCATTGGCTTCATAGCAAACTCATGCCCTTCTCGTGAAGTAATGCGGAATAGCTCATCGCTAAATTTATCCCAGTGGCCACTGGTAACAAATAAATCTTTTTTTGTAATGTGTGGAATTTCTACCCGTTGGTAGCCACGTTTTTTACGTAATGACCAAATAAAGTTATCTAACACATCTCGGATAATCGCTCCTTTAGGTGTCCAGAGTGGTAAGCCTGGGCCTACTTTTTCGTTAAACACAAACAAGTCCATTTGTGGGCCAAGTACTTTGTGATCACGCTTTTTTGCTTCCTCAAGCATGTGTAAATATTGCTTGAGTTCTTTTTTGTTCTCAAAAGCTACTCCGTAAATACGAGTGAGCATTGGATTTTTAGCGTCGCCCCGCCAGTAGGCACTTGCAAGTTTAGTGAGTTTAAATGCTTGAGCATCAATATCTTTCATGCTTACTGCGTGTCCGCCTTTACACAAATCCCAGTACTCACCCGATTTATAAAAGCTTACTTTTTCTCCACCTGCAGAAAATTCATCAATCAATTCATGTTTGTATGGATTATCTGGATACTCTTTTTTTGCTTCTTCTGCAGAAAGCATGTGCTTTTCAAAGGTGTCCCATGTTGGGAGAATTTCTCTCATTTTTGCTTCTATCTTTGGGAGATCATCTTCGCTGATTGGTTGTGCAAATTCAAAATCAAAATAGAACCCATTGTCTATTGCTGGGCCAATGGTTCGTTTGGTATCTGTCCATAATGCCATAACTGCTGCTGCGAGTAGGTGAGAGAGGGAATGGCGAATGTGTTCGAGATCTTTAGACATAGTTTTTTCTATAATATATAGGCAATTTTAGCATAAATACTCAAATTTAACAGCCCTGATATCAAAAATACAGTTATTGACAAAAAATAAGTTTTATATCGTATGTTTTTTAAAAAAAAGACTGCTATGTATAGTAGCAGTCTTTTTAAATGGTTATTTTTTGATTTCAATCAGCACATGATCTTCTAAATTCGGAACCGAGCGAACCCAGAAAGGGGAGAACTGTACTTCTACATCGCGGATACCAGTTACTCGAGTAAAGTATTCTTCTACTTCTGTTTCGTTCATACCAATAATTTCTGCTGGATCAAGTACTCGTTCTGGAATCTTTTGTTGAATCTGTGCAGAGATACTTGCTTTAACCGCCTGAGCTGAAACATCTGGTTCTGTGTTAAAACTTGCTTGATCAAAATCTACAAGTATTTTATCTGGTGGAATATTTTTAATCAGTTGTTGTTTTACAATTTCGTCCGCACGTTGCTCATTAAAAATAAACATGGAACCAGTTGCTTTTGCCGTAATAGTAAAATCTGGAATATCTTGGTCACCAGGATTTGCGGTAGAGGAGAGCTCTGTGATTTCGATACCAAGCTGATCAATCTCTGGGAGAATAGTGTATGATTCTTGGAGCAATGCGTAAGCTTGATCCTTTAATGCTTGTTCAATCGTTTCTTTTGCTTGGTTAAATCCTTCTTGTGTTACTGTGCGTACTTGTTGCACCCCACCGGTAAAAGGTGTGGTTACTTCTGCGTAAATTTGATCTTCTAAATACGGTAGTGCTGCTACTTGAAAACGACCAGCATTGCTATCTACTTCACCTTCAGGTCCGTCCACACTGGCAAATGCTGGCAATACTACGCTTTCACCCGGAGCAAGTGTGGTTGCTTCAGAAATTTTAATTTCAATACCTGCTTCATTTACAAAGCGGGTATTTGCTACAAAAATTTGTCGTCTACTTGGAGTGGTATTGATTATGGTTACTTCACCTGTTGCTTGTGCAGGTACTGCGGTGGTTCCTTCAATAGGAAATGTTTGAGATGCTTCAACCGGGACTGTTGCAATCTCTCCTGGAATGGTAAGCCCTTCGACTTCTTCTGTACTGGCACTAATCGGCAAGGTAACACTATGTGACAATGTATCTTTTGCAGGAACAATAGATACCGTTGCTTTAGAGAGTACAAAGTACAAGATAATGATAATTAAGTTGATAGATAAAATTAAAAAATTCACTGCAAGTTTTTTATAGGACTTGAGTGCAATGGTTTTTACTAATTTTTTCTTAGATTTTTTAACTTTCTTTTGTGTTTTTTTAACAATATCCATAACGATATATATTATTCCAAACGAACAGATGCTCTTCCGAGCATGTCCATAAGTTGTTCGGTTAAGCCATTCGAGGTATCAACCTGAATGGGAAGTTTCATTTTTTGTGAACCATTCAAATGAATGGTAACAGGTGTTTTACCTTGAGCATTATACAATATTTTCTTTAATTTTGCAAATGTTTCTTGTGTTGCTGCTTCATCTAAATAAATACTCAATACAGGATTTTGTTCGTACTGTGGTGGGGAAGGAGTCCCTGCCATGGTGTTTCTCATACCACTCATTTGTTGTGCATACGCAATAGCTTCGGTTGATAGTGGTTTGATAACATCTGCAAGTACTTGTTTTGCTCCATTGCGTTCTTCTATAGAACCAGTTACTTCAATCAATTGGTTTACTTCGAGTAAATCTTTATGTTCCTTATATGTTTTTGGAAACACAATTAATTCAATAGTGCCGGTTAAATCTTCGAGCCGTACAAAAGCCATGAGATCACCCTTTTTAGTGGTAATTTGTTTTACTTCTTGAATTAAACAAAAGATAGTTGCCTTACCCGTCATATCTTGTAGGTGGCTAATTTGTGTTGGGCCAGAGGCAAGTGCATCGCGGTATTTATCCAAGGGATGTCCAGAAATATATAATCCAACTAATTCTTTTTCCCATGCAAGTTTTTCATCATCATTACTTGGTGCGGGTTGTAATTGTAGCTCGCTTCCTGCTTGTGCGGTTTCACCAAATAAACTGGTTTGGTTACGGAGTGCTGCTTCGTGTTTTTCACGTGCGTAGCTTAACAGTACATCAACATTGTGATACAACGTGTGGCGTTCATCAAAACAATCCATGCTTCCTGATTTAATAAAGCTTTCCATGGATTTTTTGTTTAAATCTTTATCTACAATGCGTTCTAAAAATTCTGCAATGTCTTTAAATTTTCCGTTCTTTTTACGTTCGTCAATAATAACGGACACAATATGTCCACCAATATTTTTAATAGCGTTTAACCCAAAGCGAATAGTGTTGTCATCTACCACGGTAAAGTCAGCAAAACTTTCGTTCACATCTGGTGGAAGCACTTCTATATTGAGTTGTTTACACTCTTCAATAGCTTCTGCAACTTTTTCAATATCATCCGCTTCGGCAGTCATAAGGGACGCCATAAATTCAGCAGGGTAGTGTGCCTTCATATATGCGGTTTGGTAGGACACAATACCATAGGAAGACGCATGTGCCTTGTTAAATCCATATGCCGCAAATGGTTCAATCAATTTCCAGAGTTGTTGTGCAAGGTCTTCAGAAAGTTTACCGTGGGACACACATCCTTTGAGGAATTTTTCTTTTTGAGCTTCCATTTCTTCAGGAATTTTTTTACCCATTGCTTTACGTAGTTTGTCCGCTTCTTCCCAGTTGTATCCTGCCATTTCAATTGAAATATATAGCACGTCATCTTGGTAGGTAATAATACCGTAGGAATCTTTTAAAATAGGTTCCAAGCGTGGATCAAGATACGAAATTTTTTCGGGATTATGTTTTCGTTCAATAAATTGTGGGATCGATTCCATCGGCCCTGGACGATACAAGGCAAGCATAGCCATGATGTCCGTAATTTTGGTTGGCTTGAGTTCCACTAAGTAGCGGGTCATACCACCGCCACCAAGTTGGAACATGCCCATAGTTTGCCCACGAGCAAGGAGATCAAAGGTTTTTTGATCATCCAATGGAAGGTTATCAATATCTACTTCTACTTCTTTTGTTTTACGTACCATGGCAACGGCATTACCCAAAATAGAAAGGTTACGAATACCCAAAAAGTCCATTTTTACCAAACCTGCCTCTTCAACTGCGTGCATTTCATATTGGGTGATAATGTTATCACCACCTGTTTCTTTTTGCAGTGGGGTAAAGTCATTTAACTCGGTTGGTGCAACCACCACCCCTGCAGCGTGTACGGAAGGGTGCCGTGCGCTTCCTTCTATTTTTTTTGCCACATCAAGTAGTTTTTTTGCTTCTGGTTCTTTTTTATACACATCACGAAGTTCAGCTGATTCTGCGAGAGCTTTTTCTATAGTCATAGCAGCTCCTTGCTTTCCCTGTGGAATCATTTTTGCCAAACGATCACAAAATGCGTACGGGTAGCCTAACGCACGGCCGACATCTCTTACCGCTCCACGTGCTTGCATGGTTCCAAAGGTACAAATTTGTGCCACTTTATCTGCTCCGTATTTTTCACGCACATATTCTAATACTTCACCACGTCGGTTATCGGCAAAATCCATATCAATATCTGGTGCACTTGGACGGTACGGATTTAAGAAACGTTCAAACGGAAGATGATAGGTCATTGGGTCAACGGTGGTAATTCCAATGAGGTATGAGACAAGTGAGCCTGCTGCACTTCCACGAACGGTGGTGACAATGCCATGTCCACGGGACCAGTTACCAAAATCTGCCACAATTAAAAAGTATGCGGCATAGCCTTTGGTTTTAATAATGTCTAATTCGTACTCTATGCGTTCGCGGTAGCCTTCGGGTTCTGATTCGTATGTTTCTTCGAGTCCTTTGTAGGTGAGTTCTCGTAAGTAGGTGTCTGCGTCTTTGCCTTCTGGTAATTCAAATAATGGAAAATGGAATTTTCCGAGTTCTATGTCTACGTCACATTGTTCGGCTAAGCGTACGGTTTCATCTATGACTTCTGGGTTATCAGGAAATTGTTCTCTCATTTCTTTTTCCGTTTTCATGGAGAGATCTATTTCAGTCATTTTTAGTCGGTTTGCGTCATGAATAGTTTTTCCTGTTTGTACACACACTAAAATATCTTGTGCTTCGGCATCTTCTTTTTGTACGTAATGGGAATCATTGGTTGCAATGGTTGGTACATTGTGCTCTTTTGCCAGTTGTAAAATGGCTTCGTTTACTTGTATTTGTTCTGGAATTTCTGGATGGGGCTGTACTTCTAAATAAAAATTTTCTTTGCCAAATAGTTGTTGCCATTCTTTAAGTAACTCTTCTACACGGTGTGTTTTCCCTTCTAATATCATTTGAGGAATTTCACCTTGCAAACAACTGGAGGTGGCTATGATTCCTTCATGGTACTGTTCTAAAATTTCTTTATCCATGCGTGGCTTATAATAAAAGCCTTCGATGTGCGCCAAGCTTGAGAGGCGCATGAGATTTTTGTATCCTTGCAAATTTTTTGCATACAAAATTTGATGAAATGGTTTTTCACCGGCGGTTCTATCTTTCCGAGAATGTGGTGCAAGGTACCCTTCTAACCCAATAATTGGTTTAATGCCTGCTGCATTTGCTTTTTGGTAAAATTCTAATGCACCATACATAACACCATGGTCCGTGAGTGCCAAAGCAGGGGAGCCGATTTCCTTTGCACGAGCTATCATGTCATCTATTTTTGGGAGCCCATCGAGGAGGGAATAGTGGGAATGTGAGTGTAAGTGGACAAAAGACATGAGTTCAAAGTTAAAAGGGTATAGTTTAAAGAGATGCTATATATTGTGTCATTGCGAGGAAGCCTCGCCGTAGCGTAGCGAAGGCGGGCGACCGTGGCAATCCCGTGATGCAGATACAGCGTCTAGAAATATTACTGTATCACATCATCTATACCTAGTATACCTGTCTGGTTTTGTTGTGGCAAAAAGGTGTGTTATTTGACAGTGTGTGGTATTTTGGGGTATATAGATATGTTCTTTTCATCATACATATATAGTACTTGATTATTATTCCTTGGAGGGTCCAATGTTAAATAATGTTCTATATTATTCTAGTGTTACCTTGGATGTTCGTGATCCTGAGTGTCATTCAGTAACAATGGGTGTTTTTGATGTAGATGTTGCTTTTGTTTTGTATGAAAATATACTGTTCTTTACATTGCTAGTTAATTTGGATGAGTTACAGGATCATGCAAATTCAATTATCTATGGAGCAATGAAAAGTATTCGAAAAACGCATCATATTACAGATGATATTTCTTTTGCGTATATTTCTACCTGCGTGAGTTATCCTACCGCAATTGAATGCGAGTCTTATATATGCTCTTTTGTTACCATTAATGAATCTGTGCACCCTAAAGAAATAGAGCACAAAGAGTTTGATTTGGATTTATATCGCGATATTGAATATTATTTTGGTTTTTGTATTTTTGGTTTTTTAGCTCCGGACGTTGAACGATTTAATATGCCTCGATTTTTAGAGAATGGAGAATTGTATTTACCACTTCGGATGCGCAATTAATACCGTTTACTTAATGTAAGCGGTTTTTTTATTGTTTGACAAAAAGGTGTGTATTTTGTATATTTTGGTGTTCACCGTTTTTTTACAACCTATTGTTATGAAAGGGTATATATAAGGTATGTGTCCGTTGCATATTTCGATATGCTGATACCTCAATAAGCTGTTTGGAGGATGTTGATATGAAGGCTGAAGATTTTTCATCATTGCTTGAGAAGGTAAAAGATACTGATGATTTTGGTAAGTTAGCAGGGTCTCTCACCAATAGATCTGATGCTGATTACTTGAATAATGTTTCGGCATTATCTGTTGCGATTGTACACGCTAAGTTATCTGGGAAAGTTGTTTTTGATATTGTTGAGTGTTTATCTTTTCCTGATGCACAAAACAAAATTGTTTTTGAATGGCTTCGTTCTGATATTGAAAAAAACGCTCAAGAAGTTTTTTTGTTGTTACATCGTGTGTACCTGGATGAATTATTTGGGGAAGATGCCTTTTGCGCATGTGTTGCTGCCGCAAAGCAATGTATAAAGGTTGGGCCAAATACTGATGCAGATGAGCTTGTTGCCATTGTGCATATTTTGGACAGATTTTCAGAACATGTCCCTTCGTTGGAATCGCAAAAAGATCGAATTATGGAGCGTGCATTGCATTTGCATGAAACTCCTGATGAGATTATTACATTTGTGAGAAGATTGCCTGGAATATGGATACGAAACTATATTTTGGTTTCGTATGTTGATAAAGTAGCACGACCAGATAATGATTTTCCATTTTCTGTTGCAATTGGTTTGGAAATTCTGAAAGAAATTTTTCTCATTCCTGGGAAAGATCAACCTTACGGAACTATTCAAGCAAAGTACAACATTATGCAATGGCTCAAGAGATTGATTCCCCAAGAAACATTGGATTACGATACGTTAAAGCTGTTGGCTCAACATGTGACAGACCCAAGCGGTACTGGTGAAGAGTCTGCTGAAGTTGAAGCACTGTTGATTAATCTGGCTTCTGAGTACATTGTGAAAAATGTGTATGAAGCAGCATGTTTTGCTTATGAGTTTGGAAGTGTATATGGTTCGAACAACACGATAATGTTTTATATCAACCATAAAACAGACAATGGTGGACTTACCATTGATGAGATATATAATTTGTGTAAATTCACTCATGAGGAAGATCCTACTTTTCCAATATATCGTGCAACTATGGAGGGTGTTATTGCTGCCTCTGGGTGTCCGTTTACTTTTGAACAAGCTCGGGAGGCTATAAAGCAGCAGTATATAACTGGATTGAATCAACGGGCTCTTAGTACCGGAACTTCTGGTTTTTCTGATAATGTTATCATCTCTATCCCTCTTTGATTGATCATTATACAACCGTTTACGTAAGTAAGCGGTTTTTTTATATAAAAAAATGCTCAGTTTCCTTTATAGAAACTGAGCGGTTTATTATGCAATATCTTTTATGCGATCATTTATTAACTGAATAAACGCTTCTGCGGTTTTTTGTACACGCCCAACTGTCCCTTTGTCTGGGAAATGGTGCGGTGTGTACTCTGGCTTTTTCCCACCAGTGGTAGAAATAATGTAGCCATTAAATGTACCTTCCATGATTTTTTTTGCCACTTGGGTTCCTGTAAAGTCACCTAAATCTTCATCCAGTAAAATGATATCTGGAAAAGGAGGGCGCGTTGTCATGGTTTTGAACAATACTTCTGCTGATTCACCAATACCTTCTCCAACATATACTTCGATATCAATATTTGGCCATGAACCTAATATATGTAACATGTCTTCTGCGTGTTGTTGCTGATCGTCAATGACAGCAATTCTTAGTGTGCGCGTAGGTGTTGCCATGAGTTTTTTCAGATCATCCATTGCATCTAATAGCACGAATGTTTCAACTGGCGAAGCCTTTTTTGCTTTTTTGTTGTTGGCTTCGTGCATGTCTATTAGTGCTGTTGTAATGGTTGTAAGATGTATCGGCTCATAAAAATCTTGTATGGGTGAAAAGTCACACAATTTTTCAAATCCAGGAATTGGAGCATTTCGCTCCATGAATTCGTATAGCAGATTTTTTGTCATGGTGTCTTTTGTTTGAATCCCTATAACACCGAAAATGCGTTTTGATGCTATAGCTTCTAACAGTTTGCCAATGTCAGAAAAGTATTCTGGTTCAAATGGTAAAAACATTTTCAATTTTGTTTGAGTGGAAGAAAAATCAACCGAGGGGTCCAAAAAAATGGCTATAACTTTTTCCTGCTCTTCTTCTCCTTCTGGAAGGAGAGGGAGATCCAACGTGAATGCAAAGGTGTTGTGCATTTCAATAAAATTTGCACGTACTTGTTTGTCTTCTTCACCATTTAATGCTTCACGATATGCTTCCATTCTGTTTTGCATTTCAGCTTTATCGTTGAACAGCGTGGGGTTGCTTCGTCGACCAATTTCTACCAATTCTGCATATTTGTTAAGGGACATGGTGTATTCCTTATACTAAAGGGTTTGTGGGTACCAACTAGTTATTTGAGGAAACAATACAAAGTACTATATTTTATGTTTTTTGTCAATTTTAGTGTACGTTGGTTTTGAATTTTTCTTCATGTGGGTGGAGTAGAATGGAGGGGGAGGGAATATGCGTATGTATTGTTTTACACAGATGAAAATTATTTTAAGAGCCATGTACATGGCATGTTTTTTGTTGTGCATACCTACACTGGTGTATGGTGCTACTGAAATTTTTGGGTATCCGTCTGGCACCAATGGAGTGATGTCTGTTGAGAATAGCCCGTATGTGGTGTCGAGTGATATTGTGGTGCCGACTGGTGGGGAGCTGGTTATTGAGGCTGGAGTTGTGGTGAAAATGAAAAATGGCGTTTCCATTGTTGCTGCAAACACGAATGCAAAAGTTACCATAGGTACTTCTTCACCCCAAGCATTACCAGTTGTTATTACGGGGTATGCAGATGATATATATGGTGGTGATACAAATGGAGGGGCAACCGCTCCTAATGCTGGGGATTGGGGAAGAATACAACTCAGCGGAAGCACTGCAGAGGTATCATTAGATAATACTATCGTGCGGTATGGTGGTGGATCTGGTGGGGCGATGCTTACGTTGGGTAACGGAGCAATAGGGAATATAGCAAGCACCACATGGGAATACAGTGCAACCTATGCAATTGCCATCGCGCAAGATGCAACACAACTAACAATTGCAAGCTCAACCATTCAACACAATATTGATGGTATTGGTATTTCAAGCCAAGCAAATGCAACAATTACCAATACAGCGTTTACACAAAATAGACGTGGCATAGCTATAGATACTAATGCAGATGTATCTAATCTTGTTATAGACAACAATTCATTTGTGGATAATACGTTGGTTACAGGAAGTGACCCGTTTGCTGGTGTGCATTTTAGTGATGCTGATGATGTACTGGATCTTTCAAATAATTGGTGGGGGGATAATAGTGGTCCAACTCACTCAAGTAACCCGAGTGGCACAGGGGATGTGGTGATTGGGAATGTTGATTTGGGGGAGTGGACGGTGAGCCGTATTCCTGTGATTTTGGTTCCGGGGATTATGGGGACGGAGTTATGGAAAGGTGATGAGAAGATTTGGCTTGATGGAGTAAATGTTATCGAAGATGTTGGTGATGACTTTTTAAATATTCTTGCTATGGGTTTTGATGGATCAGCAGCAGATAATTCGATCACTGTTGGAGATATTATAAGAAATGAGCCGACTACAAATATATTTAAAGGGTTAATAGAAGCTTTTTATAATTCAGGATACCAAGAGAACGTTCATTTATTCGTATTTCCATATGATTGGAGGCTTGATATTAGAGACTCTTCAGATAAATTAAACGAAAAGATAAATTTAGTTATTAATAATACAGGAATTAGTAAAGTAAACATCATTGCTCATAGTATGGGAGGGCTTTTAAGTAAAAATTATATACTTGATTATGGTTCAGAAAAAGTTAATAAAATGATATTTGTTGGAACTCCGCATTTAGGCTCTCCGAAGGCAGCTAAAGCTTTATTATTTGGTGACAGTTTAATTGCTCTTCCAGGATTAAGTTCTTCTCGTATTCAATATATTGTTCAAAATATGTTGTCTGTGTATCAGTTGTTGCCTACTAGTTCTTACTTAGATCAAAACTATTATTTATATGACATCACCAATCCTAAAATTTTTGATTATAATTATACAAAAGAATATTTAATAAATAACGGATTAAGCAAACTATTAATAGAAAATGCAGAAGATTTTCACTCACCACAAATGGATAATTTTGATACTAGTGCTATTGATGCCTACAATATTAATGGTTGTAATAATCCAACTATCACCTCAATTACAAAAAGAGGAGAAGATGACTATATGTTAGCTATGTTTGAAGGTGATGGTACTGTTCCGCTCATAAGTTCTATGGCTCTTAATGTAGATAACTCAAAACAGTTTTACTTCAAAAACCAAGGATATTTAAATAATCTTTTTCCAAGAATAAGTCATGCAACAATGCCAAGTGATGGTGGAATTAAAGAGCTGATAATATCTATTATTACAGGAACATCTATCATTTTGCCCGAATATGCAACACAAAATTCTTCTGAATGTTTTATTTCTGGTAAATTAGTTTCAGTGCATAGTCCCGTAAACTTACACATATATGATGCAAACAATAATCATGTAGGTAGAGGTGAAAATGGAGCGATAGATTATAACATTAGTGGTGTTGCCTACGAAGAAATAGGAGAGAATAAATTTGTGTTTTTACCTGAAACAAATGGAGAGAATTATAGAGTAGAACTAGATGGAACAGGAGAAGGTACTTTTAGCCTTCGAGTCTCAAAAGTTTCAAATGATCAAATAACAGAAACAGCTTACTATAGTGATTTACCTGTAAGTAATGTGTCAGAAGCAACAATAACATTGGCAACAAGTACTGCCGATACAATATTATCACTCGATACAAACGGTAGTGGATTATTTGAGGAAGTATCTATTAATTCCGTACTTGATGCCACAGCCTCTGCTGACATTACCAAACCACAAACAGCGATATCTTTCTCTGGAAATGAATCATCTAGCAATACATTTCAATTTTCAACAACAATTACATTATCAGCAAGTGATGATAATGCAGGTGTTTTAAAAACAGAATATAGTTTAGATAATGGTAGCACATGGATAAACTACACAAATGCGTTTATACTAAACACATTAGGAACAAACACTGTTTTATATAAATCAACAGATAGAGCAGGAAACAAGGAAACAATAAAAACTACCGAGGTAACAATTATAGGAGCTGGCAGTGCAATTGCAACAGCACCACAAGTCAAAACAATACTTCAAGATGAAAATACATTTATAGAAAAAGAAATCGAATTTATTGAGCCACATGTTTTAGGAGAATCAACCATTCGCGAAGATACTCAAAAAATTTATACACAAAGTGAAATACTTGGTGCATTAGAAAATGAAGATATACATGTTTTGTTAAGTTATTTAGGAGTAGAGAGAAGTTCTGAAAAAGAAACGCAAGCACAAGAAAAATATAAAGAACTTTTTACAGACAACACACATGGAATCAATTTTGTAGTATATGGTACAAAGAGCACCCTAAAGTTGGGAGAAGGAGAACGTGCAGGAGTATTATATTCATATAAACAAGCATTTGGTAGATTGCCAAAATCACAAAAGGATTGGAGAGATCTACTACATATTGCAAACGGGGAAATGCCAGAAACAAGAAGTGAACGAGCTGAATTATCCGCACGGGAAATATATAATGAGATATACGGAAATATTGGTGATGAACATTCTATTATGACTATTGCGTATGGTTTCATTCCAAAAGAAAGATCAATAGAAAAAGAGCAAATAGGTATTATTGAATTTATAAAAAAATTAAACCGTATTCCAGTGACTACTCAAGACTGGAATATATTAAAAAGCATTGTTTATTAAATAAAAGAATATGAAAAAAATATTGTACACAAATATTATCTCGATTATAATTTTTTTTCTAATTCCTTGGTTTTATCTTGAAAATTCGGATACATTGAATTGGAAAATATCATTAGATGTTTTAAGTAATATTTTATTGCTTATTGGTGTTATATTTTTATTTGCAAAAAATGTATTATTTATTCGAAGTACCAAAGGCAAGGAAAAGATTGTTCCCATATTTTTTATAATATTTCCAATAGTAATTGCGTTGTTATTTATTTATGGTAAGTTTTTTATTTTTTTAAATTATAAAGGGCTTTAGCAGAACCACCGGAGGGGACCCATGCACAAACACAATCGAAAAAGCACACGCAAACGCGGGTACGATTATTCGTTATCCGGATTTTATTTTGTAACGATATGCACACACCAACGCCAACACATATTCGGAAACATACAACATGGCACAATGCATTTATCAAAATTGGGGATGGTGGTAAAACATTGTTGGAACGCAATACCAAAACATTATCCGCACGTGTATTTGGATGAATATACCATAATGCCAAATCACATGCATGGCATTATACATATACATACCAATCCACATCAACAAAAAAATCATGAACACCAAAATGGTACCCACGTAGGGGCAGAAAATTTTCTGCCCCTACCATCACATCATATAAACAAATACGTACATCGGTTTCAACAACCCATACCACGTTCATTAGCCGGCATGGTGCGTGGGTTTAAAACGGGTGTAACAAAATGGTCACGCACACGTGGAAATCATTATATGGTTTGGCAACGCAATTACCACGACCGCATCATTCGCGATAACCGCGCATTACACGCCATACGCCATTACATACAACAAAACCCCACAAAATGGTACCGCGATCGGAATAACCACGAACATATATTCATGTAATGTTGACACATTTCGTAAAAATGTATATATTCGTGTCAATTCAATTGATCTTTTTATCCTTATTGTACGGGGGGAAGCTATGTCACATTCAGCAGAAACATGCACTATGGTTCATATTCCTGTGGATATCCAAAGCTTACGAAATGTGCGCTACGCACGATTATTGAGCCCCAATCCAAGAGAGGAACAGGATCTCATCGTGTTCCATTTCGAAGGCAATATCCAAAGCCTCACGCAGGAAGAACTGTCAATATTGGTTGATTCGTTAGAAGGTGAGTTGCAACCACACATGAATGAAAACGTGTATGTTCTCTATACACATAAAAGCGACCAAATGTTAGCAAGGGGGCATGTGCGGTACGTTAATGTTATTCCAGAGATTGATGACAATGGAAAGCCCACAGGCATTCTTTTAGAAAATCCAATGACGCAAATGGGCACAGACGTATACGAAATCTTCATACACGATATTGGGAATCTTCCAACAATATCTTTTAAAGATTTGCAACAAATTGCGGAAGATCGGGAGTCTGATGATTTTATTATTATGAACCCTACATACATATCAGATGACTACATGCCAATTTTTGCTTATGGAGGAAATGTCCCTTCAGAGTTACACAATAGAACAGAGGCATTGCTCAGTACATTACCTGAAGAGAGTGAGTGCGTGATTGTTGATTTATTCGAACATCCAAATTTACAGGCACAAGCTGGAGGACGTTTTTGCCTCTATGCATTGATGGGAAATACCCAAGCATCCGCTCGCGAAACAGCATAAGTTCTTGTTACAAACAGGAACTTTTTTTTATTGATTTTTTATATAAAACACCATACTATTGAAGTATGGAACACAACGTCAATCAACACATTTCGGAAATACAAGAACGCAACAGGCGCGTAGAGCTTGATAAAGCATGGGAAACCTCATGGACACGGCGTATCTATATCATGCTCATAACCTACATCGTAGCCTGTGCGTGGATGTATATTATTCATGAATCACTCTGGTACCTAAAAGCAATAGTACCTGTGCTTGGTTTTTTGTTATCAACCCTTTCATTACCATCATTAAAAAACGCATGGATGCGTACACACTAATATGTCAGATTGTATTTTTTGTAAGATAGTCGCAGGCGAAGCACCAAGCCACAACATTTGGGAAGACGAAAAACATATTGCTTTTCTTTCTATATTCCCAAACACCGAAGGCTTTTCGGTTGTGATACCAAAACAACATTACCCAAGTTATGCATTTGAATTGGAAGATGCGGTTCTTTCAGATTTAACACTTGCTGCAAAAAAAGTAGGGAAGTTATTAGACAATGCATTTGAAGATGTAGCACGTACGGCTATGATTTTTGAAGGATACGGGGTAGACCATGTACATGCAAAATTGTTTCCAATGCATGGCACAGGCGGAGAAGAAACATGGCAAGAACATGCTTCAAAAATTAATACGTATTTTGAAGAATACCCTGGATACATTTCTTCAAACGATGCAGACCGGGCGGATGATGAAGCGCTTGCTACTTTAGCTAAAAAAATAAAAGGGGAATAATATGGGATTTTTACTACCACTCATTATTGGTGTGCTCATAGGATACTCACTTGGGAGAGGACATGAGTCACCACAAATAGCAAATCATCTTACCAAACAAAAGAAAGAACGTAAGCAACACATTCTTGAGTATTTGCAGGAACACGAAAGTATTACGAATGATAGGGTTCAAGAGATGTTTGATGTAGGAAACACAACGGCATATCGCTATTTAGAAGAACTTGAAACAGAAGAAAAAATAGAGCAAATTGGAGAAACAGGAAAAAGTGTGAAATATAGCTTAAAATAAGTAAAAACAAACGTTCCACCTAGGTGGAACGTTTATTTTAATTGACAAAAAAGTGTATGTTTGATTTAATTTTGTGTTGTCCTTTTAATTTTTAATCCGTGTTGTTACTTTCCACCTGTAGTTGGAGGGTTGTACCATGATTGAACAGATTAACCAGGCGTTTTCAAAGGAAGCTCTGCAAGCATGTGTAGAAAACATGTTGAATGAAGGGCATTTAGATGTTGAAACATTGCATGCATTGGCAGAGGCTGCATGTGTTGTTGCATTACCACCTCGAGAGTTGCTTGATGTTTTGTATCCATTCGTGCACAGTAGTGCATCCGTTCTTGCAACGGTATATGCACACTACTACGAAACAGTGAGCTTTCATTCTTTTGATGAGGTGCAAGCACATGCCGAATGTGTGTTGCCTGGACGGCAATTTTATAAAACACATGTGGTGTTTTATGAACAAGTAGAAGCATTTCTCAACATCTCAACAGCAGAAGAACCTAAAGATGTTGAAGACATTTTGGGTGTGCTGAGCCGGTTGTCTGGCTTACCAGATGATGTGCATGAGCAAAAGTTTGAAGAAGCAGCCAAAGAACTGTGTGCCATGACACAAGATGTCCACGATATTGTAGAACAAGCAGAAAAATCACCATACGGTTGCGTTTGGAATCGGGTGATTCAATTACTGGCACAAGAACTGATTGATGCACAAGCATTGACTCTTCATAATGCTTTGCCTTTGTTGCAAGCCATACGGAAAGGGCATAAGGATGATGGCATTATTGCCTGCACTATTTTATTGCACGTGAAAGAAGAAATCGAAAATGAAACTGCATTGCCGTATGTTCCACTCAAGGTTCTTGCTCATTCTTTTCCAAAAACCTCACGGCCATTGGAAGATCTTGAGGCATTACAAAAAGTCGTTTTGCGAAAGGGTGTTGCTGTCTGCACAAACACCATTCGTTTTGTTGAGTTTATATCTGGGATGTATCCTGATGATGCAAAGCAAGTGGCGTGTCGCATGTTTATTGAATCTGGACGTGTCACTAATGTTGAAAGCGCATATATGCTTTCATGCTGTGTGATTCGAAATCCTGAGTTGTGTGCCTTATTGGATGCCTTATGTCAGCAAAACAAATGGGATTTTAAGACGAGTGACACTGCTGAGCAAATCAATGAAATAGATACGATGAAACATGGCGGTGTGATTATTATAAGCGGTCTTGATGATTTTTAAAATTTTTTTGGTGGTAATATCTAATAACCACCCCATATGCTACTCTCACGAGAGTAGCTTTTTTTTTGCTATACTATATACCTATGCCCAACAAATACGCCCGCATACCACAAGCAACGCTTGATCTCCACCAATATACCAAACAAGAAGCAGACCAAGCAGTACTTTCATTTTTACAAGAAAGTGAAGAAGCTCACCACACCTTGGTGCGTATTATTGTAGGAAAAGGAATTCACTCAAAAGAAGGGCCTGTGTTAGGGGAGTATGTACGCAATCTATTGCATGAGCATGAGTATGTTTTTCGAGATGCAAAAGTAACCGAAGGCGGAGGTGGGGCAGTAGATGTGCACTTGTAATTGACACCTTTTTTAGTGCATGATATAACCTAGTGTTCATTCGTTCGTTGAAATCTATACATTCCACCCTATGTATGAGGATTTTTGTCATGGTACTTATAGAAATGCATCATTTGTTAGAGAAAGAATTTCACTATCTTTCTCTGCTTAAAAGCGCCTGTATTGAGGCAATACAACAGGTTTCTCATATGTACAAGCATAACAGAGTTGCAGATGTTGTTTCTTCTGATCTTGATGACATTCTTTCGGATGATTACGAAAACACAGTTATTTTTTCTCCACATAAAGTAGGTAATGAGCAACATGGTAGTGGGTTGGTTTATGTTAAGGTACATATTTGTGCCTCGCTTGCTCCTTTTGGTACCACTCTTTCTGATATTTTAAAGCTCAAACTTGTTGAAGCTGTTAAAAAATTACGAACAACTCCATTTAAGTTAATGGTGTTCGTAGATGTTGCACATCCTCAAAGTGGTTTTGCTGTATATAATGGTCGTACTGGTTATGAAAATAACCCATACGACCCTTTATATCGATTATAAGTACTCTCTTTAATTCAAAGAGAGTTTTTTTATTTAAAACACCGGCACGTTTCTTTTCTGTTTCCATCCAACAATACTCATACCAACAATAAACACCAGTCCAGAAACCAAAATAGTGCTCATCATATATTCTGGAGTAGTCATGCCGAGTATGCCTAACACACACACATACGTTAACCCCACAACAATACTAGTAATCGAAACCGTGCTGTGCACGTATTTGGTAAAGCTTGCAATAATGGTCGGCACAATAGACATCCCAATACCCGCAGAAAAAATAGCCACATCAACAATATCTCTAAAGAAATAGCCAAGCAATGTTCCCACACACATAATAACTATAATACTCGTACGAGTAATACGCATCAGATTCTCAGAAGAAAGTTTTTTATTCCACAATGTAGATACCCCATCTTTTGCAATATTTGTTGCAAGAATAAATACAATACTATCAGCCGTAGACATAATAGCAGCAAATAATAACACAATACCCAACCCAAGCAACTCCGGAGGTAACACCTCCAGCATGCCATACACAATAGCTTTTTCGGGATCAATACCAGGCAACGATACACGAACAGACAAAGCAATTAATGCAATACCAATACCAATCACCAACATACACACTCCAGCAATAACCATACCTTTGCGGATCACCTGATCATTTTTTGCAGCATAGATACGTTGCCATAATTCATTTAAATGCCATACCACTAAAAAACCATACATAAAAAATGAAAGAGCGAGTGTCGCACTCATGTCAGAGCGAATCACTTCCGCAAACGTAATATGCGATTGTGTAATAAAACTGAGCGCAATAACCACCACCAATATAATAAGGACGCCATATTGAAATACATCTGTTTTTACCACACTTTTAAAGCCCCCCATGAGTAAATACAACAACACCACACCCGTACTGGTAAACAACGCAACATCATAACTCCATCCACTAATAGCCGAAAGAATACCCGCACCAGCAATAAATTGTTTAAGCAGTGAAATAGTCATTAAGGTGGTTATTACCCCACCAACTAATAACCCTGCACGTCTACCAATACGATGTATAAAGTGATCAGCCATCGTATGGAAATCATGTACATGGGCTTGTTCTCGTAATGATTTAGACATATACCAAAACAGCAAATAACCGCACATCATACCTAAAAATCCAAATAACGCACCAGCGCCAAATTCATATATAAAAGCCGTGTACACCACCAAAATAGTACCACCAATGCCCGAAGCAACCACACTGCTCACAAAGGAGAACAAACTCAATTCACGATTTGCAATCATAAAATCAGCACCCGATTGTTTGCGGGAGCTGAAATAACCAATAACGAGAACGATGAGTATGTAAGCAAGAATTAACGATGTATCAACCGAGGTAAGCATGTGATATACAGTGTCATTGCGAAGGAGTGTACTCACGACTGAGGCAATCCCGTGAAAGCACCTATGTGTCTAAACGGGATTCCATCGTCTTAAGTACAAGGCTCGGAATGACAGGTTCTTTATTCTTCCTCCTTCTTTTTCTTCCGTGTTTTTCTTTTTGGTGTTTCTGTTTTTTCAGAAGCAAATATGCGAGCATGCTCTGCAAGTTCCTTAATACCTGTTGCAGCAAGTTTCATAACCGCACCACCAATTTGTAATTTTTCACGCAATAATTCAACTACTTCCCAAAAACCTTCAAGCCGTGTGCGGATATCAAGAGTCATTTTGCGCGTATCACGCAAAGTCATGACCAAATAATATAATGACCAACACAAAAAGAAAGCAATAGCAATAACCGCAATAGCTAATGCAAGATACAAAATGTCTTGTGTTGTTTCGATAGCAATGTTCATGACCATAGTATACCACATAGTGATTGATTTTGTGAAATGTGGTAGAGTTAAGAAGTAAGGTATAAGTAGTAAGTTATAAGGGGTACTGTTTTTTAGTAACGTACTTATAACTTACTACTTACAACTTACTACTATTATGGTTTATCAATCCTATCAAGACCCAACACTCAATAGAAATTTAAAAATGGGCTTTTGGCTCTTTAGAAATAGATACCAACTCTATCGTATTGGAATAGGAGTATTAATTGCTGTTATTAGTATTCTATGGATTATTGTGTTAGTAGAAGGAGTGCGATTATTCCAAGGAATACGAAATGAACAAGCATTGCTTACACAATTAAGTGTACAGCGTATTCCAACAGAAGAAATTCATGCGAGTATCAAACCGCAGGATTTATTTTTTGGCCCAACAGAAGTCGTGCCAAGTAGTTCTCAATCACAAGCACTGGGAAGCCAAATTCGTTCGGCTGACTTTTTTTCTATGGTAGATAATACCAATAGAGAATGGGCAGCACTGGTAACATACCGATATGTGTGGGGAGGGGGTACTTCTATCGAAAAACAAGTAAGCATATTACCTCGTGAGCAATCCATATTACCCGTATTTGGGGCAACCGTAGTAAGCCTGCCAAATGATGCCGTGCTTGATGTGATCAACATCCAGTGGAAGCGCATGCGTAATGCAGAATTTTTAGATACAGCACAACGCGCACGAGAGCAGGTACAACTTGTTGAAAGCACTATTACTCCTTCTACAGATTCAACTTTACTTGAATATCAGGTAAAAAATGATGGAGTATATACGTTATTAGATCCAACTTTTGTTGTAGTACTCACGCGAATTGGGGGAGTGCCTATTGCCATTGCACAACATACCACAGACCGCATTGATGCTCGAGAAACACTTAATTTTCAGCAACGATGGCTACGTGTATTGCCAGCAAGTGCCGAAGTTATGATCTATCCGTTGGTTGATTTTCTAGACCCTGAGACCTATCGCAAACCTACAGGAGATGGTATACAGTTATAACTATGCGATTTAATCTACAGGATATTTTCGAAGACATTGATTGGTGGATGTTGGGGGCAAGTGTGCTTTTATTTGGGCTTGGATTATTGTTGGTATATAGTTTAACCTGGCCAGATGATAATCGATTTATTAAACAATTGGTGTTTTTTGGTTTAGCATTACTTGGCTTTTTTGCTATACAAATATTTGACGTACATTTTTGGCGTAATGCATCTGTTGTATTGTATATCATCATCGTCATACTCCTGTTAGGACTCTTGCTTTTTGCAGAACCAACTCGAGGTACGCGTGGTTGGATTCGATTGGGTCCGGTTGCCTTGCAGGTTGCTGAGTTTGCAAAACTCATTACCATTATATTTTTAGCAACCACACTCGAAAAGCTCCATTTTGATTTGGGGCGATTTAAGCATGTGCTTCTTGCATTAACTATTGTTGGGATCCCTGCATTATTTACATTATTACAACCAGATTTTGGAAGCATGTTTATTCTAGCCGTATCTGGTGGGGTGATGATTTTGTATACGGGATTACAAAAAAAAGTATTGCTCGGTATCACCTGTGCTCTCTTAGTAACCTTTGCTATTGGGTGGTTTGGGGTATTACAACCATATCAAAAAGATCGTGTGTTAACTTTTATGAACCCACAAGCCGACCCATTAGGTGCTGGATATAATGTTACCCAAGCAATGGTTGCCATTGGTTCTGGTGGTTTGTGGGGAAGAGGCATTGGTGCGGGGACCCAAAGTCAGCTTAACTTTTTACCAGAACAAGAAACGGATTTTATTTTTGCCTCACTTGCTGAAGAGTTAGGATTTGTGGGTTCTGTTGTATTATTGATATTGTACTTGTTTGTATTATGGCGATTATATAAACGTATGTCCCAAGGAGCAAATTTGTTTTTAAATTTTGTGACCATTGGAATATTTACTTTGTTTATGACCCAAGGGGTTATTAACATTGGTATGAACATGGGGTTGTTTCCGGTAACCGGTATTACATTGCCCTTTGTGAGTTATGGAGGAAGTTCTCTTATTGTGAGTTATTTGAGTTTGGGGTTGATTCAACAGAGTTCAAAAGCCTCCTAACATTTTTGACAGTTTTTGTCGGAGTAGGGTATAGTAGACATACCTATGTCAGAGAAAACAGACAATCAATCACCGTTTCAACATGCATCATCTTCATTAGATAATTTGAAGGTGATTTCGTATTGTCCACTGTGTAATACGCACTATAATCCGAATGAAGCAAAGATTTTAGAAGAAAAAGAAGGTGCGCATTTAATTCATATTGCTTGTGGAAAATGCAAAAGTTCTATTGTGGCAGTTATTATTACTGGAGGTATTGGGGTAAGTTCTGTAGGCTTAATTACAGATTTAACTGCTCGAGACGTCCAGCGATTTAAGCAGAGTAACCCCATTAGTGAAGATGACGTCCTCACCGCCTACGAATTGATACAGGGCAACAAACTACAAGATTTTCTCCTTTCTTAAGGAAAACTTGCATTATCCAAAGATATATGGTAGGATCTTTTGGTATTTTAGTATTGATTTTTAGCTGATTTTATATACATATGACAGCGGTTATTGCATTAAAAAAACGTGAAAAAAACGGTTCTACCGATGCTAAGCTTACTCGTAAGGCAAAGGAAGTACCGGGCGTTATTTATGGCGATCACATTGATACTCGCCAATTTTCTATTGCAGAAAATAAAGCATTACAACTCATTAAATTGAGTGATGCAGGAATGATTGATGTTCAAATCGATGGGGAAAATGAACCAGTAAAAGTAGTTATCCAAGAAGTACAACGTCATCCAGTATCTGGTATGATTCGTCACATTGATTTATATCAAGTACGTATGGATCGTAAATTGCATGTTGACATTTCTATTGAAACCACTGGTGTTGCTCCTGCGGTAAAAGATCTTGGTGGTGTGTTATTACACCAAACTGATGAACTTTCTATTGAATGTTTACCAAAAGATTTGATCAACAACGTAACCATTGATATTGCAGCATTGAAGACATTTGAAGATGTTATTCGCGTAAAAGATATTGCATTACCAGAAGGTGTGGTTACGCACATGGATCCAGAACAAATTGTAGCAAGTGTTGCTGAACCTCGTTCAGAAGCTGAAATGGAAGCACTTGATAGTGCAGTAGAAGATGGAATCGATAAGATTGAAGATGCAGAAGAAAAGAAAGCTGATGATGAAGAAACTGCAGAAGGTTCTGAAGAAAAGAAAGAGGACTAATCTTTCTCTCTGTTTCGCTACCCTATGAGTAGTAAGTATGGTATACTGATATACTCATAAAAAAATAAAAAAATTTGATGTATGTCTCACAAACGCCAAGGCTCTAAACGTAAACCATTTGCAGGCCTTGGTGTTTTTGTTGTGGTTATTGGGCTGGTATGGTATGCCAGTTTTTCGTTATTTGGTAATGTGGGCAAAAAAGGCGGAAGCGTGAATATTCCAGGTATGTCTGGGGAGGTACAAGGGGATACCGAAGGTCCTGTATTGTTTGCGGATTGGAAGCAATATCCTATTGTCATGATGTTTGATAATTCTCCAGAAGCACGGGAACACCACGCGGGGTTATCTGAAGCATTGGTAGTGTATGAGGCACTCGTAGAAGGCGGAGCAACCCGATTAATGGCAGTATTTGCTGGGGCACCAAGCGTAGAGCGTGTAGGGCCGATTCGTTCTGTTCGCCCATATTTTGTTGAAACCGCAGCTGGGTGGTCTGGCTATTATTGGCATGCTGGTGGAAGCCCAGAAGGTTTAGCATTAATTCCTAAAACAGATGTTGTTGATTTAAACGAAATTTCTGGATTAGGGGTACGCTATTTTTGGCGAGATAACGCAATAGCTCGTCCACATAACCTCTTTAGTTCTGGAGAGCTCATGGCACAAGGTATTGAAGATTTTGAATTATACACCTTGCCAGAAGAAAAATTAATATGGGAATGGATGGAAGCAAAGGATGCAGATGATCTTGATATGCCAGATGAAGCCGTGCGCAATGTGTATGTAGATTATTCAGAAGGTGTATTATTTGATGCTTCATATACCTATGATGATGAAAAAGAAGCCTACGTTCGTTCGGAAAGTGGGTACGAACATGTGGATCAAAACACCGGCGAGCCGTTGATTGCGCACAATATTATTATCCAACGCGTTCCATCAGAAGGGTATTATCCAAGTGGATATGGGCGTATTAGTTTAGATATGCTTGGAGAAGGGGAAATGGTAGTAATACAAAAAGGGCATCGTATACAGGGTACGTGGCACAAGAGTGATACTAATACCCAAACAGAATGGTTGGATGAAGATGGTGATCCTGTTGCATTGCTTCCTGGTACTACATGGGTAGAAATTGTTCCGGGTGATAGAAGTGTATTATTTGAATAAAAAATGCAAGTGAAAACCCCGTCTCTGTTGAGTACGGGGTTTTAGTAGTGTGTGTTGGTGTTACGCAATAACAACCTTATGCCCTTTCTATTGTACTTCCCAAGTGATATCAGAGACTTGCTCGAACGTTTTGTTGATAGGTTGATTATCACTATTGACCCCTTGCAAGGTTATTTTATGCATGTATCTTTTGGGTACATGCATACCAATAAAAAGTATTGTTTCTTGTGTATTGTTGAAATGAACGGTAACGGATAGATTGTGCCTATCCCATTGTATTTGATTTGTTGCAGACTTGAATGCTTTAAATCTATCTCTTAATTTTTCTAAAGATTTATCTGACATGTGAAAGTCTCCTTAATAACCAACACAACACCGCACCACTATGTCATATTTTTTAGAAAAGTCAAGTTAAAGTTAAAATATATTTCAAGATATGTATGAGAAAAAGAACGTTCCATGTGGGTGGAACGTTTGGCCATTGGTAGTGATGAATGTACATAGTACGCGTCTCCCCTCGAGTACTAATGGGTATAGGTAATGGTTTCGATATCCTCGAAACGAAAGGGTTGTGGGCTTCCTTGTATCGTGAGTCTGTTTTTGTATAAATGAATGCCCTGTATCTGTGTGAATTGTTTTGATTTTGGTTCTATTGCAGGTTTTTTGTCATCATCATCCTGTGTATTGGGAACATTTATTGAAATAGTAACTGGGGTCGTCCAATCATATGTTTCTAAGAACATAACCATTTCAAATACTACTTCATATATTGTTGATGTATGATCAAGTTGTGTCTGCATAGGACACCTCTTTTTGAAAGAACCAATGGCTCCTTCTACTATGAGCTATTGGTGTATTTTGTCAATGTAGAGTGTGCGGTCAAACCCTGCGGTATCTTTGAGGATGCTATGTGAAATGTGGTGATTGTTGCAATAGTCTATAAGTAATGCTGTTTGACGTGGGTCATACTCTAACCATGCTTTGCCTGTTGGGGGGAGTGTCTGTGGCAGTTGCTCGAGTAGGGTATAGATGAGTGCTAATCCGTTGGTACCGCCATCATACACCAGTGCTGGCTGGTGGAGTGTTTCTGCATCCTGTGTCCATGGTTCTGGTATGTCTGATGCCGTGTTTTTCCACCCATACGGGAGATTTGCTACAAGGATATCTACTGGTTTTTTTAATGGTTCAGTGAGTGATCCTTTGAGGAAGGTAATACGATCTTCAACACCATGCGTTTTTGCGTTGTGTTGTGCTACTGCTACTGCTTTTTCGGAAACATCAACGGCAATAACCTCTGCTTGTGGAAAGAGGTGCGCAAGGGTTATGGCTATAATGCCCGATCCTGTGCCAATATCTGCAATGGTTCCTGCAAAGTCTTTGGGTATTGTTTGTGTAATATGATCTACAATATCCTCGGTTGCGGGGCGGGGGATATGCACATCTGGTGTTATGTAAAAATCTTTACCGTAAAATGATTTGGTGTTGGTGAGGTAGGCTATGGGTATGTGCTTTGCTCGCTCGGTTACCAAGTGCATAAATGCTTCCTCTTGCTCTGAGGTCAGTGTATGCTCTGGATGTGTATGGAGGTATATTTTTTCAATTTGCAAAACATGCGCTAAAAGCAGCTCTGTATCTAATTGAGCTGTGTTTATATGAGCAAGTGACTGTATTGCTTTTTGTACGTTATCTTGAATACTGTTTGACATTTTTATAAAAATATGCTATTTTACTATGTTTCACTAATCGTTCGTTTTATTTCAATTGTTTGTATAAAGGGTACAACATGCATGTAAAACACTACGCATATGATGGAAATTATGGTGAAATTGCTGGTTCTTTCCCAACCCCCATTGGTGTTCAACTTCGTCAACTTATTGAAGAACATCAATCAAACACACACACTATATTGCTTGTTGAATCAAATGCAACGGAAATGATTTCAATGGGTCCTTCAGCATGCCATGTAGCGGTTCAAGATGGTGCTGACAAACAGTTGGTTATTAATGCCTTTAGAGATTTTGGTATTGCAGAGTCAGATCTTTCTTGTCCTGATGGATGGACCATCTATTGGATGGGAGTTGCCGATAAAGACACTTTTCGTGAAAAAGTATCTGCTTTTATCAAACAACATTCATCTTAAACCAATAAGCTCGATACGTTCGTATCGAGCTTTTTTATTTTTGCTGTTCTGCAAGTTTCTTTTTTATATCCTCATCCCGTAAGGCTCCAATAATATCATCCAGCTCGCCATCGAGCACGCTATCAATACCATGCCAGTTTTGTTTAATACGATGGTCGGTAATGCGATCTTGCGGAAAGTTGTAGGTACGGATTTTTTCGCTACGGTCACCAGAACCAATTTGGCTACGGCGTGCATCTGATTCTTCTTGCATACGAATACTTTCGTAATGATCATGTACACGGGTACGCATCACGGTCATCGCTTTGATGCGGTTTTGTTGTTGGGATTTTTCATCCTGCATGGACACGGTTATTCCTGTTGGAATATGGGTCATGCGGATAGCAGAATAGGTGGTATTTACGGACTGCCCACCATTTCCTGTTGCGGTTGAGGTTTCAATTTTTAAATCTTTTGGATCAATATCAAAATCAACTTCTTCCACTTCTGGCAGTACTGCTACTGTTGCGGTTGAGGTATGCACGCGCCCTGATTTTTCTGTTTCTGGCACGCGTTGTACACGGTGCACGCCAGATTCATATTTTAAAGCGGAGTAGGCACCATGCCCTTTAATTTCAAATACTAATTCTTTAAAACCACCAATACCAATTTGGTTGCTCGAAAGAATACTGGTTTGCCACCCTTTGCGTTCTGCAAATCTCGTATACATACGGAATAAGTTTGCTGCAAATAAGGCAGATTCATCACCACCTGCTGCACCACGAATTTCAACAATAATATTGTTATTGTCTTTTGGATCTTGTGGAAGCAGTGCTACGGTCAGTTCTTTCTCAAGATTTTCTAACGCATTTTGTAATTTAGGTAATTCTTCTTGGGCAAGTTCGGTGAGTTCTGGATCTGCATTTTCGGTAATGGTATCTTGTGCTTCTTGTATGGAACGCGAAAGAGACTCGTACTTATGGCCGAGTTCGTATTTTTCTTTCAGGTCTGCATATTCTTGTGAAAGTTTTTGTAACTTTTCACTGTCTTGCACAGTTTCTGGTGCTTGGAGTTGTTCTTGCAGATCATCCAGCTTTGTTTTGAGTTGTTTTATTTGATCGAGCATATACGTATTGTACCATTCTTACAATCAAAAACCACCTCTAAACAGAGGTGGTTTTGTAAACGTTATGAGAAAGTTATTTGTTGTCTAATTCAGCTTTAATTTTTTCAAGCTTTTCCTTGTTATCCATTTCTGGCTTGTCGGTAGCTTCGTCAGACTTCTTTTGAGATTTTGATTCTTTAATTTTTGCGCTTGCTTCGAGTTTTGCTTTAAATCGATCAACACGACCAGCGGTATCTACCAGGTTTTGTTTACCCGTAAAGAATGGGTGACAATTTGAACAAATTTCAGTTTGAATTTCTGAAAGAGTAGAACCCACAGCAAAACTGTTGCCACATGCACAGGTGACTTTAGTATCAGCAGTATAAGTTGGGTGAATGTCTTTTTTCATAGGAATACTGTAAAAATAGTACCAGAAAAGTGTACTATATATTCCAAAAAATTGCAAGGGGTATAAGAATATTGGCAATATTTTTATGGGACTATTGCATTATTATGAGATCTGTGGTAGAGTACGTTTTACATAATTTATTAATCATATCGTAGTGAAAGGTCAGATTCCTCCCAATATATGGGTACTGAGCTTGCTGAACTACGATAGAAGCTAAAAGGAGTCAATCTATGGCAAATGTAAACATGCCAACAGCTGATGAGTTGTTGGAAGCAGGTGTCCACTTTGGACACACCACAAGTCGATGGCATCCAAAAATGGAGCCGTTTTTATATGGAAAGCGCGGAGGCGTGCATCTTATTGATGTTGCAAAAACCCGCACCCAATTAGAAAAAGCAGCACAATTTGCGCAAGAAGTTGCAGCAAGTGGAAAGTCTGTATTATTCATTGGGGTAAAACCACTCGCACGTGCAGTGGTAAAAGAAGCAGCAATTCGTGCTGATTCTCCATACGTTGTAAACCGCTGGGTTGGTGGAATGTTAACCAACTGGCCAGCAGTTTCAAACATGATCAATCGCATGAAAAAGATTGAAGATGATAAAGCATCTGGACGTATTGAAAAATACACCAAACGTGAACAGCTCTTATTTGCAGAAGAATACGCAAACTTAGAAGAAACCGTTGGTGGTATTCGTCCATTGAATGGAAAACCGGGAGCCGTATTTATTATTGATGCAAAGTACGACAAAACCGCATTGAACGAAGCTCGTAAACTCAATATTCCAGTTATTGCTATTGCAGACAGCAACATCAACCCAACTAAAATTGATCATGTGATCCCTGCAAACGATGATGCATTGAAATCAGTAACCATGATTACCAATGTTATTGCTGATGCAGTACAAACAGGAAAAGAAAAACCAGTACACCCAGCTGCATAAGTGTTTCTGATATCATGACGGATCTCCGTCCGTCACCCTGAACTTGTTTCAGGGTCTGGTATTTCTAAGACACAAAAATACAAGATGCTGAAACAAGTTAAGCATGACGAAATATATTAATAAACAATTATAATTTTATATATGAGTGATAAAGAATTACTTATTAAATTACGTAGACAAACAGGTGCAGGTATTGTTGATATTAAAGAGGCTTTAGAAGAAGCAGGAAACGATGAAGAAAAAGCAATTGAAATTCTTCGTAAGAAGGGTCAAAAAATTGCAGCAAAGCGTGCAGATCGCCAAACCGGCGAAGGCGTTATTGGTTCATATGTACATGCAAATGGTAAATTAGGTGCCATGGTGCAATTACAATGTGAAACAGATTTCGTTGCACGCAACGAAGAGTTTACTCAATTGGCATATGATATTGCAATGCACGTAGTAGGTGCGAACCCATTGTATCTTTCACCAGAAACCGTACCAGCAGATGTGTTAGAAAAAGAACGTTCAATCTACAAAGAAGAAGTAGAAAAAGAAGGTAAGCCAGCTGAAATGGCAGATAAAATTATTGAAGGTAAGGTAGGGAAGTGGTACGAAGATGTATGTTTGCTTAATCAAAAGTTTATTAAAGATGACAGCAAAACCATTGGTCAACTTGTTGAAGAAGCAACCGCTAAGACCGGTGAAAAAATTGAAGTTGCTAACTTCGCACGATTACATATTTAATCTCAAAGCGCGAATCCTTACGGGTTCGCGTTTTTGTATCTTATGAAATACAAACGCATTCTATTAAAACTTTCAGGTGAAACCTTACTCGGTAAGGAAAAATTTGGCCTTGATTTTAAAATGATACGAGCCGTCGCACAAGATTTAGTATCCCTTTCAAAAGATGGCCTTGAGCTTGCTATTGTGGTTGGTGGTGGAAACATCTTTAGAGGACGCAATATCCCGAAAGATTCTATTGATCAAGCAACCGCCGATTACATGGGAATGACCGCAACACTGATAAATGCACTCGCACTACAAGCAGAAATAGAAAAAGCAGGTGCAGAGTGTCGGGTACTGACCGCACTTTCTATGAAAGAAGTTGCAGAAGATTACATCCGAAGAAATGCAAATGCACATCTCGAACGAGGTAAAATTGTATTGTTTGCAGCAGGAACCGGTAACCCATATTTCACAACTGATACCGCAGCAGCTCTTCGCGCACTTGAAGTGAATGCAGAAGTATTACTCAAAGCAACCACCAATGTAGATGGTGTATACACCGCAGATCCACGAGACAAAAAAGCAAACGCAAAGAAATTAAAAAAGATTAGTTATCGAACCGCACTTACCAAACGTTTGAAAGTAATGGATTCTACGGCGTTTAGCTTGTGTCAGGATAACGCATTGCCGATTGTCGTATTTAAATATAAACCTGGTGTGCTTAAAAAAGTACTCGCAGGTGAGGAAATAGGAACCATTGTTACGGATTAATCTAAAAAGGATGAGTGCGCTCATCCTTTTTTGTTCTCTCAATGTTTGCTATACTACACATATGAAAGAAAAACATATGACAAAAAAGAAATTAGCTATCAATGGTTTTGGCCGGATTGGTCGAGCCGCTTTTAAAATTGCATTGGCACGAGGCACTGTTGAGGTCGTTGCCATTAACGATCTTACCGATCCAAAAACTCTTGGGTACTTATTACAACGAGATACCGTATATGGTGAGTATCACGAAAAGGTACGTACCTCAGAAGAAAAGCCACTCAAGCATGCAAGTTGTACAGGAAGCCTCAAAGTTGGTGACAAAGTTATTCCGATACTTTCAGAAAAAGATCCAGAAAAATTACCGTGGAAAGATTTAGGAGTAGATGTGGTTATTGAATCAACAGGATTTTTTACCAAGCACGAAGATGCAAAAAAGCATGTAAAAGCAGGTGCACAAAAAGTAGTTATCTCTGCCCCTGCAAAAAGTGAGGAAACCCAAACGTGTGTTATTGGAGTAAATGGTGAAAAAGGAAAAAAGGAAGAAGTTGTTTCAAATGCTTCATGTACTACCAATAGTATTGCTTCAGTCATTGCTATTATGAACGATACCTTTGGTGTTGAAAAAGCAATGATGACCACCGTACACTCATATACCTCTACACAAAACTTAGTTGATGGTCCACATAAGGATCCCCGCCGTGCTCGTGCGGCTGCTCAAAATATTGTTCCTACTTCTACTGGTGCAGCTATTGCAACAACCAAAGTTATTCCATCTTTGAAAGATAAGTTTGATGGCATGTCACTTCGTGTGCCAACCATTGCCGGTTCACTTTCGGATATCACTATGGTGCTTAAAAAAGACACCACTATTGAAGAAGTAAATAAAACGTTTAAAGAAGCTTGTACAAAAGCACCGTATCTGCATGTTATTACCACAACAGAAGAACCGTTGGTCTCAACAGATATTATTGGAAATGCTCATTCAGCTATTGTCGATCTTGGGTTTACCAATGTGGTTGGTGGTAATTTGGTAAAAGTACTTGCATGGTATGATAACGAATGGGGATACTCCAACAGATTGGTTGAGTTGGCGGAATCCGTGGTCACCTAGGGTTGACAACACGCGTATCTTTCTGGCAACTCAGTTTCTGAGTTGCTTTTGTTTTCTAACCACGATAGTATGTAGGATATGAAACAATCACTCTTATTTAGCAAAACAAGCAAAACAAAGCAGGCTGATGCAACCAGCATTAACCATGATTTGTTAACCCGTGCAGGATACGTTGATCAGCTTATGGCTGGTGTGTATTCGTATTTACCATTGGGATGGAAGGTACTTGATCGTGTGAGCGATATTGTACGAGAAGAAATGAATGCTATCCATGGACAAGAAATTTTATTACCTGCATTACATCCAAAAAAGAACTGGGAACAAACCGGTCGATGGAACAAAATGGATGTATTGTTTAAATTGGATTCTCAAACCAATTCAGAATATGCTCTTGGCCCAACACATGAAGAAGTCATTGTGCCACTTGCAAAGCGATTTATTGCTTCATATCGCGATCTCCCTCGTGCGTGGTACCAGATACAAGTAAAGTTTCGAGATGAATTACGTGCAAAAGCAGGGTTGCTTCGTGGACGAGAATTTTTAATGAAAGATTTATATAGTTTCCATGCCTCAAAAGAAGATTTACAAACCTACTACGAACAATCAAAACAAGCATATCTCAACGTGTTTAAACGCTGTGGGTTAGATGCCTTAGTCGTTGAAGCAAGTGGTGGTTCATTTACGGACGATTATTCTCATGAATTTCAAGTTGCAACCCCAAGTGGCGAAGATTTAGTGTATCATTGTCCTGCATGTAATTTTGCACAAAATAAAGAAATCGCACAGGTTAAAGCAGGGGATGCGTGTCCTTCTTGTGGTAAACCTATCGAAGAAATAAAAACCATTGAAGTGGGAAACATTTTTGATTTAGGTACCAAGTTTTCTAAAGACTTTGGTGTGACTTTTACAGATGAAGATGGTTCAGAAAAAGAAGTGGTTATTGGTTGTTATGGTATTGGTATTAGTCGTGTTTTAGGTGCCATTGTAGAAGTACATCATGATGAAGGTGGTATTATGTGGCCAGAAGAAATTGCACCATATCAGTATCATCTACTCACTCTTGGTGATGATGAAGATGTGCTCAAGCAATCTGAAGAACTCTACACCGAACTAACCAATGCAGGTCATACTGTGTTATGGGATGATCGCGCTGGTGTTCGCCCTGGTGAAAAATTAGCTGATGCGGATTTGCTTGGTATGCCTGTGAGATTAGTGGTAAGTAGTAAGACTGATGGGAAGATTGAGATGAAGAGAAGGAATGAGGATACTGTGGAAATAGTAAATGTTGATAGAGTTATAGAATCTGGGAATTCGAGAAGTTAGGAGTTTCTATGGGGGGAAACAAAAAGTATATTCAAAGAGCAAATGAGCTCAATGTATATAAAAGATTATTTGGTTTGTGCAAAGTTATTATTACTAAAGTTATTCCACAGTTACCAAAAGAAGAAAGATATGATCTAGGTGATCAAATGAGGAGAGCTTCAAAAAGTGCTGTTGCACAACTTGCTGAGGCATATCCAAAACGATTTCAAATCAGACAATGGAATAGATATATAACGGATATATTAGGAGAATGTGAAGAAATGGAAACACATTTACAAATGGTAAAACAGTTTTATCCAACATATGTTAATCCAGAATCTATACAATTACTTATTCATGAATACGATATTGCAATAAAACAATTACATAAATTGGGAAAATCTTGGAGAGATTATCATAGGACATAACTCCTAAACTCTCAGATTCCCAGATTCCAAAATTCTATGTTAGACCTCCAATTTGTTAGAGAAAATCCCGAAAAAATAAAACAAAACAACAAAATCCGCAAAGCAGACGTTGATGTGGATCATATTCTTGCGTTAGATGAAAAACGTCGCGACATTATTACACAAGTAGATGCGAAACGTGCAGAACTCAAAGCAGGAAGCAAAACCAAGCCAACCCCAGAACAGATTGCACAATTAAAATCGCTTGGTGAAGAAATTAAAGAACTTGAAGAAAAAAATAAACCAATTGAGGAAGAACTCAATGGGTTACTTTTGCAATTACCAAACATGACACACGAATCTGTACCAGAAGGTGTAGATGAAACGGGTAATGTTGTCGTACAAACATGGGGCGAAAAACCAACCTTTGACTTTGAAGTAAAAGATCACGCGCAATTAGGTTTAGATCTTGATCTTATTGATGTTGAGCGTGGTGCAAAAGTATCTGGTTCACGTTTTTGGTATCTCAAAGGTGATTTAGTATTGTTGCAATTTGCTATTGTGCAATATGCTATGCATTTTATGATGCAAAAAGGTTTTGTCCCAATGCTTCCACCTATGTTGGTGCGTGAACGAGCAATGTTTGGTACCGGTTTTTTCCCCGCAGAGAAAAATGAAATCTACCAAGTAAATGCAGATGATGATCAATTGTATCTTATTGGTACCGCAGAGGTGCCTTTGGCTTCATACCATGCGGATGAAACCGTTGATCTTTCAAAAGGACCATTAAAATATTTTGGATACTCAAGTTGTTTCCGTAGAGAAGCGGGTACCTATGGTAAAGATACTTCTGGTATTATTCGTGGACATCAGTTTGATAAAGTAGAAATGTTTGTATTTGCAACTGAAAAAGATACCTGGGACATGCACGAAGAAATGCGAGCTATTTCTGAATCATTCTGGCAATCTCTTAATATCCCATATCAAATATTAAACATGTGTTCTGGTGATATTGGTTCTCCAAACGCAAAGAAATATGATTTAGAAGGGTGGTTCCCAGGGCAAAATCAATATCGTGAGTTGGCTTCATGTAGTAATGATACCGAGTATCAATCTCGCAGATTGAACATTAAGTACCGGGATGGAGCAGGGAAGTCACAATACGTGCATACACTCAATAACACGGTATGTGCGTTGGGTAGAACCATGATTGCGATTATGGAAAACTACCAACAAGCAGATGGCAGTATTACGGTTCCTGATGTATTACAGCAATGGATGGGTGGGCAGAAGAGTATTGAAAAAAAATAGACATAAAGCACCCTAAGGGTGCTTTTTTGTCAATTGACAGAGGAAAATGTGATGCTACTATTTCAGTAGTTATTTTTCGTTCATTTAACAATTTTGCAAAGGAGGTTCTGCATTGGAACATTAGCAGTTTCACAAAAATGGCAGTATCCACACGTCTATCATAGGAGGTTCCGTCATGGGACATCAAGAAATTCACAAGCCAGACCACCACCATTACGTGATAACCGAGGATCTTTTTCCCATTATGAGTTGTTGGGCTGAGCATACTGGGTTTACTATCCCTTCAAGTTATTGGTTTGCGCATAATCATATGCTCCTCAGAAGAGCTCTTGAAAAAATTATGAATCCAGAAAGTGATGACACAAAGAGAACTATTCTTATTGATTCACTTTCTTGTCACTATGTTGCGTCAGAGCTTCAACAACTTATTTACGGAATGCACAGTGATCAAAAGGCAAACATTGATCTTGGTTGTGTCATTTCGCTTGATCCGGTGTACGGACTTGCGATAAATTGTCCTCATTCGCATCTTGAGATAAATCGTTTGGTTAATGTTCATGGAGAAGATATTGGACATACATGTCGACCTGGAGCAAGAAATATAGATGACCAAGTCCGTTCATGCGCACAGACTATGACATCGAATCATGTCATAGTAGTTGATGATGGGATTTGGACAGGCGAGACGCTTCGTTATGTTATCAATGCATTGAAAAAATATTCTATACAGGTTGAAGCTGTTATTGTGGGTATCCATCCTAAGCGTTCTGGCACATTGATTGACCTTGATGTTCCGCATAACAGAGTGATGGCTGTGCAGACCTATGGATCTAATCGACCCATTATTGATTGGGTGTGTGAAAGAGATTTTTTTCTTGGTATCCCTTATGGTGGTCGTACAGTATCTACAGAAGATATGTCTGAAAAGCAAGTAGGCGCGTATTATTCTGAAAAGGAATTATGGTTAGCCAATTGGGCAAGTATTACTGATAGGAATAGTGAGTTCAAGCAATTTTGTTTTCAACGTTCAATAAAGTTGTTTCAGGAAATTGAGAGACTTTCAGGAAAGCCGGTTTGTATTTCTGACTTAGAAAGGATCCCTTTTTCTGTGAGTCTTCGTAATCCATCTCCAGATAGGCGTTTTCTTGAATGTCTTTCAGCTTTGTAAAAAAAGTTTTAAAAAAAGACCCCATACAAAAAAGTATGGGGTTATTTTATATACGATGAGGCCAAAAGGGCATAGTATGATGATGTGCATATTGTTCTTTTTGAATCAATAAATTATCATATTTAGTCAATTTTGGACCTTCAGTAGAAAGAACAATAATTGGGCCAAGCATTTTGTGCATAACAACACCTTCTGCTGCTCTCATACAAATGTGATCGTGAGCATATTGATGTAGCTTTTCTGCATCAGGCTTGTCATGAGCAATTTCTCCATGTTGTGCTTCCCAAGGAGCCAGTTGTTGTGCTGTTGTAGAGACTTCGTTTACTGCAGATGTGTATGTTTGCTTGAATTCTGTCATCACCGTGCTCCATTTTAAACACTCGAGGTTTCGTTTAGAGCACTCAGATACCATAAAATTGTTGTATTGTTTTAAAGCACCATCAATAACTCTATCTCCGTAAAGAAATTCTCCCCATCCATCCGCAAGAATAAGAATCCATCTGAATGGAACAGTATATATATCACATACTGACTGTATATGATGCACGGTTTGAAACATATTCCGCTCACCAGTTGTGAGAGCATAGGTTCCAGCTTGCATCTGGTAACGAGTTCCTCCAACATAATCGGATACACAAATGTAGGTAATACAGGTAAGTTCTGTGTTACATAAAACAGCATGTGCAATACGTTCAGCAACTTCTTTGTTTACTTTTTGCGTACCGTTTTTACGAGTACTATATAAAAAAGCATTATAGAGTGCCCAATATTGTTCTACTGGCAAACAATCATATGAACGTTCACCAGAAGAAATAATATTTTTTTGAATAGCAATACTTCTGAGGTAATTTAACTTTCGGGTATCAATCACGATATACCTCCTTTAGGTACATTGTTAAAGAGTTTTTTATGTTTGTATGTTAAATACAACTTTTTCTGTTGCACGTATATATGCAGTGCTCCCAATAGGTAATGTGTACATTGGATGAGTATGTCCAAAGTCTGCATCTGTTACAATAGGTATTTTTTTACCTAAACCTAGTGATGTACATATATACTTTATTTTTTCTTGATTCATGTTAGATTTTTTTTGAAATCTACCAATGATGAGACCTCGTACTTTAGAGAAATCTGGTAGTTGTGTCAAGGATACAAGATTTCGTTCAAATTCTTTTTCAAAATCTTGTGTAACAAGATCATCATCTTCAATACATACTATCGAGTCCTTGAGTGATGGCATATATGAAGTTCCTTGTAGTAAATTTAACGTGCATAGATTTCCTCCAATAAGTGTTCCTTGTGCACTGCCTTTCTGGATAATAGTATAGCCTTTGTTTTGTATGAATGTTCTTGTATTTTGATTTTTTTTCCAATTATCGTCGCTCCATTTTTTTGATGGGAGTATTGCTTGCAATTGAGATTTTTTTGCACAAACATCCATAAATGCTGAACGAGTATATGATGCATTTTTTTTCATTGCAAAAGTTTCAAAAAGTGGACCAAGATATGTAATCATTCCTGTTTGAGAATATATTGCATTAAGGAGTGCTGTAATGTCAGAATATCCACAAAATATTTTGGGATTCTTTTTTATGAGATCGTAATTGATGTAAGGGAGGAGCTGATTTGCAGCATATCCGCCATCCGCAGCTATAACTGCAGACACCTTTGTATCTGAAAATGCATCGTGTATGTCACGTATACGATCTGAGATTGATGCATACCCAAAAAGCTCTGTTTTTTTTGAAAAAGTTCCATAGGTTACTTTAAACCCAAGTTTTTGTAATACCTTTTCAGCTTCGGTCACAATATTTTTTTGTATTGTGGACATACTTGCTGAAGGAGCGATGACTCGTATCGTGTCGCCAAAACGAAGTTTTTTAGGAAAAATTTTTTTAACGCTCTTCATTTTTTGTATTGATTAATCGTTTTAAAACTAATTGATAGCCACCACGTCCCTTACGCAGCCATTGAGAAATACGTGCAATGGTCGTTGAGCTCATCCCTGTTTTTTTGCTAATCGTTATATAGGATTCCTTCTTATAGAGCATTTGGGCAACTTCCCATCTATTACAAAATTCTTGTATTTCTTGCTCAGTAAGAAGATCTCTGAAAAATTGCTGAGCTTCTTTTTTTGATTGTAAGCTGAGAATTGCGGTAAGCAAATTGTCTATTGACTTTTTATCCATATATTATATACTTTATTTTGATAAAGTACTTTATTACGATAAAGTATACTGCGAATAATATATTTGTCAAGAGTTCATATATGATACCTATTGACAGTTAGTATCCAAGTACGTATGCTGTATGATCTACTTTTGTAGAAAAAGTCCTTTTACATACACATTCATTTCTATTCTAAGGAGAAAATGAAATGGCTGAATCTATCATTAAACCTCAATTACCAAGTGGTGTCCGTGATGTATTACCTCAGGAAGCAGAAATTGCTCGTTTAGTTACTGAGAAAATTACTGAAGTATACCGACGTTTTGGCTATCAGCGTCTTGAAACATCCATCATGCAAAGGTGGGGGGTACTTACGGGAAATGTTCCAACCAATAAAAGTATCTACCAAGCAAAAGTCGTACGAGGTATTGAAGATGCACAACTCAAAGATCAACAGTTGGGAGCCGATGACACGGCTCTTCGGTTTGACTTAACAGTTCCGTTGGCACGATTTATCTCTGCACATCCTGATACGCCAAAGCCATTTCGGCGATACGAACTTGGAAGGGTGTTTCGTGGTGAACAAGCTCAAGCTGGTCGGTTTAGAGAATTTACTCAGTTAGATTTTGATATTATTGGTTCTCGATCGATTCTTGCAGATGTTGAAGTTTTAACGGTTATGTATGAAGTTTTTATTGCTCTCAGCATTTCTGATTTTACCATTCGATTTAATTCACGGAATATCCTTAATGGATTATCTGAACGCCTCGGTGTAATAGAAAAAAGTACCGATTTATTTCGTGTCATTGACAAATTAGACAAAATTGGGCTGGATGCTGTTTTAGAAGAATTGCAAAGAACTCCTGATGTTGCGTATGACACCTCTGCTCTTGGTCTTTCTTCCAAAGATGCTGGCTTGGTTAAAGAATTTCTTGAGATACAATTTTCAGATCCATGGGAATCTGTGTCAGCATTGGAGAATTTTTTTACCGATGACTGCGTTGTTGGTAAAAAAGGGGTGACTGAGATACAGGGAATATTAAAACAGCTATCCTATTTAGGCATACTTGATTCTTGTTTTTCTTTTGATTTGACTGTGGCACGGGGATTGGATTATTACTCCGGCCCTGTTTTTGAAGCTGTTATTAACAGTATGCCTGAATTGGGAAGTGTATTTTCTGGCGGTCGATTTGATGGACTTGTTGATCGTTTTATCCCAGATAGCAATATGGCTGGTGTTGGTGCTTCTGTTGGTTTGGATCGCATGATTATAGCAATGCAAAATCTTGGGCTGACAGAAACCCATACCGCAATTCCTCAAGTGTTAGTTACTGTTTTTAATCAAGTACTTGAATCTGAATCATGTGCATGTGCATATGCTTTAAGACAAAATGGCATTCAAGTGGAATTGTATCTTGGAGATGATACTTCCTTGAGAGGTCAAATAGCGTATGCAGCAAAAAAAGGTTTCCCTTATGTAATTGTCATTGGACCAGATGAAAATGAAAAAAATCTGGTTCAATTGAAGGATATGCGAAATAGGGGAGCGTCAAACTTGACAATGGAGGCTTGTATTGATAAGATCCAGTCAGTCTAATATCTAATTGTTCTTTAAATGTGCCCGTAACTCAGCTGGTCAGAGTGCGAGATTGTGGATCTCGAAGTCGCCGGTTCGATCCCGGTCGGGCACCCCATATATCATCCGTATGTTTATATAGCATACGGATTTTTTTATTGACAAAATTGATATTTGTGCTATACTACCTGTGTTAACAATTACAAAGTCTATGATCTTGGTCCCCAGTATGCTGGGGGTTGGGCCAAGTGAGATGATCTATGCATGAGTGTAGATCCGGATGCTCCCGTAATCATGAGCTAGCTGATGTCGTTCCACTTTTTTGGTGGAGGACTGAGTCAGTAAAGTGGTTGAATCCGTTTTATTGACGGATTTTTTTGTTGCTATTGAGGGCACCTATATATTTTTTGCCTCAATTCAATAGTAATACATAAAAAATCCGTTGTATTCGTTTCAATAAGCAAGGTGGTACCGCGAGATCGTAGAATCCCGTCCTTGGCTCACAATTATTTGTTGTGCGCTGAGGACGGGTTTTTTGTTATATGAAAAAAAGAATACTCATTGTATGTAAAGGCAATATGCATCGATCTGTTATTGCTGAATACTACATAAAAAAATTAGTAGAAGAAAAGGGATTGCAAAATAAAATTTCTGCAATTTCAAGAGGCATACAAGGTAGTGCAGGTTTTGCTCCTACACGTGGAAAGCATATGCGTGACTATCCTAATGTATATGAAAAAAATATTTTCTCGCTAGGAGTGTTGGGCTTAGATATTTTGGAGCATGTGAGTACCCCTATTCAAAAAAGTGATATCGAGCAGGCTACATGTATTATTGCTATGGATCAAAATGTTTTAACTGGGGTACCTCGTGCCTGCTTGTATGATCAATTCCCCAATAACAGACATACCATGAAATTATTTATGGAACTATGTGGCATTAAAGCATCAATTCCAGATTGTTCTGAAACAGGAGGGTTTTTAAAATACACTATAGTGAATTTTTTTATCTGTATGGTTATACACGTGCGATTCAGATATATATTACGAAGTATCGGTGTTCATTAACGTTCATTCAAAAGGAGGAAGTCGTGATTCATTCATCACATAAGAATGTAGTAAAAGAAGAATGGCCATTGGCTTGGGGAAGTGATGATGTTTCTGTGTGTAAGGATTGTGGGGCAACAGGAATTTGTCTCATGGATCCCTGCAATCCACCTAAAGCAGATATTCCTAAACCACGGCCTTCTGGCTGGGGGCAGGAATAAGTATTTCCGCATGTACACGTACATGCGGATTTTTTTTATTACCAGAGTAGGGTATACTATAGATATATGAAAAAACAATCACAACAAGAAAAAGAATCCTTTTGGGGGCCTCAATACGGCTCTATTTATCCAGCGCTTGAGGGAACAGACCCATACAAAGCATTGCTTCAGAAGATTAAAGACTATATCCATCCACAGTCAGGAGAACAGTGGTTAGATATTGGAACTGGTTCGGGTGCTATGGTTGATTTAATTTGGGAAAAGTCTGATGCAAAAATTGGTAACATTGTTGCGTTAGATTTAACAGAGGTAATGTTAAATCATTTGCGTAATCGTTTGCCAAAACTTACTCCACCATTGCCAGAAGAAAAAATTGATTTAGTAAAACACGACCTTGCAAAAAAATTACCTTTTGATGATGCGTCGTTTGATGGTGCTATTTCAAGTTTAGTGATTACCTATATTGCAGAGCACGAAGGCACCAGTGGTGAGGATGCCTTGCTTGCGGTACTAAAAGAAGTTAACAGAGTGCTGAAGCCTGGGGCACAATTTGTGTGGACTACACCAAAACAAAAGGTGAATTTTGCTCGTGTGTTTGCTGGTTCATGGAAAGAAATTTTTAACCCCAAAAAGATTAAAAACTTGTACTATGGTCCTGCTATTTTGGGGTATGCGTTGGAGATTCAAAAGAAGGGGAAAACAGGGGAGTATAACTTTTTATCTGAAGAACGTTTTAGAGAAATGTGTTCTGAAGCTGGTTTTGAGGTAGATGAAATTACGTATAGTTTTTCTAAACAGGCGTTGGTGTTGAATACACACAAGAAGAAATAGTGTACGTGTTATTTTAGATGAATTTTATTTCAAGTGTATATACTCAGTATACACTTGATTTATTTACAGAAATCAAGTATAACTTACTTTAGGAACCCTTTTCCTCTTTTGCTCTTTAAATAATCTAAATTCATTCTTCATTCATCACTCTATATTTCTTCCCCAGAAATGAGGTGTATATCATGAATGCAATAGAACAGCGGATGGTTTTCCCTTCTGCTGAAATTGGGCGGAACCCTACTATGAGGGTTATGCCAGTTGTTACTTCTCCCACCCTTCCAATCCCTTTAATTGAAAATTTATCAGAATATTTATCTGATAAATTGAAATTAAAACCGAAGGATTCACTACTCAGAAAGTTTATTATGTTAAACTGGCTGGGTGATCATAAAAGACACAAGAGAAAGCATCCCAGAAGTAGACTCAAAAAAAGAATAATAGCTGGTCTTTCAAAGACTGGTGCAGCTATTATGGAGCATGAAGCAAATTTTGGTGCTCTTCATGTCATTTACAATGAGTTAGAATTATCTGATAATGCGTTTTCTCGTTATTTAGATAGATTTTGGCTTAATATCCTCAATGCTCGTGCAGTATATAATAGACGAGTGTTTATTGAGGAAATGGCAAAAGAAATGATCCAATACCTATGGCAACTGCCACATATTCGTAAACGCGGATATGTTCATCTTGCAAGCCTTGCATGTGCATCATTAGAAGGTATAATTCCAGCTATACAGTGGGCAGAATCAAATGGTATTCGAGTTATCTGTGTTTTGATGGATAACAACAAAGAAGCATTTAAGAAAGCTCTCGAATTAGCAAAGCAGCATCCAATTGAAGGATCTAATGGACGAACCGTTGTAGATAGTATTGTCGGTGTTGTCGTTGATTTAACTCATCCTGCAGAAATTGATCTAACGGAGTTGCACTTGTCAATTGGTGGTGAGAGTAAAGGTGCGATGAAATTTGATGGCATTGAAATTGTTGGGCTTATTGAATATTATCAAACCCGAAGTGCCATTGGAATGTTTGAAGTTCTCTTCAACTGGTTAACACCTGGTGGAGTAATGCTTACTTCAAATATTCAATCAAACCCTGAACAAGATTTTGTGCACAATATTGTTGGTTGGCGCCCAATGCGTTATCGAACCGAAGATGATTTGACATATATTGTAACGCAAGCAGGATTCCCCTCAAAGTTACAACAACAGTGTGTTGAACCTTGTTTGGTGCATCGATTGGTATGGGCAACAAAACCTATGAGTGAATTTAACTAATAACGGATATGATTTCATATCCGTTTTTTTATTGTCATAGTGATATTATGGTATAATATATTCATGGACATTCGAGACATACTGTTATTTATTATCGCAGGATTAAACCTTGCACTTGGTGCGGTTGTTTTAAGTAGAAACAGTAAACATTTTGTAAATATTAGTTACGGGTTAGTTGTTCTTGCAATTACAGGCTGGGCAATTGGGCTCGCATTTTTTAGAATTTCAGATACTATAGACGGCGCAGTTTTTTGGGCACGGTTTTACTATTTGTGTGCTGCACTTATTGCATATGTATTTATTCTTTTTGGTATCGTATTCCCATACCAAAGAAAACTACTTACATTTAAAAGAGTTATTTTATTATCTATTCCAACAGTGCTTGTTTTATTTGCTGTATTTACTCAGTATCATATTGAAACCGTATTTATACAGCCATGGGGTAAGGATATTATTTTAGGATGGGCGTATGTTCCATATACCGTATATTTTGTTATGTACATGGGATACGCTTTTTATGAGATGTGGATGAAAGAGCGCGAATCACAAACCATGCGTAAGTTGCAAACACGGTATGTGCTTCTTGGTACTTTTTTTACCACCGTTGGGGGAACATTATTTAATTTGTTTTTACCACTCATCGGTAACTACCAATACATTTGGATGGGACCAATTTTTACGTTAATCATGATTGCGTTTATTGCCTATGCCGTGTCACGCTATCGATTATTTGATATTAGACTCGTTGTACTAAGAAGTATTGTATATGTTATTCTAAGTACACTCGTTGCTGTGTTATTTACATCGCTATCACTCTTTTTTGCCAGAATTTTTGAAAAATAAAAAAATATGGATTTGTTTCCGTTAAATACATTAAATATTGGATTACTCATTGTTGCGTGTGCAAACATACTATTAGGTGCACTTATATTGTTTCGATCAAAATTAAATCGAATCAGTGTTGCATATCTTTTAGTTATTGTAAGTGTTGTAGGTTGGACAGTATTATCCATACTTGAAGGTTCAAGTAGTAGTGCACATGCTTTAGAATGGGCACGGTTGCTCTATATCAGCGGTATTTTAGTTGCTGTATCTTTTGTGTACTTTGCCTTAGTATTCCCAGAAGGAGAACGTGCACCTCGATGGGAGTTATTTTCAATACTTGGCACCATGATACTCCTTGGCTTGTATACGTTTAGTACTGATGCCATTATTCAACAGGTTGTGTTAGATCAAACAGGTATTCGTACCTATATTTTTGGGTATGGGTATTGGATCTATGTCGCATATGTTTTACTTTTCTTTGTTATTGGTTTTTGGTTACTTGGACATAAAATCGTTACCTCAGTAGGGCAGAAAAAATTGCAAATTAAATATGTGTTTATTGGCTATCTCCTTACCACCTTGCTTGGCATGACCTCAGACCTTATATTGCCGTGGCTTGGCATTGTTGATTTTCTTTCAATAGGACCTGCGTTTACCATTATCATGATAGCATTTACGTATTATGCGATGTTAAAGCACGATCTTATGCAAACAAGAGTCGTAGCAGTACGAACGGTTTTATACTCTTTGCTTATTATGGCAGTTGTTGGATTCTTTACTATTTCTATATTAGTAGTAGGAAGAGATTTACAAGCAGAAGGAAAGGTAAGCGATTTATTTGTTATTCTTGCAACCTCCTTTATTGTGGTTATTGTGTTAGATCCACTTAAACGATTACTTGCACGAGCAACAGATAATGTATTCTACAAAGATCGTATTAACTATCAGATGTTATTACGCAAAGTAGGGGAAACTATTTCAAAGCAAGTGAGTCAGGAAGGTTTGGTATATTCTGTATCAAAGAATCTTGCACTACGCATGAAAATAGATTTTTCATTGATTTATGTGCATAATCCTCAAACAAATGCACTCGAAGTATTGGGAAGCACCAGAACACCATTACCACTGACTCATCCATTAGTGCTTCATTTACAGAAAGTAAAAGATACCATTGTCACAGAAGAGCTTGAACGTATCCGTGATGATGCCGTTGACCCAGAAGAGCTTAAAACTTTAGATGCTGTGGTGCAAGAAATGCAAAGCATGAAAATAGCGCTTGCCTCACCAATGTTTTCAGAAGAACAATTGGTTGGTATTTTGTTACTTGGTCAAAAACGTTCTGGGGACATTTATTCAAAAGAAGAAATTGATTTTTTGGAAGTGATTGCTCCACAGATTGGTACCGCGTTGATTAAAGCTCGTTTGTATGACGAAGCAAAACAATTTAATACCAAATTAAAAAAAGAAGTTGATAATGCAACCAAAGAATTGCGTGTTGCAAATAATAGGTTAAAACAGCTTGATACAGCAAAATCAGAATTTCTTTCGATTGCTGCTCACCAGTTACGTACACCACTTACCGGTATTAAAGGATACCTTTCAATGTTTTTGGAAGGTGATTTTGGTAAAGTAACCAAATCTCAACAAACAGAAATGGAGAAAATATTTAACAGTGCAGATCGTCTCACTCGTTTGATTGATGTGTTTTTAAATGTGTCACGTATTGAAACCGGTCGTTTAGAACTCAAGAAAACAAAAGTAAAACTTGAAGAGATTTTAGATAGTGTCGTGACTGAAGTTGAACAACAAGCAAAAGCAAAAGGATTAAAACTTACCATTCAAAAGCCGGATGAAGCATTACCAGAAGTATATGTAGATAAAGATAAAATACATGATGTGATGATGAATCTTACGGATAATGCGGTAAAGTATACCCCACAAGGGTGGGTAAACGTGCGTATGGCACGTTCTAAATCACTCATCACTTACGAAGTGCGCGATAGCGGTATTGGTATTGCACCAGAAGAAATTGATAAACTATTCCAAAAATTCTCCAGAGCAGAAGCCGTCAGCCGTATTCATACGGGTGGTTCTGGTTTGGGGTTATTTATTGCTAAAAAGATTATTGAAGCACATGGTGGACGTGTATGGGCAGAATCAGAAGGAGAAGGCAAAGGAAGTATGTTTACCTTTACCTTGCCAATACAGGAAACACCAGATGCTGAAACAGAGGAAGAAGAGGCGGAAATAAGTAGTAAGAAATAAGTTGTAAGTAACATTATTATCCCCCCTCCTCAGAGAGGAGGGGGAGTATCTTATGCAAGCTATCATTCGTATATTTAGTTTCCCAATCATTGTCTTTGTTGGTTATATTATTCTTGCTTTTGGTTTAGAAATTTATGCAGTATACCCATGGTTTGATATTCCTTTTCATATCACAGGTGGGGTGAGCATTGCCTATGCTGCATACCAGTATCTTGCATACTTAAGAAATAGATTTACTAAAAAAAGGTTGCCAGCAATACACACCTGGATATTAATTGTTATGTGTGTTGCTGCCATAGCCGTACTGTGGGAATTGTACGAGTATATCTTGCAATTCTTTTTCCCACCAGAAGAACCCATGACCCTTGCGGATACCATGTATGATGTATTAGTAGGTATAACCGGTGGAGCGGTAAGTGGTGCATTTTTTATTTATTACAAAACATAACTATGAACTTTCGCCTTGCTGTCGTCAGTTTCGTATTCCTTATTGGAATATTGAGTGCCATGCAGAGCACCCGAGCAGCACATGAACATACGAATGGATCGTATGTCTTATTTGTTGCACAAGGATGTACCCATTGTGCTGTGGTTGAACACTATCTTTCCGAACAGAGTCTTCCAGAGGGCAGTACTATAGAGATACAAGATATTCGTGTCGATACGCAAGCATTGAGTCAGTATCAGAAAGTATCAACTCAATTAGGTATACCGCTTGCCGAGCAAGGAGTTCCACTATTACTCACACCAGATAACCGTGGCATACAGGGTGATACCGCCATTGTTGCGTATTTTGATAGTGTGTTATATCACATTACTCCACCAGAAACATATGAACAAAAGGAAACCGTGTGTAGCACGCAAGATACTTCATGTAGCATAGAACAAGGGATCTCATGGTGGGTGGTAGTGAGTGCTGCTTTTGCGGATGCTATTAACCCGTGTGCCTTTGCCGTACTTATTTTACTTATGACCTCCATGCTTGCAACAGGGGATAGGCGTAGAGCGCTATATACAGGTATGGCTTTTGTCGGAACCATATTTGTATCATATCTTGCAATTGGTTTAGGTTTGTACCAAGCGCTTGCAACTTTTACGAGTACCTATTGGCTGTATATAAGTGTGGGGTGTCTTGCGATACTTGTTGGATTGTTTAACATAAAGGATGCCCTGTGGTACGGAAAAGGATTCTTTATGGAAGTACCCGTGAGTTGGCGGCCACGTATGAAGCAATTGATACGCTCCATTACCAGCCCACTTGGGGCTGTGCTCATTGCATTATGTGTGTCTTTATTTTTACTACCGTGTACGAGCGGACCATACATCGTCATTATTGGTATGCTTTCACAAAGTGAAACTACTCGTTCCGCAATAAGCTACTTGGTGTTATATAATATAGTATTTGTCCTTCCGATGCTTATTATTACCTATGGAACCTATGCTGGAGTTTCAGTAAGGCGTGCAGAATCGTTAAGACAGCACCATATCCGGTTGGTGCATGCCATAACCGGCATTATTATGTTGGGTATTGGCATCTGGACCATTTTTAGTGTAGTATAGTTTCTTATGTCAAAAAAACGCATATATCTTGATCATGCCGCAACCACACCTCTTGACCCTGAAGTGCTTGCTGTTATGGAACCATATTTTACTAAAGAGTTTGGTAATCCTTCTTCAATACATGCGTCAGGCCATATGGCTCACCAAGCACTCACACATGCCAGAGAACGTATTGCAGATGTATTGCATGCACGGCCACAGGAAATTTTGTGTACCTCTGGAGGAACAGAATCAAACAATCTTGCATTAAAAGGTGTTGCTGAAGCACACAACTACCAAGGACATATTGTTACAACCGCAATAGAACACCATGCGGTACTGCACACGTTGCAGTATTTAGAAACTCGTGGTGTTGCGGTAACCTATCTTCCGGTGAATGAACAGGGAATCGTTTCTGTGGACGATGTATTGCAGGCTCTTCGTCCTGACACTTTTTTAGTTTCAGTCATGTATGCAAATAATGAAATTGGTACCATTCAGCCAATTGCAGAAATAGGAAAAGAACTCCAACGAAAAAATATTCTGTTTCATACCGATGCTGTTCAAGCAGGAGGCGTTTTAACACTGAACACAAAAAAAATACACGTAGATATGCTTTCTTTATCTGCTCATAAATTTTACGGCCCTAAAGGAGTTGGGGTGTTGTATGTACGTAACGGTGTTGAGTTGGTGCCACAGCAGCATGGTGGAGGACAGGAGTTTAAAAAACGAGCATCTACAGAAAATGTTCCTGGCATTATTGGTTGTGCGGAAGCACTTGTTCGAGCACACGAACATGCAGAAAAAGAACATGCTCGATTATCTACATTGCGAGATACCTGTATAGCAATGATTGAACAAAAGATACCTGATGCAATCATCACAGGATCTCGTTCCGAACGGTTGCCAAACAATATCTCAGTATGCTTTCCCGATATTGAAGGAGAAGCACTGGTGATGCGCTTATCAGAAAAAGGATATGATGTATCTTCTGGTTCTGCGTGTACCTCCGGAGATCTTGAAGCATCTCATGTACTTCTTGCTCTCGGATTAGAACGTTCAATAGCCTTAGGAAGTATTCGTATCAGCATGGGAAAAACAACCACTCAACAGGACATAGAGAGCTTAGTTGATATACTGGTAGATGAAGTACCAAAATGCAGAATAACGCATCAATCGGTAGATGTAGCATGTAGATGATTTTTGCCATAAAAAAGCGTAATATACGCTTTTTTTGATACCCAAAGTTTGGTATACTGAGAGCATGCAACTCAAAGAATATACAACACAAGATATCGAGGGAAAACGCATACTTGTTCGCTGTGATTTAGATGTAAAGGTAAATGAAGAAGGCTATGTTGATAGCTATCATGATTTGCGTTTAGAGCGGATTGTGCCAACCGTGCATGATCTTTTTCAGCATGGGGCAAAGCAGGTTATTCTGTGTGGGCATAGAGGTAGACCAACCAGTACCGAAGACACGCAATTTTCCCTCGCTCCAGTATGTGACCGTTTAAGTGATTTATGTTTTGCGGATGGTATTGATGAGCACATTCAATTTATAGAAGATATCTATGTTGAATCATACACGTATCAGGATGCTCCTATTATCATGTTAGAAAATCTTCGTTTTTGGAAAGGAGAAAAAGAACATGATTCCTCATTTGCTGAAAGACTGAAACAATGGGGAGATGTGTATGTGAACGATGCCTTTGGTAATAGCCACAGAGATCACAGTTCCATGGTACTGGTTCCTCAATTATTTGGAGAAGCTTATGCTGGTACAGAGCTGAACACAGAAGTTGATCAACTTTTTAATTTTTTATCACATGTCAAAAAACCATATGTAGCCATACTTGGTGGTGCAAAGGTTTCAACTAAACTACCACTCATTGCATCATTGTTAGATCATGCAGATCATATTATTGTAGGAGGAGGAATTGCAAATACTTTTTTAGCAGCACAAGGACACACTATTGGCAATTCATTGCATGAACCAGAGCTTATTGCACAAGCAAAAAAATTACTGAGTCCCAAAATGATACTTCCGACAGATGTGGTACTCGAAAATAAAGAGGTTGTTTCGGTACAGAACATCCCAAAAGATGGCAGTGTGTTTGATATTGGCATGGAAACACAAAAACATATTGGAGAGATTGTGTCAGAAGCAGAAACTATATTTTGGAACGGCCCTATGGGTAAGTTTGAGGATGTATACTTTAATGCAGGGACACATGCTGTTGCACATGCCTGTGCACGTAATACACAAGCACGAACACTTGCCGGCGGAGGTGAAACCGTTGAAGTACTTGAACGCCTATCGCTTATAGACCAGTATGACTTTGTATCAACAGGTGGGGGAGCAATGCTTACCTTTTTAGCTGGCGAAACCATGCCTGCTCTTGATATACTATCTATATGAAACCACTCGTAATAAAACACATAGAGGCTGGCGAAATTCTTGATTCTCGTGGCAACCCAACCGTACAAACAACGGTTTTGCTTTCAGATGGAAGTACCGGTGTTGGTATTGCACCTTCAGGAGCATCTACTGGGAAATTTGAAGCACATGAATTACGTGACGAACAACAACAGCGATATGGTGGGTTAGGAGTACTTAAAGCATGTAGCAATGTAAACGTGCGTATTGCAGAAGTATTGATTGGTATGGATGCTCAGGATCAACAAGCTATTGACCAAGCAATGATCGATCGAGATGCTACTGGCAACAAATCTTTACTCGGTGCAAATGCAATTCTCTCTGTCTCACTTGCTGTGGCACATGCGGTTGCTGCTGCACGAAAGCTTCCTTTGTATGCATCTATTCAAGAAACCTTTGGTTTTAAAAAAGAACGAACATACCCGCTTCCTATAATGAATCTCATAAATGGTGGTAAGCATGCGAGTACCAATATTGCTTTGCAAGAGTTTCAAATTATTCCACAAGCTGATACTCCACAAAAAAATATTCAAATGGGAAGTGAAGTATTTCATACACTTGGGGAAATATTGCAAGAACATAATCTCGATACTGATGTGGGAAATGAAGGGGGATATGCACCAAACGTTGATTCGTTAGAACAGATTTTTGAGTATATTGTGCAAGCTATTACGCAAGCAGGATACACACCTGGTACAGATATAGCCTTAGGTATTGATGCTGCTGCAAATAGTTTTTATGATGAAGAAAAAAATGTATACATGGTTGCTCCCCCAAAGCAATCAGTAGAGATGTCTGGTCTTTCAGATCTCTACAAAAAATGGATGTCTGCCTATCCGTTAATAAGTATTGAAGACCCTTTCTCTGAAGAAGCGTGGGATGATTGGGCTACATTTACAAAGCAAGTTGGTAGCGAAGCTTTGGTTATAGGAGACGACTTACTCGTAACTAACGTAGAGCGCCTAAAAAAAGGGATTACACATAAAGCAATGAATGCCATTTTAGTAAAACCAAATCAAATAGGTACGCTCAGCGAAACGATTGAAACCATTCAGTATGCGCAAAAGCATAAGATTACTCAAATTGTGTCACATAGAAGTGGTGAAACAGGAGACACAAGTATTGTTGATATTGCTGTTGCTGTTGGTGCAGGATATCTCAAAGCAGGGGCACCATCCCGTGGTGAACGTGTGGCAAAGTATAATAGATTATTAGCATTAACAAAGGAATAGTTATGGAAGGATACCAAGTACAAGGACCAGTTGTGTTATTGATTTTAGATGGGTGGGGGATAGCACCAGATTCTGATTCAAATCCAATATCAAAAACAGATTTGCCAACCTTTCAACGTTTGTTTGAAGAATCTCAACAAAGCCGTTTATGGGCTCATGGTGAATATGTTGGGTTACCAAAAGATCAAGATGGTAATTCCGAAGCAGGTCATTTAAACCTAGGGGCAGGCAGGATAGTAAAGCAGGACGGTGTGGTTATTAGTGACGCAATACATGATGGAACCTTTGATAAAAACCCAGCATTTCAAGAGGCAATACAACATGTGAAACGAAACAAATCTCGTATGCATATTATGGGATTACTTTCAGACGGACAAAGCGCACACTCAACACCAGGGCATTTGTATGCATTATTAAAGCTCATGGAAAAAGAACAGGTATCTGAAGTGTACCTGCACATTTTTTTGGATGGAAGAGATTCCGCACCAGACTCAGGTAAGGAAATGATGGAGGAGTTATTACAAAAACTTTCACCACACCAAAAAATAGCAACCATTATGGGCAGATTCTATGGTATGGATCGTAAGAAGAAATGGGAACGTACCGAACTTGCGTATAACGCATTAGTATTGGGTGCGGGCATTCGTACTCCGGATGCATTGAGTTTGTTTGATCGGTATTATGCAGAAGGAGTAAGCGATGAGTTTATTGAACCACATGTGGTATATGAAGGAGAACATCCTGTTGCAACTATTCAAGATAACGATTCTATAATCTTTTTTAATCATCGAAGTGACCGAGCTCGTCAACTCACAAAAGTTTTTACACAAGAAAATTTTGTTACCGCTAATCCCGGCACCTTTACTCCTCAAAAGATTTTGAAAAACGTGCGGTATGTTGCTATGACGGATTTTGGTCCTGATCTTGGTGATATTTTAACTGCATATCCAAGTGTTGATGTGGATCAAACACTTCCTTTTGTCTTACAAAACAAGAAGCAAATATATATTGCGGAGGCAGAAAAATATGCACATACGACATACTTTTTTAATGGAGGATATGCTGACCCTGTTGGAGGGGAACAGCGTTTGATGGTCCCTTCCCCCAATGTAAAACATTATGATGAAACCCCAGGGATGTCGACACATCAAATTGCAAATCATGTTGTAAAAAGTATTGAGACCAAGCATGATTTTATCTGTGCTAATTTTGCATGTTTAGATATGGTGGCACATACAGGTAATTTTGATGCAGCTGTTGAATCATTACAAGTGGTTGATGAAGAATTACAACGTATTATGGAGGCAGTTCGTCAGCAACAGGGATTGTTGCTCGTAACCGCTGATCATGGCAACATAGAAGAAATGAAGGATTTGTCTTCAGGGAAGGTAGATACTGAACATTCAAAAAATCAAGTTCCGTTTCTTGCTTGGGGGGAACATGTTCCCCCTGTGCGTAAGCAAGGACTTTTGAGTGATGTTGCTCCCACCGTATTAGATATTTTTGGTATACATAAACCTGGTAAAATGACAGGCACTTCATTATTTGATCTATCACATGAATCAAAACTTTCATAATCTACCATTAGTGCTCTGTATTGCTGATGGATGGGGTATTGCTCCACCATCTCGAGGAAATGCAATTTCACAAGCGAAGTTGCCCTTTTTTGATATGATGACACGCAATTACCAAACGTTTGCACTTGCTGCAGCCGGTGAAGCTGTTGGATTGCCATGGGGTGAACCAGGGAACTCAGAAGTGGGGCATCAAAACTTAGGTGCTGGCAAGATTGTGTATCAAGAAGTACTTCGCATTAACAAAAGCATCGAAAATGAAACTTTTTTTGAAAACAAGGTACTACAGGGCGCTGTAGCTCATGCAAAACAGCATAACAGTAATTTTCATATTATTGGATTGCTTTCAGATGGTGGTGTCCATAGTCATCAAGATCATATCTATGCCTCTTTAGAGCTTGCTGCTCGTGCCAAGTTAAAAAATGTATTTGTGCATGTTATTTTAGATGGCCGTGACACAACGTATGATTCTGGTTTAGGATATGTGACACGTTTAGAAAAAATTATGAAGCGCATTAACGTAGGACGTATTGCTACGGTGAGCGGTCGTTTTTATGCAATGGATAGAGATAATCATTGGGACCGTATTGAAAAAGCATACTGGGCAATGGTAAAAGGTGAATCTGAAAAAAAAGCAGCATCAGCTGAGGAAGCAATACAACAAAGCTATGAAGCAAAAGTATATGATGAAGAGTTTATTCCAACGGTTATAACAAAAGATGGCAAGGATCCTGTTGCCACGATACAGCCAGGGGATAGTGTTATGTTTACGAACTATCGTCCGGATCGAGCGCGTGAGCTTACCACCGCTTTTACGTTACCAACCTTCACAAAATTTCAACGATCAGCAATGACTAATTTGTACTTTGCAACTATGACACAGTATCAATCAGATATACCTGTTCAGGTTGCATTCCCAAAAGACTCTGTCGCATATCCTCTTGCTCGCGTATGGAGTGAGCAGGGATTACGTCAGTATCATGTTGCTGAAACAGAAAAGTATGCTCATGTAACCTACTTTTTTAATGGAGGAAGCGATACGGTATATGAAGGGCAAGATAATGAAATAGTAGCTTCCAAAGGATCGGTGTCATATGCAGACCAGCCAGACATGTCAGCTCGTGAAATTACTACAAAAATACTTGATGTATTATCAAAAAAATCACATGACATTATTGTTGCAAATTACGCAAATGCAGATATGGTGGGACATACCGGTAACTTACAAGCAACCATGAAAGGACTTGCGGTGTTAGATGAACAGTTAAAAAAAGTAGCTACCGCAGTACTTAAACAAGGAGGAGTTATGGTTATGACAGCTGATCATGGTAATGCTGAAGAAATGGTTAATTGGGATGACGGCCATATTATAAAAGAACATAGCGCACATCCGGTACCATGCATTCTTGTTGGTGAACCCTTTAAATTTGGCACACCAAAGCCTGATACTTTTACCCTTGATAGTTTGCAGGTGAGTGGAGTACTTTCTGATGTTGCTCCTACATTACTTGCAATAAATGGCATTACACAACCGCAAGAAATGACCGCTCGGTCATTGATACAATAACATGTTTGATTATCTGATTACTCATTATCTTTTTACACTTGGACAGACATTGCCCCCGTTTGTGGTTTCTTTTTTTGCAACCATACTCATATGGATTATTATTTGTATGGTGGTGTTACTGAGTCGTCGGTATGCGCATAATCAAACAGCAGTTATTATGCAGGCACTTTTTGCTGCTGGTCTTTCATATATCATCAGCACCATTATAGGATATGTATACTTTCGAGCTCGTCCCTTTGTCGCGTTTGATTTTGAACCGTTGGTACATATTGCACCAAGTATTAAATCGTTTCCTTCTGACCACACCACGATTAGTTTTGCTCTTGCAACAACCATATGGGTATATCATAAACGGTGGGGTGCTCTTGCTGTAGGTCTTGGATTACTGGTTGGCATAGGGAGAATGCTTGCGGGGGTGCATTATGCAACAGATATAGCTGGAGGTATTGTGGTTGGAACTATTGGAGCGTATGTGATACACCTTCTTTGGCAAAGAATACCACAATGTAAAAGATGGCGAGTATAATAAACAACGGTCACCTGAGGTGACCGTTGTTTTTTTTGTTTATACTTTTTGTGGTGATGCACAATGCTTTTTGATATCTGTGTAGTACGCTCCGATAAGGAGTAGGAGGAGTAATCCCGTGAGTAACACATTGGTGTACAGTGCATCAGGGAGAGGGTTAAAAATCGATGCACGTTTTCCAATATTTTGAATGAGGTTTGCAACTGATGGATAGGTAATAGGTGTACTTACTGTGTTCCCTTGTTGCTCTTCGGTAAGTGCAAAGGTAGGGGAGACATAGCAACAATCTTGTTCTGTTTTAAGAAGTGTTCGATATGTTTCTTGTTGAGCAATTTTTGTGGTCGGGCTTGCTGCAATATGTTCTGGTTGAATATTACTTGCAACAAGTTGTGTTTGTTTGGGAGATTGCAACATAACATCAAAGTAGGTAGGCCCTGCGATACTTGGAAGCATAACTAAATCCGATGCAATGGTTTCAAGTGAGTCTTTTCGAATACGAAAGTCTTGTGAAAGTTGTTGTAACGTTTGACCAAGTACTGTTGGGGCATCAAGTAATAATGATCCAAACATTTGTACCACCACGGTTGTTTCATGATCTTGCCATTCTCCACGTACCGCAACCATACCAATATCGGTGTAATGTTCGTTCACAATGTTAGCTTTATGAAGAGGGCTATTCATCCATGCTTTGAGTACCCCTTCTGTTGTTTCAAAATCAATAGCAAGATTTTCTCCTGCGTATAAATAATTGTATCGTTCTTCTTCAATCCAATGGTAAAATGGTTTGCCTGCAGGAGTGGTATGTGCAAAATACCCTTGCTTGAGCATGTCCAAGGCCTTTCGTTGTGCTGCTTGGGTAAGCATATGGTTCGGCACCAGTTCTGGTAATCCTTCCGCTACACGTTCTTCATTTGTTTGTGCAATAAGCTCTGAAGCACTAATTGGGCTTGCGTATACTGGGTATGCGATACTTAAAAAAAGCACACCAGTCAGTACTGCACTCAGTGTTCTATGAATAGTTTTTGAAATGTAAGTGTGTTTGTTTTTTAAATACATAAAACCCGCGTTCGAGATAAACACGGGTCTAGAGGGTAACAATGGTAGTATAGCACATCTTGTTACCAAAGTCAAGGGATGTTATGATATTTTTATTGATTACTAAGCACGTGATGTGCACATACGAAACATATGAAAATAGTTATTCTTGCAGGAGGTGGTGGTACTCGTTTATGGCCATGGTCACGTGAGCATCAGCCAAAACAATTACAATCTATTTTAGGATCACGCACGCTTCTTCAGCGCACCTTTGACCGTGCAACAAAGTTGGTTACCCCAAAAGATATTTTTATTGCAACCGGTGCTGCGTATGCTGCATCCATTCGCAAACAACTCCCTCGTATTCCTAAAGAGAATATTCTTGCAGAGCCTGTACGTCGTGATAGTGCAGGTGCTATAGGACTTGCTGCTGCAGTTGTTGCATCGATTGACCCACAAGAAGTATTAGTAAGTATTCATGCTGACGCATGGATCGATAATGATACACGCTTTGCTGCACACATAAAAAAATGTGTTCAGCAAGTGAAGCATCATCCAGATCATACATTCCTTACTGGTGTTGTACCAACGTATCCTGAAACAGGATATGGCTATATTCAGTTGGGCACAAATATTGTTCAGCGCAAATCATACTCGGTGCACGTGGTAAAAAAATTTATTGAAAAACCTTCACTCAAGCGAGCACAGTCTTACATTAAAAATGGAAACTACTTATGGAACCCTGGTTGGTTCGTGTGGCGCGTTGATACCTTGTTGCAGTTGTATAAAAAATATCTCCCAAAAGAATATCGGGTGTTAGAAAAAATACAACAGGCTCCAAAATCAAAACGAGCACAAGTTATTAAAAAAGAATTTCCAAAATTAAAACCACATACTATTGATCACGCTATTTTAGAAAAGACAAAAAAGATTTTGGTACTTCCAACCAATATTGGTTGGAGCGACATCGGACATTGGCGTAGTGTGCAAGAAATGTCAAAGAAAGATCACGACGGTAACGTTGTTGATAGTTCCAGCGTCTTATTAGATAGTGAGAATAATTTATTTGTCAGTAACTCTGGAAAATATATTACCAGCATTGGAATTAAAAATGTAGTAATGGTTGAAACGGATGAAGTTATTTTGTTAGTACATAAAGATCGAGCTCAAGATGTTAAGATGTTGGTTTCTCTTTTAGGTAAAAATACACACACTAAAAAATTATTATAATCTATGCGATCACTTTTGTATCTTGGAGGAGTATGTATATTAGTAGCGCTTGGCATGTTGCTTTCTTTTAGTCACTCGGTATTTACCGAAGTGCCTGTATCATATGAACAGCGTACGGTTGTTATTACTCCTGGTGAAACCGTAAAGCAGATTAGTGCTGATTTAGTATCTCGAGATATTGTGTTGAACGATTTTTGGTTTCGAACCTATGTGTGGTTAACACGCAACGAAGGTCGTTTTATTGCAGGAACCTTTGCATTGCCAACAGAGTTGAATGCAACCGAGTTGGTGAATATTCTCACTACACGTGGGGAACAGGAAACCTATACCATTCAAATTCTTGAAGGTTGGGGCATTCAGGACATTGGTGACTATTTAGAAAAGCGTGATTTATTTAGTAAGGAGGCATTGTATGCTTTGGTAGGAAACCCGTTGGAAGATAATACATTGAATAAGGAGTACTATCTTGGACAGGCTGATATATACGCTGATTTACTTACTAAGAAGGCTGGGAAATCTGCAGAAGGATACTTATTTCCAGATACCTATGAGATTTTTAAGAATGCAACGTTAGCTGATATTGTTTCAAAAATGTTTGGTAACTTTAATCGTAAAGTTACCCCAGATATGATTGCTGAGGCAGAACGCCAAGGAAAAGATTTTTATGATGTGCTTATTATGGCAAGTATTATTGAGGCAGAAGTTCCACATGAGGAAGACCGTGCTATTGTTTCTGATATTTTTTGGTCACGCTTAGAAGCCGGTGTCGCATTACAATCTGATGCTACGTTAAACTATGCTATTCGTGGAGATAACCCTTCGTTAACATTTGAACAGCTTAAAATAGATTCTCCGTATAATTCATACCTCTATAGAGGCCTTCCTCCTGCACCTATTGGGAATCCGGGTGTTTCTGCTATACAAGCTGCGTTGTATCCTGCTGACACTGATTATTTTTACTTCTTATCTAAGCCAGATGGGGAAACCGTGTTTAGCAGTACTCTTGAACAGCATAATGCAGCGAAGAACAAGTATTTGAGGTAATACTTGACTATTTTGAGATATATGGTATTCTAGATCGGTAACATATTATTTCCGTAGACCGTAGGTGCCCCACAAGGCTTAATTTCCTACCGAGGAACAACCATAAGGCTCATGTCCGAGCATACACTGGTTATTCGTTTGTCTGCGGAAATCGCAGATTTTTTGTTTATTAGCACAGGATTATATGCCTAAGACAAAACAACAAAAAGAGGTGATCCTAGAAAAAGCTCGAGAACACGTAGGCAATGCTCGTTCATTGGTGTTTGTTGGGTATCATGGATTAACCGTTCCGCAATTAGAAGAATTGCGTGGAAAATTACGTGAAGAAAACGTAGCATTCCAAATCATTAAGAAAACCTTGATTAAAAAAGTTCTTGATGATGCAGGTGTTTCTGTAGACGTAAAAAGTCTCGGAGAAGGACTTGCAGTTGCATACGCTTTACAAGATGAAGTATCTGCAGCAAAGATTCTTGCAGAATACCAAAAAGAAAATGAAACATTGCAATTGTACGGAGGTGTACTCGAAGAACAATTCATCGATGCACAAGGTGTGGTTGCATTATCAAAACTCTTGAGCAAACCAGAACTCTACGCAAAACTTGTTGGTTCTATCAACGCTCCTGTATCAGGATTTGTAAATAGTTTAGCTGGGGTGACTCGAGGATTGGTAACCGTTTTACAAGGAATTAAAGACGCTAAAACGTCATAATATTATTAAGTAACTTTTCAATAAGTAAGGAAATATCCTATGTCAGAAGAAGAAAAAAAAGACGAACAAGTTGAGGAAACTGCTTCAGAAGAAAAAGAAGTAGAAGTACCTGCTAAGTTCAAAGACATTGTTTCAACTATTGAACAAATGTCAGTGCTTGATCTCTCAGAATTAGTAAAAATTCTTGAAGACAAGTTCGGTGTTTCAGCAGCAGCTCCTATGATGATGGCAGGCGCGATGCCTGGTGCAGCTGGTGGTGATGATGCAGCTGAAGAAAAGAGTTCATTTGATATTGAACTCACCGGCGCTGGTGATAACAAAATTGGTGTGATTAAAGCAGTACGCGAAATCACTGAAATGGGGTTAAAGGAAGCTAAAGATTTAGTTGACGGTGCTCCTAAAGTTATCAAAGAAGGTGTTAAGAAAGAAGAAGCTGAAGAAATGAAAGCAAAGCTTGAAGAAGCAGGTGCTACAGTAACTTTGAAATAAGATTACCTCTTTCACAAAAAACCCGCCATTGTGGCGGGTTTTTTGATTGCTATTTTTCAAGAGGTATTTGGTATATGGCATCATGTACCAATACGTAGATGTTGTTTTCTTCTGGATCAACAACAAATGATTGAGCCTCAGCAAGTAATGGAGATACATACTGTACAATGAGTTCTCCTGTTTTTGTCATATGTACAATACGTTGCTTGCTGGTATCAAGAATATAAAAGTAATCAGAATCTTCGGTGGTATAGAGTCGTGGAGTTCCTGTTGGTTTATCTGCAACAGGGAATGCAATCTTTTTATTATATGCACCACGAAGGAATACATGAATATCACCTGATTCATGTAAGGTGTAAATAAAACCATCAACCGCAATATCTGTCATGCCACTAAAGTCATAGGTTTCTTGCATCCATTCTTGTGCAGGGGTAAATCCTTGTCCTGCTTTGCGGTAGCGAATAATGGTTCGTGTATCAGGATCAAGTGTATAGAGGTTTTGAGCATAACTGGTAAACGGAAACGCGGTTGCTGGATTATACTCAAATAATTGCTTGCTGAGTGTTTCATCAGAGGTATCAACAAAATATACAGTGTCCTCTGATAGTGCAGCAATATCAGTTTCATTGAGAAATGCTGCGGTTTGGAATCCTGCAAGCCCTTGATTATCTAAAGGAAGGCTCAGCAAGAGTGCGTTTTCTGCATCCAATTCTGCAATACGTTCTTGTACACCATCATAGTAGTATACGCCTTCTGCAAGGCTTACTAATCCTGTTTGTTGCTCCGTAATTGGTGCAGGAATAATGGTAACAAAAGGGGAGAGATCATTAAATACTTTTTTATGTTCTGAACGATCTTGCATGCTTGTCATTTGTGAGGTGTAGCTTTCAAGCTCTGAAACTTTTTCTGGATATTCTTGAGAAAGTGACGTTATTGCATGCTGGACATCTAATAATACTTGTCGTGCCCGTGATTCATTATTATAAATGAGAGCAGCTTCTGCTTCGTTAAGTTGTTGTTCTATCGCATTCTTTCTATCAGAAAAATCTTCGTTTACGGCAACAATAGTATTTTCACGAGCCCTCAATACTAAGCTACCAACAAATATCAGTACAAGCACCCCAACGGCCATAAGGATATATTTTTGAGTTGGAGACGCTTGTGTCACTTTTTTTGTTGTTTGTTGCGTTTTTTCTTTTACAGTATCCTTGATTTTTGAGAAATGATAATCTCGTGCTTTTCTGTTTTTCCAGATATTTTTAAGAACACCAGGGAGATTACTCACCGCAGGACCTGCTTTTGTGATACCTGCTTGTATGTGTGCAAGAAGCCATGAAAGTCCTGCAAGAATATAGGTAAGTATTTTTTGTCCGACAATAGGTGCTGTGCGTTTTATGGAATCAAGTATCGATTGTGCCGAAATACTGTTACGGTCCATAGTGTATCCATCACGTGGTTTAAGGTATGAAAGTGACTCAGCATCTTCTGGCTCTTCATCATACATATCTAATGGGTCTGTATCAGAAATGTGTTCAACACCAGTATCAATAGTATCATCATATGCTTCTTCAAATTCCTCAGGTATTGGCTTTTCTTTTTTTGTCGGGCGAGTCGATTCTTTTTGTGGCGCTTCTTTTTTACGTGGAGTGCCTGTTTCTGGAACCATTTCAACCACTGGTTTGGTTCCAACCATACGTTTTAAAATTGCCATGGCAAATTGTTTGGTTGGTGGCGCTTTTGATAGAAGCTCTTCTATTTTTGCGAGGGCTTCCTGTGGATTGTATTCTTTAATACATTTTCTAATACGCTCTTCTGAAAGATAATCAAGAACGGTATCATTTAAAATGGTAATGGCAGTATCTTGATATAAACTACCGCTTACAATGTTAGAAAAAAGTTTAATAGGATTCGGTGCTTGCGCAGTTTGTGCTTTGGTATTAGAGGTGCCATTTCCTAAAATATCAATGATTCTTTCTTGATGAATAAGGTATGCACGCACGTTTCCAACCGTTGAAATATGGACTTCTTCCTTTGTTGAGGCAACTGCTGCAATATGTATCTTGGTGAGCCAGTTTTTTGGCTTGGTGAGTAAGTTATCCTTTATTGATGCATTTGCTTTTGCCAGTGCGTTCTCAAAAGCGTACTCAACCGTTTCGGTTGGAGCACTATAAAAATGGTGCTGCAGCTGAGAGCTGAGCGCCGTAATAATTGAGGCATTATCTTTGTCTGAAGATTCTATCTCAACAAACAAATAGAGCTTTTTTGCCGTTCCTTTTGATAAGTCAAAAATAGCGACCGTACCCCCAACAGCTTGACTCTCTATCGTATTATACGTAAAATGGGTAACTAATTCTTTTTTCATATATACCAGTTATTGACTCTGATGTATCGTAGTATTATACTACATTTGCTGTGAGTGAACAAATACATATTTATGCTTGAACAACTATTTAGTTCAAAGACTCGGGTAAAGCTTTTAAAGCTTTTTTTGAACCAAACCGAGGACACGGACTACTACATTCGGGAGCTCACACGAGTTCTCGATGAACATCTTAATTCTATCCGAAGAGAGCTCGATAATCTAGAGGAGCTTGGCTTAGTGCTTTCTCATGAAAAGGACAAAAAGAAGTATTATGGTATTAATAAAGATTTCATACTGCTTCCTGAGTTGAAAGCTTTGCTTCTTAAATCACGCGAATTAGGTGATCAAAAGTTGGTGCAACAACTTGAAAAAGTAGGGACCCTTGATTTGCTCGTGCTTACTGGATCATTCATCGGAAATAACGAAACACCTGTAGATATTTTTATGGTTGGCCGTGTACAAAAAACAAAACTTGAAAGGTTACTCAAAGCATACGAAAAGGAAACCGGAAAAGAGCTAAACTACGCATCCATGAACCGAAAAGAATTTCAACATCGCGTTGATTTAGGTGATCGATTTATTTTCACCCTTTTGAATGGAAGACGTATTACGGTTATTGATAAATTACACCTGTAATAGCTATGGGAGGTGTGGTATTGCAAAAAGTTATTGCGGATGCAGGAATCTGTTCTCGTAGAAAAGCTGAAACATATATTACCGAAGGTAACGTAACGGTGAATGGGCATACGGTCACCACATTGGGTACACGTGTTGATCCACATAAAGATATTGTTGCGGTACATGGAAAAATACTCACCAAACAGGAATTGGTGTATTTTTTGTTGCATAAACCAAAAGGTGTACTTTCTACGGTGACTGATGATAGAGGAAGAAAAACAGTTATTGACCTTATTAACACACCAGCACGTATTGTACCTGTTGGGAGGTTAGATATTGATACAACAGGTTTATTGTTGCTTACGAATGATGGAGACTTGGTACATACGATTACACATCCAAAATATGAACATGAAAAGGAATACGAGGCACTGATTACGATTCCTAAACTATGGACTGCTGAACAGTTTACTCGAGCACTTGGAAAAATGAAAAAAGGGGTGCGCCTTGAAAAGGATGTGGTATCCTCTCCAGCTGAGGTGTCTGTGGTAAAAGAACTTGGTCCAGATAAGTATGTGCTCTCAATTATTATTCATGAGGGAAGAAAGCACCAAGTGCGTAGAATGATAAATGAGTGTGGTATGAGTATTCATAAACTTAAGCGTGTGCGATCTGGTTTTTTAACTCTTGGTGATCTTGCCTCTGGTGAATATCGGGAGCTTACAAAGAAAGAAATTTCTGAATTTAAAAAAAGCCAGTATTAGTACTCGCTTTTTTTATGTATTAATATTTTCTAATAATTCCTACAACCTTACCCCGAACAACCACATGCTTTGCCATAATTGGTTTATATTTTTTATTGGCTGGTTGTAGGCGAATATAGTTCTTTTCTTTGTAGAACTTTTTAAGAGTAGCTGTTCCATCATCAAGTACTGCAACAACCATATCGCCATTTGAGGCATATTCTGTTTTTTCTACAATAACAAGATCCCCATCAGCAACAAGACTTTCTATCATGGAGTCACCTTTCACTTTTAGGATGTAGCATTGTTTCCCTTTAGTAATTTCTGCAGGTACTGCAATATCGGTATCATGATTTTCAACTGCTTCAATTGGGCTACCTGCGGTAATAAGACCAACCAAAGGTAATTGAATACTTGACCCTTCAAAATGTGTTTCTTGTATGTTGGTATCTTGCGTATCTAGAATTTCTATTTCGCGAGATTGCATGTTGCCATGCTTTTTTATAAATCCATTTTCTTCAAGGAAGGCAAGATGCTCGTGAATAGTTGATAAAGAGGAAACCTTAAATTTTTTTGCGATATCACTTAAGGTAGGAGCATACCCATTATCGGAGATATATTCCTTAAGATAATCAAGGATTTGTTGTTTTTTACGTGGTAGTATGATAGTCATATAAATATATTACGTTGCTTGTTCCCATTCTCTAAATTGGCGAATGAGTTTTTTAACGACAGGATCATGAGAATATTTTTGTAAACGAGAGGTTCGTTTTAATTTTTTCCAATTAGTAAGAGGGAGGGGAGTAATAGCACATGCACGCCCTGCGTTGACTGCTGCAATGTTCTCAGCCATAATTGCTTTAACACGTTTAACATCTTTTGCAAGCATACTGAGTAATTCTGATCTTTCAGATACGGTATGTTTCTTTTCCCACGGGAGTGACATACGCTGTATCACCATGCTAATAAGTACTGCTGGGGTAAGAGCAAGGGTGAGTTGAAGAATGTTAAGTGCCATATGTTTTGTATCTATATTTGTTAATACATCTATGGTACCCGAATAAAAACCGAAAGTCAATTATTCGTGTGTGGATAAGTTATCCCTATGAAATTTTTTAGAATTATTTTTATTTTTCTCTTTACTATAAGCATTGCTGTTATTGGGTGGATGTATCTGAACACTGATATTTTTGTATCTAAAAATGAAATATTGCCTGAAGCTATTCCGTATACCAAAATTAATACAAAACAAGAAGCCCTAGTAGATGATGAAGAACCTCTTGATGTTGCGTTAGTAAATGAGGTTATTGAAAAGCTTGAAACACGAACAGATAATTTTGTTGCTGATGAATCATCTGCAGTGGAGAACCAACAACCAATTTCAAACAACCAACTTCCAGAAACATTAAATCTCGCAATCCCATTTCAATCACAAGCACCACACGCGAATTGGGAGTTGCCATATCAAGAGGCGTGTGAAGAGGCGAGTCTTATTATGGCTGACAGATTTTTTTCTGGTTTACCGTTGACACCAAATATCATGGATGAGGAAATTAAAAAAGTTGTAGCTTGGGAAAAACAAACCTTTGGATATTTTGAAGATACGACAGTATCAGAAGTTGCTCGTATTGCACGAGAGTTTTTTAGTCTTTCTGCTACAATAGAAACTGATGTTACGGTTGATGCGATTAAGCAGGCACTTACAGAACAAAAAGTGGTTATTGTTCCTGCTGCTGGACAACATCTCCCAAACCCATATTTTTCTGGGGAAGGGCCTTTATATCACATGTTGGTTATTCGCGGATATACTCAAACGCACTTTATTACGAATGATCCTGGGACACGTAGAGGAGAGGAGTTTTTGTATGCGTATGATGATTTATTAGATGTGGTGCACGATTGGCCATTTGCAACAGGTGGAAATACCGATGGGGTAACGGATGCTGATATTCGTACTGGCAATAAAGTAATGCTTATTATTGACAAATAAAAGCATTCAGTATATAGTTTGCAATCTTTTGTTCTTTAGTTTACTCGTTTGTTATTCTTACAACTTGTTTCAAGGGAGGGCATATGCCTTATCCAGCACCTGTTGTTGATCCAGATGAAGAAACAGAAAAGGATAATCCATTTACAGAAAGAAAGTGTCAGGTATCGCAGACCTGTCCAGAGATTGCATCTTCACAATGTAAAAAATGCAATAAACATACCTGTGTTATACATGTGAATTCTCAAGGTGTGTGTGATAATTGCCAATAGGCCGATATGTATATAGGATATCGGTTTTTTTATTTTGACTTTTTACAGAAAATGTTGTATATTTTTCCTTCGATCTTTCTATCTCATAACCAAGGAGTATTGCCATGACAGATATGTATCAATATGTTGCACTTGGCTATGCTGCCTGGTGTATGTGTATATATATAATTGCATACGTGCTGTACCCATTAAGCCCCATGCTTGTGTTTCGGACTCGTAAAAAGTTTGCATTTGAATGGGCTGCGTATCTATGGTGGAGTATTGTACTTAAAGCATTGGGGTCGTGCCTGCATGATGCACTCTCTATTGCAATAAAAAATATGCTACAGTTGATCTTATACCCTTATTTCGTTTTGAGATCATTTAAAGATAATGTGGCTTTGGAGATTGTAAAGCTACAGTCAAAATACTTTAAGGAACAATTGCGTGATGTAGAAAATCAATCATCTCGAAAAGTTATTGAGTCATTTAAAAGAAAACTTGACCAAATTCCAAAAGGAAGACGCTTTATTCTTGGATTGTTTAAAAGGTGGGCAACACCTGATCATGATGAGCAGATACATCGAGAAATTTTAGAACTTCATTGTGAAATAGATAAGCTCAGAAAAGAGCATTTCGAGGACCAATCTAAAAACCGTACTCACTAACAGAGTACGGTTCTTTTTTTATTTTTGAATCAGTTCTATTTCGTATCCATCTGGATCATCAATAAAAGCAATGTGCCCATCTGGTGGATCAGAATAGGGAACGCCAATTGATTCTAAATGTTTGGTGAATGTTTCAAATGATTCAATGGCAAATGCGATATGTACAATATCGTTCCCTGCTATTTCAATAGGGCCAGATTCATTATACTCGCATAGCTCCAAAAGTACTTCACTATGAGGTACTTTTAAAAAGGCTAGTTTTGAGCCACGGCCAGATATTTTTTCCTCTACCAACTCAAGACCAAAGGTTTTGGTGTAAAAGTCGATAGATTTTTGTAGGTTTGAAACACGGAATCGTGTATGGAGAAAAGAAGTAATCATAAGGTGTATTATTTACAATATATTTAAAAGTGGGTATAGTAGCCAGTATTCATACACATACCATGATTGTATATATAAATACAAGTGAGCGAGACGCTTTTTCCATTGCCCTATTAAAAGGGGAGGAATGTGTCCGTACCGAAACCATAGACTCCCCACGAAAGAGTTCTGAATTGTTGCTTTCTGCAATTGAGGACATGCTTACTAAAGAAAAGAAAACAATACAAGATATTTTGGGTATTGCTGTGGTGCATGGACCAGGTTCTTTTACAGCTTTACGTATTGGGGTAGCAACCGCAAATGCTTTGGCTTTTGGATTGCAGGTGCCGGTACAAGGAGTTGACAAATCGAGCGATTTTAGTACAATAGCTCGTTCTTTAGAAAATCAATTAGACTACACTCAATCAGTTGTACCTGCCTATGGCAGTGAACCAAACATTGGTACACAACACAGGGGGCATAATGAATTTTTTTTCAAATGGAAGAAAACAAACTGATTCAGACATGGAGCGAACAGTATTGTATGATTCTTTAGATGCATCGGCTGAGTGGCGTGCTACCCCTTCGGGAGGGGTTTTAATAAAAGAAGGTCGACTAATTTTCACACCATGCGTTGATTGTCCTGCAACTGTTGATGCTTGGGAATCAGCGAAAGAACCTCAGTCTGGGAATTACGTTCTCGTTAATGGAGGGAAAATTTGGCAGTTTGGTGCTAAATTAGTTTTTCAGCCTGAATAGTACATACCTCTTACTAAATAAAGTAAGAGGTTTTTTTATGTGTATAACTTGTGTAGAAAGTAGTGTTTTAAGAGTGTTGCTCATTGGGAGCAAGTGGTGTATAATAACTGCAGAGTGGTACGAAGTGGATAAAAGTGGGGATAACTTCAAAAACCACATTACACATTTTCTATCACGACATGTTCATCGGAGAGTATCAACATTCAATCGATAGCAAAGGCCGTATGGCCATTCCTGCAAAGTTTCGACCAGCTCTTAAAAAAGGAGCAATCGTAACCAGAGGGCTAGATAATTGTTTGTTTGTATATACCAAAGATGAATGGCAAAAGTTGGTAGAAAAAATTGCACAACTGCCACTCGCACAACAAAAAAGTAGAGCATTCTCTCGTATGATGCTTGCAGGAGCTATGGATGTATCACTCGATGCACAAGGAAGAATTCTTATTCCAGAATATCTTCGTAGCTTTGCAGATGTAGACAAGGAAACTATTGTCGCCGGATTATACAATCGTTTAGAAATCTGGGATCGTGGTACTTGGGAAAAATACAAAGCATCAACCGAAAAAGAAAGTACTCAAATTGCCGAAGAACTTGAAGGGCTTGGAGTATAGTCGTTGGTAATTAGTAATTGGAAATTGGTTACGCTATCAATTTCCAATTACTAACAACCAACATGGTTGTTCGGCCAAAAACAAAAACAAAAATATCAGCCCAAGGCTGATCCGCCTCGGGCGGACAAGACAACACAATCATTATTTTTTTAATAATACGTCCTGTATATTGTTTTTGAGGCCTCATGCGGCTTCTTTTTTAATATCTCGTTTCATGCCTATGCCGCTCTCACAACACATTCCAATCATGGTTGAGGAAATCATCCGCGAGTTACAGCTCACACCGGATGCACTCATACTCGATGCTACCGTTGGAGGTGGCGGACATACACAAGCTTTTCTTGATGCAACCGCACCAACCGGCAAAGTACTTGGAATGGACTGGGACGCACAGGCACTCAAACGAACCGAAAAAAAGCTCGCTCAAAATAAAAAGAGATACATTTTACAACAAGGTAATTATCGTGATGCACAAGAAATTATGCACCGCCCAGAGGTGGTAGAGTTTCTTGCCGAAGCACCACACACATATGAATCAGGACTTAATTCGTTTAGCGCTATACTATTGGACTTGGGGTTATCTTACGATCAACTCAAAGATCAATCTCGAGGATTTGGCATACAAACTGAAGGATCATTAGATATGCGGTTTTCTGATCAGGAATCGTTAACAGCTCGTGAGATTGTTAACACTTGGTCAGAGGATGATTTAACGCATATTTTTAAAACCTATGGAGAGGAGAGGCACGCTGCGCGTGTGGCAAAACTTATTGTCGCCTCACGAAAGCTCATGCCCCTCAACTCCGTTGCTGAACTTGTTGACGTAGTTATACGTGGGGTCGGATCACGTGGTAGATCTCGGATTCATCCGGCTACCCGTGTGTTCCAGGCCCTACGTATAGCCACAAACCATGAATTGGAAAACGTTGAACATGGTATTCCTGCATTATTTCCACTGCTGAAAAGCGGGGGACGTATGGCAGTATTAACCTTTCATTCTCTTGAAGATCGTTTGGTAAAGCATATGTTTAAAGACTATGCCAAACAAGAAGATCCACTCATTCGTATCATTACTAAAAAAGTTATTAAACCTACGCGCGAAGAATGTATTCGTAATCCCGCAAGTAGAAGCGCTAAGTTGCGCATTATTGAAAAATGCTAATGGCTTACCTGTAGTGAGCGTCGGGTAAGGTTGTCGTGGTCCTTACTTGCCGTTTGCTGCATGTTGGTCAGTAGCATTACTCCCTCTACATGAACGTAACCTCAATTTCAAAAGCATCAGCACATTCCTTTTTATTTCTTTGCATTTTTGCACTGATTGTTGGTTTAGTGTGGCAAACAAATACTACTGCACAGCACAGTTTTGCTATTCGTACGCTTGAGCAACAAAAAGATGTACTCACACAAGAAATGAAGGATCTTGAATGGGAAATTGCAGAGCAACGTTCACTTGCTTCAGTGACACAACGAGCATCAGATATGGCACTCACGACACCATCATCTATTAGTTTTCTCGAAGTTGGGTTATCAACCGTTGCTGTGGTTGACGATACCGAACGAAGACAGTAGCATACAGGACAGATATAATGGTGCCGTAAGTACATATATACTTACGGTTTTTATGTAATATGGTTTCTACCCGACGCACAACCCAGCATAGCGGTGGTTCACATAACCGATTAAAAAGCCTACAGGTATTTGTAGGTATTTTTGCATTATTGCTCGTGTATCGATTGTTTAACTTACAAATAGTCCAAGGTTCGGAGTTTCAGGAAACAGCAGCAAACCAGCATGCCACCGTACGTATTCTTCCTGCACAGCGCGGAGATATTTTGTATGGTGAAAGTAAATCTGGCGAAGAATACCCGCTTGCAACTAATAGGGAATTTTTTCATGTATTTGTCGTACCTCGAGATATTGATGGTATCGAAAAAACATTTGATGCCTTGTGGCCATTAGTTGAAGAAAAAGGCATTACCGAAGATATATTGCGATATCGTTTAAGCAAAGCAAATGATATTTATGAACCATTACTACATAAACTTACTGAATCAGAACTCCAACCATTTAAGAATTTGAATCTTCCTGGTATTGAGTGGGAGAGGGAAGAGTGGCGATACTACCCTGAGCAAGAAACATTATCACAGGTTATTGGTTTTGTTGGATTACAGGACGGTGAGCGTATTGGACAGTATGGCCTAGAAGGATATTTTGAAGAAGAGTTAAAAGGGGTCGACGGATTACTAGAAGGAAGTGTGGATATTACTGGGCGATTAATACAAACAGGAAAAATGCACCGACAAGAACCAGAGGAAGGTGTTGATCTCGTTTTGACTATTGATAGAACTATCCAATCATTTGCGTGTCGTGAGCTTGCTTTGCAAGTAACCGCAGTTGAAGCAAAAAGTGGAAGTATTCTTATTGTTGATCCAAAAACTGGCGCAATCCTCACCATGTGCTCGGTGCCAACCTATAATCCAAATCAGTATAATAAAGTTGAAGACATTGGAGTGTATCTTAACCCCACTATTTCAACACCGTATGAACCAGGATCTATTTTTAAACCTTTAACATTAGCAGCTGCAATTAATGAGGGGAAGATAACACCATATACCACATTTCAAGATGATGGGTTTGTGGTTATAGGAGAACATACCATTAAAAATTTTGATGGACTAGGTCGTGGACAAGCAAACATGATTAAAGTACTTGAAGACTCACTCAATACCGGTGCTATTTTTGCACAACAACAAATAGGGAATGCTACATTCCGTGAGTATGTTGAAGCCTTTGGTTTTGGTGAATTAACGGGTATTGAATTAGGTGGAGAAGCAGTAGGAGATATTCGTTCAATATATAAAAAGAGTGATATTTATTTTGCAACTCCTTCTTTTGGGCAAGGTATTACCACCACACCAATACAAATGGTTATGTCTTATGCAGCATTAGCAAATGGTGGGAAATTAATGAAGCCATATATTATTGCAGAAGAGCGAAGAAATGGAAAAGTAGTAAGAACTACGGAACCAACGGTTGTTAGTCAGCCAATTTCTTTACGAGCTTCAACTATGATCAGTGGTATGTTGGTATCAGTTATTGATGAAGGGTACGATAAACGTGGTGGTGTTGAAGGCTATTTCCTTGCTGGGAAAACAGGAACAGCTCAAGTTGCAGAACGTGGGGTATATGGAGCAAATACTATTCATTCATTTGCTGGATATGGTCCCGTAGATAACCCTGCATTTGCAATGCTCGTTAAATTAGATCATCCACAAAAAGGAAGATTTGCTTCTTCAACTACAGCTCCTATATTTGGAAAAATTGCGGAATTTATATTACAGTATTACGAAATCCCTCCAGATCTATAATCTCATTGCGAGGGAGCGTCACTTTTTATGAAAAAAATAATTATTTCAATCCTTATTTATTCTGCACGTCAGGTGGTTAAAAAATATAGACCTCAGGTTATTGGTATTACCGGAAGCGTGGGGAAAACAGCAACCAAAGAAGCTGTTTTTGCGGTACTTAAACAAAAGTATCGTGTACGAAAAAATGTTAAAAATTATAATACCGAAATAGGCTTATCGTTAACCATTTTAGGGAAAGGGGCACCAGGAAAATCTCCATTCAAGTGGTTTGGTATTTTTATGCATGCGTGTAGATTGTTATTGACCAAAGCTTCGTATCCAGAAATGTTAGTACTTGAAATGGGTGCAGATAAACCAGGAGATATTAAAGCATTACTTGGTATTGTGCATGTTGATATTGGTATTATTACGGCCATTGCACCTGCACATACCGAAACTTTTAAATCTATTGCAGGGGTTGCAAAAGAAAAAGGATTACTTTTTAATGCCGTTCCTAATTCAAAACACATTATTGTAAATATTGATGACGAGCGTGTGCAAAAAATTGCGAGCCAAACATCTGCGCATACGCTCAACATCAGCATGCATAATGAAGAAGCAGATTTTCGTGCTTCAGAAGTAATGGTGAGTCGATCAAATAGTGTTGCAACGGGTATTGTTGGTATGTCCTGTAAAATTATGTCAGAAGGAACAGTCACTCCAATTGAATTACGTGGTGAAATTGGTGAGCATCGTATCTATCCTGCATTGTTTGCAGCCGCTGTTGGTTCGTTATGTGCTATTAATATGGTTGATGTTGCAGAAGGATTGCGCAGTCTTCATGGTGTGCCTGGTCGTATGCGTGTGTTGCCCGGTATTAAACACACGTTGCTCATTGATGATACCTACAATGCTTCACCAGAAGCTATGGTAAAGGCATTAGAAACTCTCGATACATTAGAGGTTGATGGCAATAAATTTGCGGTACTTGGAGACATGCTTGAGTTAGGTTCATTGAGTGATGCTGAACATGAACGTATTGGTTCGCTGATTGCAACATTAGGTATTGATTATCTTGTTGCCGTTGGTGAACGTAGCCGTGCATATGTGCATAGTGCCTGCAAGAAAGGTTTTTCTGAAGATCGTGCATTCTTTTTCCCCACTCCTGGTGAAGCAGGTTTGTTTGTGCAGGAACGCATTGCAGAAGGGGATGCAGCCCTGATAAAAGGCTCTCGGGGCATACATATGGAATATGTAGTAAAAGAGTTAATGGCAGAACCCGAACGTGCACACGAATTATTGGTTGAGTAAATAAAAAAACGGGGTATGTAGGGGTAGAAAATTTTCTACCCCTACATACCCCGTTTTTTTATCCCATTAAATTTCGTCTTTCTTCTCGTGTACGTAACTGGTCCATTCTTCAATTATTTTTACAAATGATTTAAATGGAGCTTCGATAACAAAATCAAGCAAGAAAATAAACACATTCACACGAGCAAATTTGGTGGACATCCATTTCCCAGCATGGAGAATAGGAATAGTGAGGAAATTCCATAAACCACGAATAATACCTGTTTTGGGTTCAAGTACGACTAATTCTTTGCTGACTAATCGAATGCGGTAGGCAAAGAGTGAAACTAATGATAAGAAGAATAAGAACACCAAAATACTCACAATGGTAAAGTCGAGAGCTTGGAGTACGCTCACTAATAATCCAAAGGATATAAGAAAGAGCGTTGCATATAATACCACAAAAATAAATTGAAGCACGATACTTCGTCCACGTGTTTTTTGCATTTGAATAATATCACCTTCGCCATGCAAAATATTTTCAATACCTTTTACAATTTCTTCAGTATTTTTGTTGTTAGGCAATTTACTGGTTAAACCAATAACTGCAAGTAAGGCTGGTGGAAATCCAAGATTGATAAGTGGTGGTAACACATGTAATTCGTTTAACACAAAATACTCAATAGGAACTTCAAGCAGAAGTGCTACTAAAAATTTAGTAACAATAAGATACACGATACTTCTACGAATACTGCGGTAGAGTGTTGCGCGTACTTTTGCATACGATGAGGTGCATTTAGTTCGAACTCGTGCTGCAAATGGTTCACCGATATTCATGTCCGACCATGCGGTACGTGGGTCATCTAAAATAATGTCACGTAGAATAGCAAAATATGCAATATGTTTACGTAATTGTGCAAGTAATTTTTCTCTCAGTGGGTGTTCTAAATCATGTGTCATCCGTGCACGTAATTCTTGTATATTACTTCCTATTTCTCGAATCAGATTTTCGTCTGCCGTATGCCAGTGTGGGTAATACACTTGTAGAAGGTGATAGCGAAGGGTATCATCATCATTTTTATACAGCACTCTACTTGCTGCTAAGTACACCTGCGTTTGCCTAGTTGATTCATCTATTGCATCTTCAATGTGTAGACGTTTTTGCATGGATTCGTACATTGCATTGATTGATGCATGCATTACATGTGGTGGAACCAATGTTTCATCAACTTCTGTTGCCATAATACCAAGCATCCAGCCTGCGAGAGATTCAGAATCATTAATATCTTTTAGTTGCCCAAGACCGATAAGTGAAAAATACTTTTCAAATATGCTGTTGATCTGACTAATTTTTTCTTGTGGAATTTCATTATTTGGTAGATACCGTGCATGAATCAGTTCTTGGATCATTGGCTCTGCTATGTCGGTATGTTTGCCACTTGCAATCATACGGCGAATAGTACGTTCTACTGCATTACGGCGAACAAGATGCTCTTCTTTGTAATCTACCGCATTACGCATACGCTCATACACAAAACTTGCACGGCTGACGCGTGTTGGAATAAATATTTTAGGAATGGTTGGATCTATCTCCTGTTCTTGTTGTTGTCGAATTGCTGCCTGAACGAGTTCTTGTATAGAATGTGTAATTTCTGCCATAGCTGGTTAGGTAGTAAGAATATTACCTAAAAATGATAATCGATGAATAGGGCAGGGCCCCTGTTCTGTAATCATAGCACGATGTTGCTTTGTACCATATCCCTTATGCTGTGCAAATCCGTATACGGGGTATTTTTCGTGATATTTGAGCATTATTTTATCTCGCATAACTTTAGCCAAAATAGAGGCTGCTGCAATGCTCAAAACCTGCGCATCTCCTCCAACTATGTGTTCTTGTGGTTGTGGTATGTTTGGAATGCTTTTGTTCCCATCTACCAGTATCAGAGCATCTTCTGATATGTGTGCTTTTTCAATTGCTCGCTGCATAGCAATGAAGGTGGCACCCAGAATATTGTGCTGTTCTATCTCTTGTACGGATGCATCTGCAATACCGTAGGATTGCGCATGTTCTATAATAATAGGAAAGAGTTCTTCTCGTTTTTTTTCGGTTATTTTTTTTGAATCACGAATGGGATGCCACCAATCTGTCTTTTTAAGTGCTGGTATATCAAACACAACGGTAGCTGCTACAACTGGTCCGGCAAGGGGGCCTCTGCCTGCTTCGTCTATGCCGGCAACTGCTGGGTAGGTTTTGAGGTGTGTTTCTTCTATGGTTGTATCGAGGGTATGCATATCTGTTGCTATAGTACGTTAGTCAACAAAACAATACAATAATTGACTTTAATATGTATATATTGTATGTTTTTGTGTTCTTTATTTGTTATCTCATAATTTTACAGAGGAGGTTATATGCCTTCAGGTACGGTGGAAGTATCTGGTATTTGTTCTCGCAATTGGTCTGGTACTGAGGATGAAGAATATCAGTACCAAAATGAATGGGAGCAATCAACTGCTCGAGAGCAAGCACGAGAACGTGCTGGTGATCGTCTGATAGATAAGCATCGTCGTGAATGTGGTTGTGACACTTTGCAACTGAGCGCTCGTTAACCGAATACTAGTATTCGGTTTTTTTATACTCAAAACAAACGTTCCAGGTAGGTGGAACGTTTGTTTTGGTACCGCTACGGGGAATCGAACCCCGATTACCAGAATGAGAATCTGGTGTCCTAGCCGTTAGACGATAGCGGCTCGTCGTAGTCGTGTTTCGGGTTTCGTGTATTCTTTCGCTACGCTACAGAATCCACTTCACCCTACACACGCCTACTTCTCCCAAATTTTTACTTAACCTCGGAGTACCTCGGCCCAAGTAAAAATTTGTTGATCTATAATACGCACATACTATACAAGAATTGTGACATACTGACAATCTTCACTTTTTTGGCTTTTTTTTGTATACTAATACTGTGTTACAAGTAATATATTTAATTTTTGAGTATGAAAATGAAAACATCATGGGTTATTATTGGTATCTTGGTTCTTGTCCTATTATGGGCATGGAGCGGATACAATGGGTTAGTCACAAACGATGAAAAAGTGGTCAGCCAATGGGCAAATGTAGAAACCGTGTATCAACGCCGTTTAGATCTTATTCCTAATGTAGTAAATACCGTAAAAGGCTCTGCTGCACAGGATGAAGAAGTATTTGGACGTTTAGCAGATGCACGTGCAAACTATGCAGGTGCAGGCAGTGTAAACGAGCAAGCAGTTGCTGCACAAGAGATTGAATCTGCACTTTCACGATTATTGGTTGTGGTAGAAAATTACCCAGAATTAAAATCACAAGAATCATTCCAAGCGTTAATTGCTGAATTAGAAGGAAGCGAAAACCGTATTAGCGTAGAGAGACGTCGCTACAACGAAACAGCACGTGAATATAATACGTTAATTCGCCGATTCCCAAAGAATCTTCTTGCTGGTGTGTTTGGATTTGATCGACACGAATTGTTTGAAGCAAGCGAAGGCGCTGATGTTGCACCTACTGTGGATTTTGAAAACTAGGGAGTAGTTGTAAGAAATGAGAAAATAGTAAAGGAAATTGGAGAAAAGAAAATAGTTATACATATCTCCAATTTCTTTTTTCTATAACCAAAAACCAATATCCAACAACTATTTCACTAACAAACATGGAAAAACTCTACATACTTTTAATCTTGCTATTGTTCCCACTCACCGTATCAGCCTACACCTCACCAGGTGCGCCAACTGGATACGTAAATGATTATGCGAGCGTGCTTTCTGCTACTGGTAAAAATGAGCTTGAAGCATTGCTTACAGATTATCAACAACAAACAGGTAATGAAATTGCTGTTGCGATTATTCCTTCCCTGCAAGATGAAACTATAGAAACATACGCCGTTCAGTTATTTGAAGAGTGGGGCGTTGGTGGCAAAGGGCAAGATACTGGCGCGCTCTTTGTTGTTGCTCTAGAAGATCGATTGATGCGTATAGAAGTGGGATATGGTTTAGAAGGAGATCTTACCGATGTTGAAGCAAAACAAATTGTTTCTAATGTGGTGCCTCCATATTTTAGAAATAATGATTATGATGAAGGCGTACGTGCAGCGGTAGTAGTCATTATGCAAAATATTGGTGCTGAATATACCCCAAGTGCTGGCGTAGCACGTAGTACACGCAATCAGGATTCTGGAGGATCTATTTTTGAAGAATTTTTCTGGGTATTCTTTTTTGTCTTTATTTGGATGGGATCTGTGCTTTCTCGTTCTCGTTCATGGTGGGCTGGCGGGGTTATTGGTGGCGTTATCGGTATTATTGTTGGATTATTTTCTGGAGGCTGGGTATGGTTGCCTTTACTTATTGTTGCAGGATTAGTATTTGATTATTTAGTTTCTACAAAATATAAAAAGTTTTTTGCAGAAGGTCATCATAACTCAAGTGCATGGCCGTGGTTATTTTTACTCGGTGGAAGACCTGGTAGACCATGGGACAAACGTGGTGGTGGAGGCTTTGGCGGTTTTGGTGGTGGCTTGTCTGGTGGTGGGGGAGCAAGTGGTAATTGGTAGGAGCGATACTAAAGTATAATTAATAGTGCTTTTGCGAGGAGTCCTGTACTCAGGCGACGACGCAATCCCGTAATCGACGCAATTATGTACTGGTCACGGGATTGCTTCGGTCGCTATCGCTCTCTCGCAAAATCTATATATGTCACAACTAGCACAAAAAGAGATAGTTGATCACGGAGAAAAGTTATTCTCCGAACAGATCAATGAACTCAAAGCACAACTCAACCAAGCATGGGAAATAAAAGAAGGAAAACTATTTCGCCATTTTGATGTTGGTAATTATAAGGAAACACGTGCGTTTGTAGAAAAAATTGCAAACCTCGCAGATGAGGTAAACCATCATCCTGACATTACCTTTAGCTTTAAGTATGTGGATGTGGTGATTTATACGCATGCAATAGAAGGTTTGGCTGAAGGGGACTTTGTGTTGGCTGCTAAGATTGATGAGATTGCGTTGTAAAACATAGTTTGGTATTTTGAAAGTAAGGAGGAATACTATATTGCTATTTTGGGCATGTTCTTTACAACCTATTCAGCGAAAGGGTAGCTTATGAGTCAATTAGCGTTGTCATACAAGGATGCACCAAGGGATGAATATTTGAATCTATATTTAGAAGATCTTGCAGATACTCAGCTTCTTTCACAAGCCGAGGAAGTTCATTTAGCAGAAAGAATAAAAAAAGGAGATGAAAAAGCTAAAGAAGAATTAATTAAAGCAAACCTTCGTTTTGTTGTAAGTGTTGCAAAAAAATATCAATACCAAGGTTTGTCGTTGGGTGATTTAATATGTGAGGGAAATGTTGGATTAATCACTGCGGTAGAGCGGTTTGATGAAACCAAAGGTTTCAAGTTTATTTCGTATGCTGTGTGGTGGATTCGTCAGGCAATACTTCATGCGCTTGCAGCGCAGTCACGTATTGTACGTTTGCCGCTTAACCGTTCTGGTGTATTGCACAAAATTGGTAAAGCATCTGAAGAATTAGCACAAGAGTATTTACGTGAACCTTCTCCAGAAGAAATAGCTTCATCGCTTAGTCTCTCAGAGGGTGAGGTTACTCAAACACTCACCATAGCTCCAAAGCATTATTCTTTGGATGTTGAATTTGAAAAAGGAGATGGGAATACGTTATTACACGTACTAAAAGATGAACATGCTGTTATGCCTGATGAGAAGCTTATGCAAGAAAGTTTGGAAGAAGAAATTCAAAATGCACTTGAAAAACTTTCTCCTCGGCAAGCAGAGATAATTACGCTTTACTTCGGCATTAAAAGAGAAAAAAGACTCACTTTAGAAGAAATTGGAGAACGTTCAGGTCTCACTCGTGAACGAGTTCGTCAGATTAAGGAAAAAGCATTACGGAGGTTACGACATGTTTCACGTAGTGGTCGTTTGAGATCTTGGGTTGCAAGTATTGATAAAACACTGCCTAAAGATGCAGGTTCTCAAAAGCAGACCATTTCAGATGCACGTCATGCATTTCGTAGTATTTTTTATAATCAAGATGCTCAATCACTAAAGATTACGTCGGTAAGTAATTTTTTGTATATTCTGCTTGAGGAATTTGGTGGAGATGTTGCTGTTGCATTAGATTTGCATTACAACATTGTGAGTCCGTCACTTGCTGACGTGGTGCAAGAAGCAATTCCTTTGTTACAAGAATATGCAGAACTGTTAGATCCTGAGCATGAAAAATTACGAGCTCAAGCACTTGAGGTGCATCAACAGAAAAGGAGAAAACCATACACCAGAAAAGCACCTGTCTCACCTGCACAAGAGTTAACTGTGCATTGGTTGAGATTTTCTCAATCCGTAACCGGAATACGATTGTCCCGTGAATATGGAATCAATAACGCATTGCGGTTAAGAAATAAGATCAATGCGGCTGGATCGGTGTTTGATTTTTTACGAACCGTTAAGATTCAAAGAACTGGGAAAGTAGAAAAAATGCTTAAAAACACCGTTCAAATTTTACAAAAGCATGATGTTTCTGAAATTAAAAAATTACCTAACATCACTCAGGAGGAGGCAGTAGCCTAAATGTTTGACGCTGAAGAAGGTTACCTAACGTAGCACCCACTATACAGGACGTATAGTGGGTGTCTTTGTGTTCGTAGAGAGTAGTTATCACTCACACTTGACGAGTGATAATTTATTGGTATACTACAGAATACCTATGTTACCAGAAAGAAAACAAAACCTATTACGACACATCGTAGAAGTATACGTCAAGACCGCACAACCTGTAGGTTCTCATTTTATTGCGGAAAACTATTTAACCGATGTATCAAGCCCAACCGTACGAAACGAAATGCGAGAACTTGAGCAAGAAGGATATATTACCCACCCACATACTTCAGCAGGCAGAATACCAACAGAAAAAGGGTACCGCTATTACATAGAGCATATTTTGAATCACAAAGATCTCACTTCAAAACAACAACAAGAAATTAGCAATACGCACACCGCAGTAAGTGATCATGAACAACAAGTAAAAGACATTGCAAAAAAAGTGGCTTCACTTGCAAACGAAGCAGTAGTTGTTGCATTCCACGCACACAATGTGTACTACACAGGGCTATCAAACATTTTTGCAAAACCAGAATTTAATCAACAGGATCGCGTAGTCAGTATTTCAGAAGTGATAGATCATTTAGATGATGTTATGCGTACACTAAGCACTGGGTTAGAAGATGATATTTCGGTATTGCTTGGAACTGATAATCCTTTTGGTAGTGAATGTGGCAGTGTGGTCACACACGTAAACTTTGGAGAAGGTCGTGGACTTATTGGTATTCTTGGTCCAATGCGTATGGATTACGGGCACAACATTGCCATTGTGAAATATATTAAACAATTGTTAGAAACCTAAAGACTACGGATTACAGATTCCTTACAGATATACAGATACGTGATGCATATGAAATTATTTTAAATTGAAACAGATCTGTATATCTGTAAGGAATCTGTAATCCGTAGTCATACATACTATGTCTAAAAAGAAAGAAGATAAAAAATACGAAGAGCTGGAACAAAAATCTGCAGAATATCTCGCCGGTTGGAAACGCGCTCAAGCGGATTATCAAAATTTAAAAAAGGAGCACTCAGAACAGCTCGGTAAAATTTCTGAACTTTCAGCCGTAAAGTTTGTCGAGCCATTACTGCCGGTTATTGATCACTACGAAATGGCAATCAACCATGTACCAAAAGATGTCGCAGATGAATCATGGATGCAAGGATTCTTCTTTATAAAAAAACAGTTTGATGCATTTTTAGAAGAAACAGGAATCAAAAAAATAGAAACACTGGGAAAAGAGTTTAATCCACATAAACACGAAGCATTAGAACACAGAGAATCAGAAGAAGCAGAAGGAACGATCATAGAAGAAAAACAAGCAGGCTACGAAATAAAAGATACCGTGATTCGACCAGCAAAGGTGGTGGTTGCGAAAAGCGGTAAGCAGTAAGCTGTAAGTTATAAGTGTTTGCTCGTCATCCTGAACTTGATTCAGGATCGAATGACCATAGGACGTCCTACGAGTAGAAGATACTGAATCAAGTTCAGGATGACGAACGCACTAAACCTTATTGCCTATACCTTACAACTTGTACCTAAGTAATATAACTATAATTTAATGAGTTCTACAGACATTTTCTGTAGATAAAAAAAGGAGACCAACATATGTCACTCATACAATGGAGACCAACACTCGACCCATTCCAAGAATTTGATCGTATGTTCGAGGAATTTGGTGGTCGTGGCAATACTCGTGGGTTTGTACCTGCGTTAGACGTATACCAAGATAAAGATACCGTAGTGGTAGAAACACCACTTCCGGGTGTAGATCCCGAACAAGTTACCATTTCGGTAGAAAATGATGTACTTACTATCGAAGGTACCAGCGAAAAGAAGAGCGAAGTAGATGAAAAAAATTACTATCGCAAAGAAGTTCGCAAAGGAAGTTTCCACCGTGCTGTTGCACTTCCTGCAGCAGTAGACGGGGAAAACGCTTCTGCAGAATACAAGGATGGTGTACTCAAAATCACCGTTCCAAAAGCAGAACGCGCAAAGCCAAAGCAAATTAAAATTGCAGCTAAGTAAATTGTATACATGTCGAAAGGGGCGTATGACTCGTCATTGCGCCCCCAACGATATTCACACAAAGTGTGGGGAATCTGAGAATTGGGGAATTGGTGTAGGTATGTTAACACCAATCTCAACTTCACCAATTCACAGATTCTCAACACATTTCTATTAATTAATCTTGAATATTATTATGAGTAAAATATTAGGAATCGATCTTGGTACTACCAACAGTGCCATGGCCATCATCGAAGGTGGTGAACCAAAAATTTTAGAAAACGCAGAAGGCAACCGCACAACCCCTTCGGTTGTTGCAATGTCAAAATCTGACGAACGTTTAGCTGGTCAATCAGCAAAACGCCAAGCAGTAACCAACCCTGCAAACACCCTCTATTCTATTAAACGTCTTATTGGTCGCCGTTTTGATGACCCAGAAGTACAAGAAGCACAAAAAACCTTGCCATTTAAAATTGTAAAAGCAGGGGACGCGGTAAAAGTAGAAATGAGTGGTAAGGAATATACCCCACAAGAAATTAGTGCAATGATTTTGGGTAAGCTCAAAGCAGATGCAGAAGCAAAACTTGGTGAAAAAATTACCGAAGCGGTGATTACCGTTCCAGCATACTTTGATGACTCAGAACGACAAGCAACCAAAGATGCGGGTAAAATTGCAGGGCTCGAAGTAAAACGTATTATCAACGAACCTACCGCCGCAGCACTTGCGTATGGTTTTGATAAAAAGAAAGATGAAAAAATTGCGGTATACGATTTAGGTGGTGGAACGTTTGATATTTCACTTCTTGAAGTATCAGAAGACACCGTAGAAGTAAAAGCAACCAATGGGGACACTCATTTAGGTGGTGATGACTTTGATCAAGCAATTATCAATTGGATTTTAGAAGAATTTAAAAAGGATCAAGGTGTTGACTTAGCACAAGATCCATTAGCACTCCAACGTATTAAGGAAGCTGCAGAAAAAGCAAAGCATGAACTTTCTGTTGCAAACTCAACCGAAATCAATCAACCATACATTACCTCAGATGCAACAGGGCCAAAGCATTTAGTTATGAATATGTCTCGTGCAAAGCTTGAAGAACTTGTTGGTGATTTAGTAAAAAAGACTTTTGAGCCAGTAGAAAAAGCAATGAAAGATGCAGGTTGGAGCAAAGGCGATATTAACGAAGTAATCATGGTTGGTGGACAAACTCGCATGCCTCTTATTCAAGCACAAGTAAAAGAATTTTTTGGTAAAGATCCACACATGGGCGTAAACCCAGACGAAGTAGTAGCACTTGGTGCTGCGGTACAAGCCGGGGTATTACAAGGAGATGTAAAAGATGTACTCTTGCTCGATGTTACTCCATTAACTCTTGGACTCGAAACATTAGGCGGTGTACGTACTCCACTTATTGAACGCAACACCACCATTCCAACTTCTAAATCTCAAGTATTTTCTACGGCAGCAGATAACCAAACCAGCGTAGAAATTCATGTACTCCAAGGAGAACGAGAAATGGCAGCAGACAACAAAGCACTTGGTCGCTTTATTTTGGACGGCATTCCACCAGCACCTCGCGGTGTGCCACAAGTAGAAGTAACCTTTGATATCGATGCAAACGGTATTCTCAATGTATCTGCAAAAGACAAAGCAAGTGGTAAAGAACAAAAAATTACCATTACCGCATCTACCTCACTTTCTGAAGAAGAAGTAGAAAAAATGAAAGCAGATGCAGAAGCACATGCAGAAGATGACAAAAAGAAGAAAGAACTTATAGAAGTACGCAACCTCGCAGAACAACTTACCTACACAGCAGAAAAAGCTCTCAAAGATGCAGGGGACAAAGTTGAAGAAGGTGTGAAAAAAGGTATTCAAGAAAAAATTGATGCCTTAAAGGCAGTAAAAGATGGCGAAGATAAAGAAGCTATCAACAAAGCTTCAGAAGAGCTTTCTACTGAAATGCAAAAGATTGGTGAAATCTTGAACAAGATGGCACAGGATGAAGCAGCACAAACTGGAGAAGGTGCTGGTGATGTAAAGCCTGATGATGCCTCTGCTGAAGAAAAGAAAGATGATAAAACTGTTGAGGGTGAGTATACGGAAGTGAAGGATGAGGATAAAAAGTAGGTTGGTTGTTAGAAATTAGTTGTTAGTTAAAATTCCCCCTCCTGTACCCAGGAGGGGGTTAGGGGGTGGTTCTTCCTACTCCCGATAAATTTCAACGGTCACCTAGGGTGACCGTTGAAAAAAACGGCTCAATTGACTCTCTGTCATTGCGAGGGAGCGTACTCGCAATGACACATTAAAAAGTATAAAAAAATATGTTAATTCAAAAACTATCAGAACTAGGATATCAATATGAACCAAGTAATCCTGATATTACTTTTGAAAATGCTACTTTTGCATCAGCAACTAAAGTAGGTAATCTGATATATACGTCAGGACAAATATCTAAACTCGGAGATACTGAAATCAAAGGGAAAGTTGGCAGTGATATTGATATCGAAACAGCTCAAAAAGCAGCTGAAATATGTGCATACAATTGTTTAAGAGCTGCTGGATCTGTTGTTGATATTGAATCAATAACAAAGGTAGTAAAAGTTCTTGGTATGGTTAATGTGGCTGATGGGTTTAATCAAACCTCGGAAGTTATTAACGGGTGTACCAATTTTTTACATGGCGTTTTTGGAAAAGATGAAAGACATGCCCGATCAGCCGTTGGAATGATTATCCCTGGAAACTGGGCAGTAGAAATTGAAATGATATTTACTATTGAATAAATTAATTAACACACTATGTCACAAGAACAAAAACCCGCACAAAACCCACAACCCGCCCAAGGCGGACAAGCTCAAATCCAAATAGCAGACAACATCCCCGGAGGAGAATATGCAAACATGATGCAAGTAAATCATAACCAAGAAGAATTCATGATGTTCTTCATGAGCATCGCAGGAGCATCAGGAAAAGTGGTCAGCAAAGTAATCACCAGCCCCGGCCACATGAAACGCATCGCAGCAACCCTCACTGAAAATGTAAAAAAATACGAAGAACAGTTCGGCGAAATTAAAACCGCAGATGCACCGCAAACTGGTGCGATTGGTTTTGAGGAGCGGAAGTAGGGAAAGTATATTGGGGTGATTGATCAACCACCCCCCGACCCCCTCCTTGGTAAAGGAGGGGGAGGAAGAGAAAAATACATTTTTAAATACCCCCTCATTAGTAAGGAGGGGAGGAAGTGTCCGTATTTGGTATAATAAAAAAAATATATATTCCCCCTCCTGTACTCAGGAGGGGGTTAGGGGGTGGTACGCCATCAAAACAATATGGCAACAATACACAATCAACGTTACTACAAAGATATAAGAAAAGATTTACGAAATAGTCCCACAAAAGCAGAAGAATTACTTTGGATAAAGTTAAAGAAAAATCAAATAGGGTATAAATTCCGTAGACAACACAGTATTGGTCATTTCATTATCGATTTTTATTGCCCACAAGTACAGCTTGCAATAGAAATAGATGGTGAGACTCATGATGATCAAAAAGTATTGTTAAAAGATAAAGAAAAGGAATCATATCTAAAAAAAGAATACATACATCTAAAAAGAATTTCAGCGATGGACGTAAAAGAAAACGTGGAAGGAGTTGTATTAAAAATTAAGGAGTGGTGTGATGATTTAAAATCAACGAGTTGATTATATACCACCCCCCAGCCCCCTCCTGAGTACAGGAGGGGGAGGAGCTAGAAACATATGCGAAACAAAAAGAAAAAAGTGGTCGTTAACGATAAAATGCAAAAAGGGTATACCTACTACCTCACCGCAAGTGAAGGAAAAGATTTTGACCCAGAATTTAAACCAGAACTCACACCTAAGGAAATGCTCAAACTTGGTGTGTTTGGTGGAAAGTACATGAACGATTGCCAAAAGGAATTTCCGAAACATTGGTTTACCGAAGCAAAACTTTCTCCAAAGAAAAGAGATGCATCGCTTAACTTTTTTGAAATCAATGCATCAAAATCACTTAGCTATTGGGAACAGAAAGATTGGATATATCCGCAAGATCCTCGAGGGTGGTTTCAATGGTATTGTAGATATTATATGGGACGTAGATGCGAAGACGATGAACGCCAAATAAAACGATGGAAAGCAATGACACGCCATATTGGGCAAATTAAAAAACATTGCCACAAAAAGGATCTCAGTTGCAGACGCAGACAACGCCAAGCGCTATTACACTGGGCGTATGATAGTCGAAAGATGTAAAAAAAAAGACCACACAATGTGTAGTCATTAGCTAACCAAAACTTTTTGGTCGTTTGATTTCTTGTGCACCTCTTTGAGTTTCTTGAGGTATTGACCAAAGGTCATTTCAAGAAGATTTCTTTCTGTTATGACATAGTCGATATCCAATTCACGAGTGACAAAATCATTAAGATTTTGCAACTCGCAATCGTCGACGAGTAGATAAAGGGCATCATTATTTTTAATTTCCATGCAGCCGAGTTCTTCTTCCAAGAACCTAATAAGCCTACTTCGAATATCTTCCATCTATATTTTTCCTTTGTGTGGGGTACAAAAGGATAGGTGATTAAGAAACGGCAGATGTTTCAATGATCATTTGATACAAATCAAGAAAAGTGACAGGTTCTTCTGATTCATCTTCCCAAATTTCTTCTGGTGACAATTGCACAGAACTACCAAGAGTATCAAGTATAAATTCATTGAGCATATCTAACTCAGTAGAGTCTTCAACAAGGATATCCTCTAACAAATCGAGATCTTGTACATCATTCCAATTTAATTCTGTTTCAAAAAAGTCTTTCAATTTTTGATATATTGCATTTTCATCCACAAGAAACCTCCATTCATATAAAAAGATCAAAGCACTATTCACGGGTTGATTAATCCGATGTTATACGCTAGGCTACAATTTGTCAATTATGTCAAAAAATTACTATATAATTCTAGGTATTTCCAATAATGCTACTCCTGAGGAAATAAAACAGGCCTACCGAAAGCAGGCACACCTTTGCCATCCTGATACTCCCCAAGGTTCAGAGGAGAAATTTAAAACTTTAAACGAAGCCTACCAAGTATTAGGAAACCCAACCAAACGAAGTGTGTATGATGCAGAAGGCAGTATCAAAGGCAACGGGTTTGCAGGGACAGGCATGAGTTGGGAAACATTTAAAAAAGAAACGCAACCACAACGCACATCAACAGAACCAACACAATACGATGATCTTGCAATAGAAAAAATAGTAGATGAAGGTATTGCACTGGTTGATGATGTGCTTCAAACATTTTTAAAATAACATGGCAAAAGATTACTACAATTTATTAGGCGTTGAAAAAACTGCCACCCAAGACGAAATTAAAAAGGCTTTTCGTAAACAAGCGCATAAGTATCATCCAGATAAACAAGATGGTGATGAAGCAAAGTTTAAAGAAATAAACGAAGCCTACCAAATTTTGGGAAACGAAGAAAAGCGTAAACAATACGACCAATTTGGTGATGCAGCATTTAGTGGACAAGGTTTTGGTGGTACCGGCATGGGCTGGGACGATTTTATGCGCCAAGCACAACAAGGTGGTTTTGGTGGTGGCGGGGTGCACATGGATTTTGGGGATCTTGGAGATATTTTTGGAGACATGTTTGGTTTTGGTGGTGGGAGAAGCCGTAGACGTTCAACAGGTCCAACAAAAGGGCAGGACATGGAAATAGAAATGGCTATAGAGTTTATGGATACCGTAGCAGGGCTCGAAAAAAAGATTACTCTTGATAGGACCGTAAAATGTGGCCATTGTAATGGTAACGGTGCGGAACCTGGTACGAAAATAAACACGTGTAGTACCTGTAATGGACAAGGACAAGTAACACGTACGCAATCCACCATGTTTGGTGCGTTTCAGACTCAGTCACCATGTCCTGAATGTAAAGGAGAAGGGAACACCTACGAAACAAAGTGCAAGGATTGTAAAGGAGAAGGTACGAAACGAGAAGAATCAGAAGTAACTATTAAAATCCCTTCTGGTATTGATAACGGACAAATTGTAAAAATGCGTGGATTAGGAAACGCAGGTATTCGTGGTGGTGAAGCAGGGGACTTATATGTGCATGTTCGAGTCAAAGAAGATAAACGTTATGAACGAGATGGCTATCATGTGTATACTCATGAGCCATTAACAATTTCTCAAGCCGTACTTGGTGATGATATTACTGTAGAAACGGTGCATGGAGAAGTGACACTCAAAATTCCTGCAGGAACTCAACCAGGGACTAAGTTTAAGTTAAAAGGAAAAGGTATCCCTGAAATACAAAGTAGCAGTAAGGGGGATCATATTGTTATTGTTGAAGTAAAAATTCCAGAAAAAGTAAATAAAAAAGAAAAAAAGATTTTTGAAGAATTAAAAGAACACGAAAAAGACAGCTCTTGGTTTTAATGCCAGATGGTGTTATATTTGAAGTACTATGAGTCCAGAACAACTATCAGGTTACAATCCAGAAGATGAACATCATTCCGAACAAGGGGGAGAATCGGAAATGAATATTAGTGAGCTTGAACAGGATGAAGCACGGCTCAAAACACCGACACAGTTAGAAAAACAACTGCTTGCAGCCGTGAGCCATGAAGTCAACCAACCATTACAGAGTATTACCGGATATCCTCAATTGTTTTCTCCTGATATAGCGAGTCCTGCATTATTACAAGCTGCTCAAGATTTTAGCACACTTGCACGTGAGATTGGTCAGATGCATGATGCAGCAACACATAAAGAATATGAATATCGTGATAGCAATATTGCTCAAAAACAAGTTCAAGAAACAGATGAGAAGGTCGCTATTCTGCAAGAAGTAGCAGCACCATTGATTACTCAGTTTCGAAATATTCTAGAGATATATCATCAAGAACTTGATGCAGCAAAGGAGAAAGCAACAGAAGAAAGAGATAAAAGTAATATTGATGCAACAGAAATGTTACTCAATAGAGTGGATGTATTAGTTGATTTACTTGATTCGTTGAAGGAATACAAATTAAAACCATACCCATCACAAGACAATATTATTGATCTTCAAGCCTCTGCAGGGTATACTCGCAGTGGAGAAATGATTGATATCGAACACGTGTCCTAACTTGAAGGAGGTAGCACCTTGAAAATTCATTTTTTTGATCGAGAAAAGACTGAAAATAGCCGTGCTCTTTTTAGTTTTTTTAGACAGTTAGCAGAAAGGCAAGGACATATAGTAGCGCATGTCTTTGATGAAACAGTAGATTGTGTCATTTTTGACGCAAATACACAACAGTCGGATTTTGTTGAGCAATTTCGATTGCCAACAGGTAATGTTCATATCATCGGTCTCATTGGCCATGGTGTGAATTGTCCATTTGTAGATACCGCAATTGTCTATAACTCGCCAGAATCGAAAACGATATTTACGAATCTGGCTGAACTCATCACATAACGTTCATTTCCAAGGGCTCAGCGAGCCACTTTATGGGGTATAGCACAATGCTGTACCTTTTTTTTATTTCTGTGGATAGCCCTATGACAATTTTTTGGAAAAGTGGTATAGTATATGTATTAGGATTAAATACATATAAAACGTCAACATCATGTTTCTTTTTCAAGTAGCTGCAAGTTCAACCACATCCGACGCACTATCAACAGTAAATAATTTTATTTCAGGAGTTGATTTCGCAAACCCAACATGGGATTTGTTTATTATTTTGTTTTTCATTGTTTCCGCATTTATTTATGGCATGACCCTTGGAAGAGATAGGGTCATTTTAATTTTAGTTGCCATATACATGGGGCTTGCCGTGATACATGCTGCGCCATTCCTCGACACACTAGAACCAGTGGGCTACGGACCGAACAATGTATTTGCCTTTCGCATTACAATTTTTATCGCACTATTTATTCTTATTTTCTTTTTACTTTCAAGAAGCACTATATTACGCACTCTCGCAAAGTCAGAAAGCCCTGGAGCGTTGTGGCAGGTTATTATATTTAGTTTGCTCCATGTAGGGTTACTTATTAGCATTACACTTTCCTTTATCCCAGAAGAATTTCATGCGCAATTGTCCGAATCTACCCGACAATGGTTCATAGGTGAGCAGGCAGAGTTTTTTTGGGTAATAGCGCCAATTGTGGGTATGGCACTCATACGAGATAGAGAAGAATCGGAAGAGTAGTGATACTACTGAGCCGTTCTGGAGGAGCTGTACTCAGCGATGATAGAATTTACTTGATTCCAAGCAAGATGCTATCGCCTTGAGTACAAGGCTCCAGCATGACAATATTGATACTATTTGTAATGTGCAACTAGTTATCCCACAAATTAGCCAATACTTGCAAAATTTGTCATTTTAGACTAAGATTTTCGACTACCGTAAAGAGGGGAAGCGTAGCACTTGACTATTTTGGTTATTTATGATATTATTTCTGGTAATAAGCGAAAAGTATCATATTTAGGCTAATATTAGTAAATAAATACTAAATATCGATATTTTTTAAGGATATGAACCCACAATATTCAGAAAACTCAATTCTAGATAAGGTTATGCAAGCAAGCGATGAAAGCGAACTTGCGTCCTTTAACCCGGTTGAAATCGTGGGTATTTTATTCCGCGAATTACCAGATCGTGAACAAGACATTTTACGTCGACGTTTTGGGTTGCATGGTAACGATTCAGAAACTCTCGAGCAAATTGGAAAAACCTACAATGTAACCCGCGAACGTGTTCGCCAAATCGAAAACTCAGCTATTAAGCATATTAAAGGTCTTCCTCATTTTACAGATACCTTAAAACAACTTGATCATGTAGTGTACACTGTACTCGAACGTCATGGTGGTATTATGGCAGAAGATCACTTGTTAGAATATGTATTACAACCAGTAAGTGATGTATCTACACATGGTAATCACTTGTTATTTGTATTACATAAACTCTCAAATGCGCAGATTGTTCGCGAAACAAATGGAGAGTATCATCCAGTATGGCGCATTGAAGTAACTCCTTGGGATAAGGCAGAAGCAACCATTAACGAAATGGTTCGCATTATGGAAGCGCATGGGCAACCAATTACTCAAGAAGAGTTACTTGAAAAATTCAAACAATCAGAGGTATACGCAACACATAAAGCACACTTTGATTTTGATGAAGCAGAAATGCATCCGATTCGTGCACATGTACGAGTTGCAAAACAATTTAAAACCAATCCATTTGGAGAATGGGGCTTAGCACACTGGAATACGGTTACCCCAAAGCGTATGGGTGATAAGATCTACTTAGTCATGAAAAAGCATGGTAAGCCATTGCACTTCCGTGATATTGCAGATCATATCAATAATGCGAAATTTGATCGCAAACGTGCATACCCTCCAACAGTACATAACGAACTTATTTTAGATAAACGATACGTATTAGTAGGACGCGGTATCTATGCGTTAACTGAATGGGGATTTGCTCCAGGTGTGGTAAGTGATGTTATTGAACAAGTACTCAAAGATACCTCAAACCCAATGTCACGTGATGAAATTGTAGAAGCAGTACTCAATCAACGACTTGTTAAAAAAGGAACCGTATACCTTGCATTAAGCAATAATAAGAAATTTGAAAAAAATAATGAAGGTAAGTATTATTTAGTAACGGTATAAATTCTCAATATTTTTAAAACCCCGCTTATAACAAGCGGGGTTTTTGATTATCTGAAATTATCATAATATGGTATAATACAAATATGAAGATGAAACATTTTCGTTTACATAGTCCTCAAAAAATATCATCGATAACACTCTCATTGCTTGCTATCTGTTTTTTAATTATGTCATTTCTTACTGGATATTTTGTTTCCGAAAGTATTCATAGTATGATGGCAACCTCTGACCCTCATATTGAAGATCTTGTCCGCCCTGCAACAGCTCGAGCAGTCCCTGGGGTACAGGTAGTTTCTGAATAATACAAACAAACATACATGCCCATAGATGAATCACAAATTACCGCCCTTGCTGCAACCAATTTTCGTAATCAGCAACGGCGCTTTGGTATCAAACCTGACGATCGCAGGCGGCATTTGTATTTGATCGGAAAAACCGGTATGGGGAAATCTACCGTGCTGGAAAACATGATTATTCAGGATATCCAAAATGGCAATGGATGTGCGGTAGTTGATCCTCATGGAGATTTAGTTGAAAAGGTACTCGATTTTATTCCTAACGATCGGGTAAATGATGTAATTTATTTTAATCCAGCTGATTTAGATTATCCGATTTCATTCAATGTATTTGAAAAAGTTGACCGTTCACAACAGCATCTGATTGCTTCTGGATTGATTGGTATTTTTAAAAAGTTGTGGGCAGATTCCTGGGGACCTCGGTTAGAGTATGTTTTGAGAAATGCTATCTTAGCATTACTCGAATATCCTGATTCAACCTTGCTTGGGGTGATGCGCCTTATGACGGATAAAGGCTATCGCAAAAAGGTTATTCAACAAGTGCAGGATCCAGTAGTGCGTTCTTTTTGGGTGGATGAATATTCTAAGTATCCAGACAAGTTTCAAACAGAAGCTATTGCACCAATTCAAAATAAGGTTGGGCAGTTTTTATCAAGCCCAATTGTGCGTAATATTGTTGGTCAGGTAAAGTCTTCATTTTCACTACGTGACGCCATGGATAATAAAAAGATTATCCTGATGAACCTTGCAAAAGGGCGTGTTGGTGAAGATAACTCAGCATTGCTTGGTGCCATGCTTATTACCAAAATCCAAATGGCAGCAATGAGCCGTGTGGATATTGAAGAAAAAGAACGACAAGATTTTTATTTATATGTAGACGAATTTCAAAACTTTGCAACGGAAAGTTTTGCAAATATTTTGTCTGAGGCTCGTAAGTATCGGTTAAATTTAATTATCGCTCACCAGTATATCGAACAGTTAGATGAAACCGTGCGAGCGGCGGTATTTGGAAACGTGGGAACTATGATTGTATTTCGTATTGGTGCAACCGATGCAGCGGAATTAGTAAAAGAATTTGAGCCACAATTTACCGAAGAAGATTTAGTAAATCTTGGTAAGTACGATGTATACATGAAGCTCATGATTGATGGTATTGCTTCCCAACCATTCTCTGCGACAACACTCCCACCAATTGAGGGGCTTACCGATAATAAGGATAAAGTAGTGCGCGTTAGTAGAGAACGGTACGCAACCACTCGAGAAGAAGTAGAAGAAAAAATTAGTAGATGGTCAGAATCAGCAGCTACTGCTGGCGATGATGACGATAAACCGCAACAACGTAAACAATACGGCAATCAAAATAACAACCGACCTTCTGGTCCACGAACCATACCAATGCCACAACAGCAACAGTCTGCCTCAAGAGATGCATCGCCAGTACAACAGCAACCTCCAGCACCAGCAGGGTTTGAAGAACGCAATCGGTACGATACCAATACACATAAGGAAGGTTTCCAAACCGATTGTGATTTATGTGGTAACGAAACAACTCTTTCCTTTAAGCCAGATGGTAAGCGTCCGGTATATTGCAAAGACTGTTTGAAAAAGGTACGCAATGGAGAGCTTCCACGGTTAGAAGTTAAAAAAGATAGTGCTGATAAGAAAAAGGAAACCCCTCCACGCGATGATAAACCAAAGAATATTCCCGTTCCAAAAGATATACAAAAGCCTTCAATAGAAAAAGAACCTGCGATCCCAGATTCTAATAGAATAGATACCGGTCAGGTCGTCTCGCTTGCCGACGCTCTTGCACAAGGGGTCCAGAAATTTAATAAATAAACACACACATACGTATGCCTACAAAAAAAGAAAAACAATCAACAGATCCTGTTGCTTCTAAAATGCCAAAATCCATTGAAGAGAAAAAAATGGGAGAAGTTATGAATGCCGAATCGAGCGATAGCGTCACTTGGCGAATTTTTCGCATTATGGCAGAGTTTGTGAGCGGTTTTCAGTTTATTGCACAATACGAAAAAACTATTACTTTTTTTGGATCAGCACGGTTACCTGAAGGAAGTAGATATTATATTGATGCCTATGAACTTGCAAAAAAACTGGGGAAAGACGGTTTTAATATTTTAAGTGGTGGTGGCCCAGGTATTATGGAAGCAGCAAACCGTGGCGGTTTTGAAGCAAAAACAAATTCAATGGGATTAAACATTCAACTCCCATTTGAGCAACGTATTAACAAGTATGTTACCAAAGGTATTGGTTTCCATTACTTTTTTACTCGTAAGGTAATGCTTTCGGCTGCTGGACAAGCATATGTGTATTTCCCTGGTGGGTTTGGTACATTAGATGAATTTTTCGAAATAGTAACGCTTATTCAAACCGAAAAAATGGAACAGATACCTATTGTGTTGTATGGAAAAGATTTTTGGGACCCACTTATGGATTTCTTAAAAAATACGGTATATGAGAAATTTAAAGGTATTGATGAAAAAGATCTTGATATTTTCCACGTAGCTGATAGTGTAGATGAAGCCTATATGTTATTAAAAAAATCAAAGCCACGTAAGGATTTTTAGGCTAGGAATTACAAATTGATTACAAATATACAAATAACTCAGTAACACTATCCTCAACCGTCATCCTGAACTTGATTCAGGATCTAGTATTCTTGGGACGTAGTAAAATACAAGATGCTGAATCAAAGCCTGTACTGAACTTGTCGAATGTATTCAGCGTGACGAAATTGTTTTATAAGTTTGGAAAATAAAAAGTACTCTCACGTATATATGTATAGCATCTAAATGTAGACCTCGAGATGACAATACTTATGGAAAAGAAAATAACTAAAATTGAAATTAAGCGCGACCTCTGCATTGGTGCTGCAACGTGTTTAGCAGTAGCGCCAGATGTCTATGAACTCGATGAAGAAAACATTGCAGTTGTGAAAGATTTTGAAGGTATTGATTTTGAAACGCTTATGCTCTCTGCGCAGTCCTGCCCAACGAATGCTATATTTTTGTACGATGAAAAAGGGGAGCAGGTGTGGCCTGAGTTATAGTTTGTGTCTTATGTAAAAAGCCTACTGATTGCACAGTGGGCTTTTTTTGTTTGATTCTTGAGGTGTGGAGGAATTGGGGAATTGGAGAGTGGTGGAGTGTATTTTTTACTCTGTAATAAGATCCAACAGTTTGTGTTGTTGTATACATTGTATAGATGAATGTAACCATTCTGGGAAGGCATCTATGTCCTCAATTGATTGCCAACGGTATTCGGTATGTTCCTCTGAAAGGGTAATGGTGGTGTCTTTTGTTGAACAGAGAAATATGGTCATTGCTATGCGTTGTCCGTCATCTCGAGTAAAGTGTTGCACCTCTATTGGTGCAATAACATCAATAGTAATATGTGCTTCTTCTTCGGCTTCACGTTCTACCGCTGTGTATGGATTTTCATCTTCTTCAACGCGTCCACCTGGGATATCCCATTCTTCTGGTTTATGAGAATCGTTTGGGCGTCTTTTAAGAAGCAAAACTTTCTTATCTTGTACAATAAAAGCCTTTGCTGCTGTTCTAAAGTTCATAGGTTACATCGTTTCATTAAATTCTTGTGCCCATGTATCAAATCGTTTGGCATATTCTTCTCCAAATTCTGCTACACTGGCACGTGCTTTTTCAAATCCTTTATTCACCCAAATATTGCCAGGGGTTTTGCTATAGAATTTATCTGCGAAACTAATAATGCGTTCTTCTATGGTTTCAGGGATACAATCAACAGGTGGCAGTGGTAAATTTCTTTCAATAATGTCTTCTTTAGTAATACCTACGCCTATATGTGTTCTGCACACACGTGCGTGCTTAGGAAGGTTTTCTGCATCCAGCATTTTACCTCCTTCTTCTGTGTGTACAATGTAATCTAAATCACCGGTACAACATAATTCTGGTGCATCTACTTTTACTATGCCAATATCATGGAGCATTCCTGCCTCTTCTATAAATTGCAATTGTTCTTTTGAAAGATTAATGGATTGAGCTATTGCAAGGGCCTTCTGGGTTACCAGTGTTACATGCGGAAGATACACCTTATACAATTCTGAATCAGGTGCAATATGTTTGTGAATTATAGAAAAGTAATCAATCATATTAGAGGGGATAAAATGATACCTTTTTAGTATCCGTATCCAAAATAGCAACCCCAGAATCGTCACCATAGCGAGTAACTGAACCTGGGTTAATCGCCAGTGTGTTACCTACGGTGCGTTCGTCTTTGGCGTGAGTATGTCCGGTGATAACTACATCATAGGTTTGTGATTCAATGAGGGATTCGGTAAGTGCTGCATCGGTTCCGTGGTATAACGCAATTTCAAGCCCACCAAGTTGCAAGTGAGCAAAGGTGCCTTTGAGTTCTCCTCCTATTTCGTTAAAAAAGCGTTCTAATCGATAATCTGCATCATTATTTCCTAATACTGCTATTGGTTTTATTTCTTTCATTTCTAAAATACTGGTTGGTGCTACAAAGTCACCAGCATGTAGTACTGTTTCAATGTTGTGCTCTTTGAAAATGGCAATTGCTTTGTGTATAGACTCAACATCATCGTGTGAGTCGGACATGATTCCTATGTGCATATGATTAACTTACTGGTGGCTTAGCTCTATAAATAACCTCGCTATGAGGATATGCAAATTCAATATCCCTATTGGCATTAAACGTTTTAATGATATCCAGAGTAATAGTACTTGAGGTTTTTTGTCGTTCCTTTGCGTATGCTTTGTAACGAACTTTTAACCGAATACCAGAATCTGCAAGTTCAGCATGCACAAATGGTTCAAACGAAGTTTTTTCGCAGATTTCTTTGGTTACTTCTTTTGCGGAATCAACAAGAATCCTTTTTGCAGCATCTACATCTGAAGCAAAGGTAATCATCAGCGTAATTTCATCCAACAAGTATTTTGTTGCAAAGGTGTAGTTGTGAATCACTTGTTGGAATAAAATAGCATTTGGAATCAATACACTTCTACCAGATTTTTCTTCACCAGAAATAGTACCACCAACTTGGTTGAGTAAAATGTGGGTGAGTGAAATATCAATCACGTCTCCGGTAATACCTGAAACAATAATACGATCACCAATTTTAAACGGACGTTTTAAAATGATCATAAGCCATGCAGCAATACCCGTAACAGGCGACTGCAAGGACCAACCTAAAATCATACCCAAAAAAGCTGCAGAAATACCCAAGGTAGCAATGGATCCAGAAAAACTAATGACCAAGAAAATTAAACCAAGGGTAAACCAACTGTATCGCCACAAGAGTAAAAAGTGTTGAATATTCTCTGCTTTATGTGCTCGCTTTTGTAAATATTTTTTTACCCCCTTGGTGCTTATTTTATAGAGTAACCAAAGTATGAGTAAGGTAATGAGTGCATAAATTGCTCCTTTGTATGGAGATGTTGGCTGAAAGACGTTTCGAAAAAAATCGAAAAATGCGTTTTCAGTCATTGAAAGTAGTGTAGACATATACTCTATTATACATGCATATATTTTCATCACAAGTAACATGGAATTGCCAAAAGCTCAAAAATATGGTTTAGTTATATTCGCTATGAAAGATCCAAAAGACACAACCATAGCTGTTGGAATGAGCGGGGGAGTAGATTCTTCCGTTGCTGCAGCATTGCTCAAAAAACAAGGGTATAACGTTGTTGGTTTTTTTATGAAAAATTGGGGAGACACCTATGGATTAAAAGAATCCGAATGTCCGTGGGTACAAGATAGGGAAGATGCGTTACGTGTTGCAGCTGTATTAGATATACCTATTCATACCTTAGATTTTGAAGAAGAGTACAAAAATCAAGTGCTAGAATACTTTTTTAAAGAGTACGAAGCAGGCAGAACCCCGAATCCAGATGTCATGTGTAATAGCCAAATTAAATTTGGGGTATTTTTGCGCGAAGCGTTAAAGCTTGGTGCGGATTATATTGCAACCGGGCATTATGCACGAGTAGGTACAAGTTCAAAGTTTCAAGTTCAAAGTGATAATAATCATACCGTCATCTCGAGCGAAGCGAAGCGAAGTCGAGAGATCCCTTTGCATACCGATATAAAAGAGATTTCTCCACTCGTAAGTACACTCGGTCGAAATGACGAGGATGTGCACTTACTAAAGGGAATCGATGAGAACAAAGATCAATCATATTTCTTATATCGTTTAACAAGCGAACAGTTATCAAAATCTATCTTTCCCATTGGTGAGATAGAAAAGCCAAAAGTACGTGAGCTTGCAAAAGAGTTTGGTTTGCCAACTGCAGAAAAACGAGATAGCCAAGGGGTATGTTTTGTTGGGCATCTTGATTTACAAAAATTTTTAAAACAAAAGATCAATGAACAACCAGGAGATATTGTGCTTACTGATGGGAAAAAGGTAGGGGAGCATACTGGGTTGTTCTGGTACACTACCGGACAACGAAAAGGTATTAATGTTGGGGGTATTGGACCGTTGTATGTGGTTGAAAAGGATTTTAAAACGAACCAATTAGTTGTTACTCATAATCGTGACGATGAACGTTTGTATACACAGGAAGTAATCCTTTCTGATGTAAACTGGATCAATGGATGGGATTCGATTCCAAAACACTGCGAAGGACGCATTCGGTATCGAGAGAAATTATCTACTTGTACTGTTGAGAAAATAGAGGATGATCGCTATCGTGTAGTGTTTGCAGAACCACAATGGGCAGTTGCTGCTGGGCAATCTGTGGTGTTGTATGACCACGAGGTGTGCTTAGGTGGTGGAGTTATTCAATAAAAAAACCACAAAACTCTGAAAAGTATCTATATACAAGAAAAAGTTTTGTGGTGAGTATTGAAGGGGGTGCACCGCGTGCCTCATATAAAAAAATTCAATCCGTTAGCCCAGTTTACACGAATAATGAATAAATGCGGGCGGGACCCCTTAATTTGGAAAGAACGGAACAACACACAAAAAATACCTCACTACACCTGCAGTGGGAGGCTAAAAAAAATATTGAAACTGATATGCGGAAACCCGCTCGTGGGGGTCGTCTTGTGCGTTCATTGTTTTTTTATTTCGGTACTGTAATTATATCAATTCTATGTAAAATACAAGGGGCAGAGAAGCGTGGATGTGGATAAAAAAAAGCTCATAAAGTTATGAGCTATTGGTTCCTTCCAACCAAAATGAATCAACCGAAGGTACTGAATGTGTATTCAGAAAAATAATGGAGTTTGGAACCAGTTGTCGTACTAATTTTTGAAGCTTATTACGTGCTATTTTTTGAGCAGTCTTATAATGTGGTGCTTCGATAAGCTTTCTTTCTTGTACAACGGGGTGGTTTCTTCCTCTTTTCCCTGATCTGACTTTGTATTGAACATGACATGAAAAGAGCATTAACTTCCTCCTCACATAAAACAAAAACCGCCTTACTTTGAATAGTGGCGGTTATCCCGTCTTTGATAATTATGCACTATCTGTGAATGCATGTGTTTCATGTACTGCCAGTATAAAAAATAAATCAAAATATTGCAAATATGGCTTATTTTAGGTATTATAAAGCCTACTAATATCCTATTTATGATTACTGCAAAGGAATTACGAGAAAAATATATTGCCTTTTTCAAAGAAAAAGAACACGCGGTTATTGAATCTGCTTCACTGGTACCAGAGAATGATCCAACCGTATTATTTACGACAGCAGGTATGCATCCATTGGTGCCGTATCTTTTAGGTGAAAAACATCCAGGGGGTACCCGTATTGTAGATGTGCAAAAATGTGTGCGTACGGGAGATATTGATGAAGTCGGGGATGCAACGCATCTTACCTTTTTTGAAATGCTTGGGAACTGGTCTCTTGGTGATTATTTTAAACAAGAACAAATTCCATGGAGCTGGGAATTCTTAACCAGCAAAGAATGGCTGGGTATTGATCCTGAACGTTTGTATGTAACCGTATACGAAGGAGATGAACAAGTACCAAAGGATGAAGAATCAATTGCGTTGTGGAAGGAACAGTTCAAACAAGTAGGTATTGATGCCAAAGAAGGTGAACGTATTTTCCCATTACCTAAAGAAGATAACTGGTGGGGTCCTGCAGGGCAAACTGGCCCGTGTGGTCCTGATACTGAAATGTTTTTTGATACACACAAAGAGGCTTGTGGTTCTGACTGTAAACCAGGGTGTAGTTGTGGTAAATACGTTGAGATTTGGAATGATGTATTTATGGAATACAACAAAACCGAATCTGGGTCATTTGAAAAACTTGCACAACAAAATGTAGATACCGGTATGGGTGTTGAACGTACTGTTGCTGTGTTGAATGGTTTTGAGTCTGCATATGAAGGAGATACGTTGCAACCATTGATCAAAAAAATTTCTGAGCTCTCGGATAAATCGTATGAAGATGCTCAAACATCCTATCGCATTATAGCGGACCATGTTCGAGCTGCGGTACTTATTGCATCTGACGGAGTGGTCCCTGCAAATGCTGAACAAGGATATATTTTGCGTCGATTGATTCGTCGTGCTGTTCGCCATGCAAAACAAATTGGTATACAGGATATGTGCATGGAATCTCTTACTCAGGTAGTGTTAGATATCTACACAGATGTTTTTGATTCTGTAAAAAATAATGGGGAGAATGTTGTTCGTGTATTGGTACAAGAGGAAGAAAAGTTTGTAAAAACATTAGCAAACGGTATGCGTAAATTTGCTGATTTGGTTGCATCAGAACGTGCTCTTGATCAAACCATTGATGGAAAAGATGCGTTTGATTTATTCCAAACCTTTGGGTTTCCATTAGAAATGACTATCGAGCTTGCTCGTGAGCACGAAATAGCTGTTGATGAAAAAGGTTTTTACGAAGAGTTTAACAAACACCAAGAGCTTTCACGTACCGCAAGTGCGGGTAAGTTTGCTGGTGGTTTAGCTGACCATAGCGAAATGACTACTAAGTATCATACGGCAACACATTTGTTGCATGCTGCATTGCGCAAGGTATTGGGGGATCATGTTGAACAAAAGGGAAGTAACTTAACTGCAGAACGGTTACGTTTTGATTTTTCTCATCCAGATAAAATGACGGATACCGAAATTAAAGATGTGGAAGATTTGGTAAACAATGCCATTACGCATGATTACAACGTAAGTTCAGAAGAAATGTCTGTTACAGATGCTCGTGAGGGTGGTGCTATGGGATTGTTTGGTGATAAGTATGGCGAAAAGGTAAAAGTGTATAGCATTGGTGATCCAGAGCAACAGCCTAATGCTGCAAATGATTCTGATACGTTTAGTAAGGAAATTTGTGGTGGTCCGCACGTAACACATACAGGTGACATGGGACACTTTAAGATTCAAAAGGAACAATCTGTAAGTGCTGGAGTACGGAGAATTAAAGCTATTTTGGAATAAAAAAAATCCCCTTGCTTAAAAACAAGGGGTTGCATATTACCATATGGTCATAATGAATAGTATGGCCGTTATCGTAAGCCATGCCCAAAATAACCGCTTGGGTAACTTTTTGTAAAAATTGAAGTTCTTTTTTGCTTGAGTGAATGCTCCAAGCAACTTGTTATAGTCCTTTTTTCTTGCGGTGTCGTAGTACCTCACTTCTAAATGTTTATTTTCTGAAGCTTCTTTGAATCTCTCAATAGCCTCCTTGGCGGTAGTGGCTTCACTTCTAATTGCATCCTTTTTATTTTTCACTTTCTGAGGCAGATACAATTTGAGTAACACTCCTCCTATTGTAAACACTAACATTGTCACAAACCACATACTGTGAGTCTATCCTTTCTGTACATAAGAGGAGAAAAAAAGAACCAACACGAGAGAGGGGAAATCTCACGTGTTGGTTTGAGGTTAATACTTACGATCTTCTTGGTGGCATCGACGTATCCATGTTGCCCTAAAATCTGGGACAGCGTGGAAATGGTGATACCATTCACCTCCAAGATCAGTGATATCTCGAAGAGGTATATTTGATTCATCATCGCCAAGGGTGGCGATGTCATGTTGACGTTTTTCAACAATGCATGAACCATGCTCTTCTGTTGAGGGAATTGGGTATGCAACATGTGCAGTAAAAGCAATAATTAAATCTTCCAATTCATCATCAAATGGAATGCCTTCTGCAGATGCTTGTTCTTTTGCTTTGTCGATGATGTCATCTATTGATAATTGAGCTAACTCAATAAATAACATATCATCATCAAAGAAGCCAATATCAAGTGATGGATCGTACTGCTGATCAGGATCAAGCTCATCACATAGATACTGCCCGAGAACTAATTGTAATTCAGGTCTTGTGAAGAAATCTTGCAAATCTGATAATGTTTTTTCAGATACCACGACTTCTTCTGGTAACAACATGTGTGCAATTTCTTGTGCAATAATGTTACCGTTCAAACCCAGAACGTCTGATTTATTTCCGTTAAGATGAACGCGTTTCATGACAACCTCCTTTTAGAAAGAATAATTCCATTGAGAGGTTGCCAAAATACGAAGAGCTTTTCTTAACGATGTCTTACGAACAACCGCTTTTGTACCTTTTGTTGCAAGATGTTGAGTATGTCCATTGTATCTTGCTTGGTGTCCGGTTGTTTTTGCGTACATCTGAGTGCTACCTGTTTCGTTTGCCATAACATCCTCCAAGGGTAGAGGACGTTATGACTAGCGCAGGATCTTTTCCTTTGCTTTGTAACATCGTCTACCTCCGTGACTTTCACTACAGATTTCGCCGAAGCAGTTCCTGTAGAATTTGGGAGAGCATATGCTCTCAGAGGGAAAAAGTAAAATAATTTACTTATGGATTATTTTCATAAATACGTCGTTATTTTTTCTCCTTTCACGTTGAAGAGTTTTAAAGGCAGCACAGTATCGTTCACCTAATCCTTTGTTGTTTGCTTCTTCAAAGATAGCATTAGGTGTAAGATCTACACTTTGTGATATAAACCACTCCTTTAAATCTCTATGTTGTGGATGAGCAAATGCAAAAGTATTATCTAAAATAATGCCTTCATCTGGCATATCGTCACAAACATCATCACCAGATGCCACCAAACATCCTTTCCCTGTGGGGAGAGTTGCAGTTAACATGGGTTCCTCCTTCGAATGTTTAGGAAGTCCCCGACTGACGTGTGGGGATGGTAACTAGAGGAAGATTTACTCCTTTCGAGTTATAGGGTGAATTGTAAAAAAACTATATGTATTATTACATCATATCATAAAAATTGTGTCAAGTCAAGAAAAATCATATAAAAAAGGCTAAAACAACGTAAAATATGAGTCTTTAAACCCCATTCAGAGTGTGGTACACTAGAGGTACTATGAAAATACAATTTCACTCAAAAAATACCGAAATAAATGCTAAAATTAAAGGCCAAATGGAGAGCAAACTTGAGGTCTTAAAAAAGTACAAAGGAGCGCTGGATGTGCTTCATGTACAAGTAAACATTGGGCGCGATCAACACCATAATAAAGGCGATGTATACGAAGTAGAAGTAAACGTAAAATTGCCACAAAAAGTGTTGAACTCTGTGCAATCCGCAGGAGATATTTTAAGTGCACTCGATAGCGTCATCGATAAATTAGAAAGACAAGCCCGCGATTTAAAAGAAAAGATTATTTCACAAAAGAAGAAAGGATAATAAGAATCATATAGAACGTCATGCTGAATCAAGTTCAGGATGACAGAGAGTAAAGAAGAAGTAATACATTATGTCATTTTTAGATAAAGTTTTTGGTGATCCAGGGGAAAAGCACATAAAAAAACAGTTGCGACCACAAGTAGCAGACATCAATGCACTTGAAGAGAAGTTTCAATCACTCAGTGACGAGGAACTTAAAGCATATACACAAACATTTAAAGAAGCATTACAATCAGGCAAAACATTAGAAGATATTCTACCAGAAGCATTTGCCGTTGTTCGTGAAGCAGCAAAGCGTACCATGGGTATGCGACATTTTGATGTACAGTTAATTGGTGGAATGGTATTACACCAAGGAAGCATCGCAGAAATGAGAACCGGTGAAGGTAAAACGTTGGTAGGAACACTGCCCGTGTATCTCAATGCACTCACCGGAAAAGGTGTGCACGTCGTTACCGTTAATGATTATCTTGCACGACGTGACGCCGTATGGATGGCAAAAATATATGATTTTTTAGGGCTTACTATTGGGTGTATTCAGCACGAAAAATCATATGTGTATGATGCAGGAGTTACCGCAGATTCTGAAGAACAAGAAACAGAAGGTGAAGGGCTTGTTGTTGATGCAAACCCCGTTGTTAAAATAGATTACGATAATCTTCGCCCAGTTCCACGCAAAGAAGCATACGAAGCAGACATTACCTATGGAACCAACAATGAGTTTGGTTTTGATTATCTTCGTGACAACATGGTTGCCTCACCAGAACAAATGGTGCAACGCGATTTTGCCTTTGCCATAGTAGATGAAGTTGACTCTATTTTAATAGACGAAGCTCGAACCCCACTTATTATTTCAGCACCAGACGATAGACCAATTGATTTGTATTACAAATATGCAGACTTGGTAAAGAAATTAAAAGAAAACGAAGATTACAATATCGACGAAAAAATGCGTGCCAGTTCGCTCACGGATGAGGGTATTAAAAAAATGGAAGAATGGCTCGGCATGGATAATATTTATACCGAAGGTGGTATGGCAGCGGTGCACCATATAGAACAAGCACTCAAAGCACAAACCTTATTCCATAAAGATAAAGATTACGTTGTTCAAAGTAATGAAATTGTTATTGTAGATGAGTTCACCGGACGCTTAATGCACGGACGAAGATACAGCGAAGGATTACACCAAGCAATCGAAGCAAAAGAAGGCGTAGAAATTAAACGAGAAAGCAGAACCTTAGCAACCATTACCTTCCAAAATTATTTCCGCTTGTATCCAAAGCTTTCCGGTATGACGGGTACCGCAAAAACAGAAGAAGAAGAATTTCGTAGAATTTATGGGTTGGATGTATTTGTGGTACCAACGAACAAGCCAATTGCACGTATTGATGCTGCTGATAAAATTTACAAGAGTAAAAAAGGGAAGTACGACGCATTGGTAAAAGAAATTAAAGAGAGAAGTAGCAAAGGGCAACCAGTATTGGTTGGTACGGTTTCTATTGAGCAAAACGAAGAATTTTCTCAATACCTACAGCAGAATAATGTAAAACATGAAATTTTAAATGCAAAAAACCATGAGCGCGAAGCAGAAATTATTGCACAAGCAGGACGTTCTGGTGTTATTACCTTAGCAACAAACATGGCAGGCCGTGGTGTTGATATTGCACTTGGCGGTACTCCGCATGATGCAGAAGAAGCACAAAAAGTACGCGACGCTGGTGGTTTGCATGTTATTGGTACTGCTCGTCATGAATCTCGCCGTATTGATAACCAGTTGCGTGGACGTGCTGGGCGTCAGGGAGACCCTGGCTCAAGTGTGTTTTATATTTCTGTTGATGATGACCTTATGCGTATTTTTGGGTCCGACAGAATCCGCGGGCTCATGGATCGATTAGGCTTACCAGAAGATATGCCAATTGAAAACAAAATGGTATCACGTTCAATTGAATCTGCTCAAAAGAAAGTAGAAGGAAACAACTTTGATATTCGTAAGCACGTGGTTGAGTATGATGATGTGACCAACCGACACCGCGAAGCTATTTACCGTAGACGTAAAGAGATTTTGCATACGCAAGAAGTTGAAAAAATAGAAGATATGGTTTTTGAAATGGTTGAGCAGGAAATCAGCCAAGTGGTAAATTTCCATACTGCTGCAACCAGTTATCAAGAATGGAATCTTGCAGAAATTGAACAAACCATGGCATCTATTTTCCCAACGAATGAACCTCTTGATTTACCAGAGGTTATTGGTATTGGCACCGAAGAGCGAGATAAAGGTGATGATGCAAAAATGCGTTCTAAATTAATTGATCACTTAACCGAAAAAGCTCATGAGCAGTTTGATACCATGGCCGAGTCTATTGGTGATACCGAACAAACAATAAAAGTTATGCGTGGTGTGATGCTGAATGCCATTGATACATTATGGATGGATCACTTAGAAGCCTTAGACAATTTGCGCACAGCAGTAGGATTACGTGGATACGGACAAAAGGATCCATTGGTAGAATACAAACGCGATGCCTACGGATTATTCCAGCAACTCCAAGGTTCTATTCAAAATCAAATTGTATACAGTGTATTTAAAATTTTAGCAGCACGTGTGTTGCAAACTAAAGCTCCAGATAACATGGAACAAGCAAACGCACTACTCGGAGCTTTAGGAAAAGGTTTAGATTCAATTAAGAACCTTAAATTTAGTGCACCAGCAAAAGAAATGAGTGCACGTTCCGAAACACCTGTTGCACAATCAAGCAATATGTCTTCTACTGGATTGCCAGGGGGGATGATGTCTCAACAAACCGAAAATAGGAACACCTTTGGTGGTGAAAAAGTGGGTAGAAACGATGCTTGCCCGTGCGGGAGTGGTAAGAAGTATAAGAAGTGTCACGGGGTGTAGGTTATGACGAATTGCTATGTCATTCCGAGCGGAATGAAGTGAGCGTAGCGAACGCAATGGAGCCGAGGAATCCCTTGTATGTGGGTACTTAAAGGGATTTCTCCACTCGCGAGTACGCTCGGTCGAAATGACAATAATGTGTTATTTAGGAGGGGGTATGTATCATGTTTATATAATGGCAAGCCATAGTGGTACTTTGTATATCGGAGTCACTAATAATCTACATCGACGCGTTTGGGATCATAAGAATAAAGTAGGAAATGGGTTTACTCAAAAATATGATTGCATTAAACTTGTATACTTTGAGGGCTATGATGATATTGCTATTGCAAGTCAAAGAGAAAAACAGCTGAAAAAATGGAATCGTCAAAAGAAACAGGATTTAATTACCTCGTTAAATCCTCACTGGGAGGACCTAACAAAAAAATTTGGTTTTGGAATATAGCACTATGGAACATAAAGATCTCTATTACGTTGCAGTAAAAGTTTTCCTAATAAATGATGCACAAGAGTTTTTAGTTACTAAAGATAGTTTCGGTGATTGGGATATCCCTGGAGGAAGATTACGGGAACAAGATTTTGATGTGGCATTGGAGAATGTGGTACAGAGAAAAATGAAAGAAGAATTGGGTGATCAAGTGCTATACACGTTAGGTGAACCGATCGTATACATGCGTCATGAAAGAAATGAGTTTCTCGCAAACGGGGATCGTGAAAAAAGACGCATTTTTGCAATTGGCTATACTGCACAGTACGAGTCAGGGGATATCTCTCTAGGCAAAAATCACGAAAAAATGGAGTAGTTTTCTATTAAAAATTTTAAGGCAGATGACTATTTTACTGGAGGTTGGTTGCAAGGGGTAAAAGATTTTCAAGAAAAGTATGGTAATACCCTTGCAAAATAAGAAAAACTAGCATAAAATACTCTTCATGACAGCTACACGACAACACATTTGGATATTAAGCATTCTCATCGTAGTTCTCGGATTTATTTCGGGGTCTATTTTTGTTGGCAATACGCCACAATGGTGGCCAGGACACAGCTGGTTTGATCGCTTTAGAACCCACCTTGGGTTAGATTTACAAGGTGGTGCTCATTTGTTATATGAGGCAGACACCTCACGTGTATCTAAAGATGAGGCAGAATCAGCAGTAGCCGGTGTACGAGATGTTATTGAACGACGTGTAAACGCACTTGGTGTATCTGAACCAGTGGTACAAACAGCACAAGTAGGCGATCATTTGCGCATTATTGTTGAGCTTGCAGGTGTGTTTGATGTAAACGACGCGATTGCACAAATTGGTGCAACCCCATTGCTCGAATTTAAAACAGAAGCACCACAACCAGAAGCAGAACCACTTTCTGCAGAAGAACGCGCCACACGCGAACAATTTAACGCAGAACAACGCACCAAGGCAGAACAAACCCTCCAACAAGTACAAGCAAACGCTGGTGCTAATTTTGCTGAGCTTGCAACAGAAATTTCAGAAGATCCAGGAAGTGCCGCAAATGGTGGAGAACTTGGCTTTATTCAACGAGAACTTGTGGTAAAAGAATTTGGAGATGTATTGTTTGATCAATTACAAGATGGTGATATCACCCCAGAATTAGTAGAAACACAATTTGGGTATCATATTATTCAACGTTTAGAAACCAATACACAAGAAAGTCCTGAAGGACAACCAGAAACCGTAGTGCGTGGACGTCATATTTTGCTACGTACCCAATCTCTTGATGGAGACATTCCAGAATATGATCCATGGGCAACCACGCAATTAGGTGGAAAACAACTCACCAAGTCTGAAGTACAATTTGATCAGTACACAGGCTCAGCACAAGTAGGATTATTGTTTGATGACGAAGGATCAGATTTATTTGAAACTATTACCGATGAAAATATTGGTAAGCGTATTGGTATCTTTTTAGACGGAGCTTTGATTTCTGCACCCGTGGTTAATCAAAAAATTAGTGGCGGACGAGCAGTAATTAATGGTGACTTTACTATTCCAGAAGCACGCGAGCTCGTAGAACGTTTAAATGCAGGTGCATTGCCAGTGCCAATTAATTTGGTGAGCCAGCAAACTGTAGGTCCAACTCTTGGTTCTGTCTCATTGCAAAAAAGTTTAACCGCAGGGCTTATCGGTTTTGCACTCGTTGCACTTGTTATGTTGCTTGTGTATCGCGTTGCTGGTGTGCTTGCCGTTATTGCGTTATTGTTCTATACCGCAATTCTTTTTACCTTATTTAAGTTATTCCCAATAACTCTTACCCTTGCTGGTATTGCTGGATTCCTACTTTCTATTGGTATGGCCGTTGATGCGAATGTGCTTATTTTTGAACGCTTACGTGAAGAATTACGTGCAGGTGAAACGTTCACGCATGCTGTTCGTATTGCGTTTGAACGAGCATGGAATTCTATTCGAGATTCAAATGTATCTACCTTAATTACCTGTTTGATTCTTGCCTGGTTTGGATCATCAGTTATTAAAGGTTTTGCTATTACTCTTGGTTTTGGTGTGGTGATCTCTATGTTTAGTGCCATTGTAATTACTCGGTTATTGGTAGAAATTGTTGGTCGTAACAAAACATTACAAAAAAGTAAATGGATTTGGGGAGCATAAGTATGAACATTATCAAACATCGAAACATCTATTTCATTTTTTCTGGATTGTTGTGTGCAATTAGTATTGTGGCACTTGGCATGTATGGCCTTCGTTTAGGTATTGATTTTACCGGAGGTGCGTTATCTGAAATTGAAGTACATGAAGAAGCTAACATAACTCCACAAGATATCGAAGGAGTACTTACGCAAGGAGAAGAGCCTGTATTATCTTCTGTTCGTGTGCAACCAACGGGAGAACATGGCTATGTATTACGTTTTGAAGATGTTGATCAACAAAAACATCAGCAGATTTTGGAAACTATAAATACTGCATTGTTTGAAACTTTACCAAAAGAAACACAAACAGTACTTGAAGAAGCACGCGATGCTCAAAAGCCAAAACTCGAAGCATTAGATGCAGATGGAAACGTTGTGGACGTAGATGTTGATTTGGTGCCAGCAGATGGATCAGAATCTGTTATCGAAACTCCACAGGTGCTTACTGAGGAGCGTTTTGAATCAATCGGTCCTGTTATTGGTGAAGAATTAAAGCAAAAATCAGTATATGCGATGATTGCTGTTTTGCTTGGTATTATTTTTTATATTGCATGGGCATTTAGAAAAGTATCTGAACCAGTTTCTTCATGGAAATATGGTGTTACCGCTGTTATTGCTCTTGCTCATGATGTACTTATTCCAGCGGGTGTATTTGCTATCCTCGGGTATGTTGCACAGGTGGAAGTTGATATTCTGTTTGTTACCGCATTGCTTACCATTCTTGGTTTCTCGGTAAATGATACTATTGTGGTATTTGATAGAACACGTGAAAATTTATCACGAGATCATCATAAACATGATTTTGATTGGATCGTAAATAAAAGTGTGACTGAAACGATTCGTCGATCACTGTTTACTTCTCTTACTACCTTTGTGGTTCTGCTTTCTGTATATCTCTATGGTGGGGCATCTATTAAGCAATTTATTTTAGCATTGCTTATTGGTGTTGTTGTTGGTACCTATTCATCTATTTTCCTTGCATCTCCATTGTTGGTGGTGTGGGAGCACTTTAGCAGACGACGTTCGTAACGTTCTATGTCAGAAAAATTAAGCACAAAAGTTACACGCATGTATGAGTATGCGGTTCGTTGGTTCGAACGCATACTGGCATTGCTTATTTTTGCTGCGTTAGTACTTTTTTTGGTGAGTTTTGCACCAGTATTTGTGAGTGCAGACTGGGCAGATGTTGAGTTATTTCAGGAAATGATTCACATTATTCTTACGGTGATTATTGGGCTTGAGGCTGTACGATTACTCACCACACATAGTATGGACAGTGTGCTTGAGTTGCTCTCGTTTGTGGTTGCACGAAAAGCGCTTGAACCAAATGCTGGTTCTGTTGATCTTATTCTTATGGTAGTAGCTTTTACTATCCTTATTTCTGCTCGGTATATTCTTTCGTGTATTATTCCAAAGTATGCACATAAAAAAGAATTGCCAGATGTGTAGTCCTTGCAACTAAAATTATGGTATACTATAGGCAGATATGCCTCAAATACCATCTCACATAAAAACACAATCGCTTGATTTAAAAGAAGCATATGGCTTACTGGGGAGTAAGCTTGGTTTTTATATTGCTTCAATTGATTTAAGCGCTGAAACGAAGGATGCTTTGTACGATATGTTGCCCCACATGTCTCTTTCTCAATTAGAAAGATTTGTCGCAATATTAGAGGCACAATATTTGAATGTTGCAACCGATGATATGGACAAGCGATTTGCGTCTGAGCTCGCTCAGGTGCAAGAGGCTTTTGATATAGAACAAAAAGCTTTAGACGTTGTTGCTACTAAAAAAATACAGGCATTAACTCAAAGTATTAATAAAAAATAGTATGCAAACACAGAAACATTCTATTGCAACAGCAGATGATTATATACTTGGTTTTGCGAATGCAAAAGTGCAACAACTCTATCAGAGTTGGCAGGATGATATCGATGATTTACGTACTCAAAAAAAAGATGTGCGCAAAGTTCAGAAAATGAAAAAAGATCATGAAGATGCTGAACGCATTTTAAAAGAAATGAGAACAAAAGAATAATATGGTTGCAGATATCCGTGAACATCTTGATTCTGATACATTACAAAAGTTGGGTTATAATGCATCAGGTGAAAAAGAGAAAGTAGATGTACCTTCTCTGGAGAAAGAGCAAACAGATCAGTATTCTGTAACAGAGCGTTGGTCTGGTGAGTATTATGATATTCCCGTTCCTCCAGCTCCATCTGAATCAGAGTTGAAAAAAACAGCTGAAGAATTGGAAAATGATATTGATGCGCAAGAAAATAAACTTGAAGAAGAAGGTAATATCAGCGAAGAAGAGCAGGAAGCTGCCTTAGGTGCTAAACAAGGTATCCGTGTTTTTGCTCGTGAACTTTTTAGACCTGGTTCGCCGGATAGTAAAGGTCCAAAACCTTTACTTGAGTATGCAAAAGAAGGTCTTAAAAAGTTAGAATCTCTCCCAACTTTTTCGGAAGTGAGTTTAAAACAGAAAACCTATGGTATATCAAAAGCAATGTTAACCGCATTGTATAACAATAGTGGTATTAAAATAGGTGTTGACCTTATTCGTGCTGGTTCTGCTTTTGCAGTAGAAAAAACAGCCACCGGTAAAGAAGCAGATATTACTTGGGGAGGTGATGTGTATAATTATGTAAAAGATAAAGGAAAGGTAGCAACAGAAAAAAATGAAATTGCACAGGTGTATGAACAGGTAACGCAATTGGCACGTGATCGAAAAAAAGAGTATGAATCGTCTAAGCTAGAAACAGCAAAAGGTGACGATGCTTTTCAGGAATATGTTCAAGATGTTATGTTTGAGCAAGGTGTTTCTAAAGAAAAAGCAGAAGCATATGCTTTGACATTGTATCCGTATACTTCACGTGTCATAACTGGGCGCGCAAAAAGCAAAGAGTATCTCGCACGTGTAGATGAAGCAAAAAAACAGCTGCAACAAGAAGGCTTATCAGAAGATGACGCTGAGGCAAAAGCTCGTGAACAGGTGCAGTCAAAACGAAGCCCTGTTGCACAAGCAATGATTGATTTTAAAGCACAGTTAGAGCAGGCGACGTATATTCCAGAAGATGAAAAAAAACAGCTCAAAAGGCAATTTGGGCTTATTTTATCTGAACACAGAAAATCAACTCATGATACGAATAAAAAACGAGCTACTCAAGTTGGGGCAACACTTGATGCCTATGTCCGTGGAAAAGTACGGGGTACTCGTATTATAAAGGATGCCATAAATGCTCCACTTACTGCAGCTGGACTTTTTCTAGGTAAGGGAGCTGCGTATGCAGGACTGAGTATGTTTGAACGTATGTCCGATGCATCCCGAACTCATACACAAAAGAATATGATGTATGAACAGGAAGATGCAGTGCTCAGTAAAACAAGATCAACAAGAGCAGAGACGCTGATACACTCCGAAGAAGATGACATTGAAAAAAGATTTGAAAAAAAAGAAGTAGAAATGATGAGTTCTCATGATAGAGCACGTGCACGCAGAAAGCAGGATGTGAGAGATCCAAAAGAAAATGAACAGATGGTCGAATTTGTTTTACGAGACACGTTTAAAAATGGATCAATAGAAATGTTTAACTCACTTCGCGGAAAAGGAAAAACAAAAGAAAGTAAACATAAATTTAGAGATTTTACAGAAGCATTAAGCAAAGTTGCTACTGCTGTGGGTATGTCGAGTACGGTCATTGAATCGTTTGCCGTGGGTGACGTTGCTGATACTGGTGCGGCAATAGACAAATTTAATGATGCCCTTAAAGATGCACAATTATATGGAAGTGATACCGAAAAATTACTCGATAGAGCGGAACGAATTACTGGTGTTGTCGTGGATAATTTTAAGGAGAATTTTTCCCGCATGTTTCGTATGCCTTTTAGTGCTGGTCGGTTAATGGAACGCATGATGGATAATCCTTCAGAAACCTCTGAACAGGTAACAGAGAGACTTGGCGAAGGGTTGGGGGGCATACTCCCAAAAGTAGCGGAAGCACATGCAGCCCCGCCTGCAGAACCGCTTACCATTGACTCATATACAGATGGCGAACAGTGGGTGGTTCCGAAACAACCGCTATCCATGCTTGATTTATCAGTTATAGATAGTGCAGAAAAGTCAGTAGCATATCTTAAAGAAATGTATGGTGTTGAGCCAAAATCTGAATATAGTGTACCAGAGGCAGAAAGAATTATGTCATTAACCGGTAAGTTAGATGCCTCTGGAGAACCAGAAATTGCTCAAAAGCTTATGAAAACATTTGGTGCGGATGCTTTGCAATCGCATGTTGAAAGACTTGATACCTATGCACAAGCAGAATCTGCCGATACTATCATTTCATACCTTAACGAAAAAGAAGGTATCGGAATTAAAACAGCGCTCAGTTCTGAACAAAAGCAATATATTGGATCTACTCTTGTAGAGTTATGTTCATTAGGGAAAGTATCACTTGCACAAGAAATACAAGAGACATTTCATATAGAGCCATCAGATATTGAAGTAGCTGAAATAGCAGAAAGTTCTCATGTAGAAACACCTATTCCTGAAACTACAGACATTGCTGAAACACCTCCTGAGGTACATACTCTAGATACAGCATATACATACCATATACAAAGAGGGGATTCATTATGGAAAAGTGCAGCATCATTATTTAAAGAACATGCACACGATTTTGGATATACTGAAGACATGGGTGATTTGGATACATGGGTAACGCGCAAAACAGGTAACGCTATACTTGATTTTAAGAATAGTAATAAAAGCATGTTGCTTGATGATATACATGTGGGAGATACTGTCCGAGTAGTATCTAATGAAACAGGTACTCATATTGAATTCGAAAGTTCCAGTGGCAAACAAGCAGAAACATTACCACCAGCGGTAATTGAACAAGATATTATTCACCCAACAGAGGGCTTTGAAGTAAATGAAAAGGTACATATTTCTCATACGGAAAGCGGAATCAGTGCGGGTATTCAAATAGAGTTACCTAGTGGTGAGAAGTATAAGGTGTATGATTGGGATCGAGATGGTACTTTTGATGTTATTCAACCAAATGGGAAAACCGTGGAAATGAGTTCAGAAGAACTGCAACATACTCTTCAAGAAAAAGGAGTGTATCAAGAAAAAGCAAAACCTACCGTTTCTGATGAAGATGAGCCTGTTGCAGACCTTGAAGAAATTGCAGAGGAATCTGCGCATCAAGAAGGGCTCGTAAGTACTCGTACCAGTTTGATTAAGGATATAGAGGATGGAGTAGGTAAGGGTATTTTTAATAGAGCAAATGAAGTACAAGCAGAAACAGCCGTATATGCACTTGCGGGTACGTATGGTTTAGATAGTAAAGAAGCTAATGCATTTCTTGCATGGACGCATAAAGGTGCACATACAAGTGATATTAATGATTATAAAGAGTTCGGTATTGTGAATAGTAAGAATGAATTCCAACCTGAGATGTTTGAAAAGTTTATTGGAGAATTTAAGCGTTCACTTGAACTCGATGCATTACCTCAAGAATCAGAAGGTTGGCAACCTCGTATATTGGATAAGGATACAGAAAAACCTATTTATGGATTAATTAAAAAAGACACTGATACAGGTTTATATACGATCCATGAAGTAGGTGGTGAGCGGTATTCTGTACCAGAAGACGAGTTACACAAACGCATGGGATAATAAAAAAAGTATTACAATAAAAAAAGACCCCTTATCTAAAAAAGATAAGGGGTTTTGAAAAGAACTAAATTGATACAAAGTGTATTGGACGAGAGGTTGTTCCTCTACGGACATACACTTGTACAATGATATGATCCGTTGTGTGTGTTGCTAACGGGTAAAACCATCGTTGATGGTTTTCTATGCCCGTTATTGGCACATTGATCATCACCAAGATTTTTTGATTTGTTCTGGTGACGGTTAAGTGCGGGGGATCATCCATATGGCGGACCCGCACAAAGTTTAATGAATCGACGGCAACTTGATAGTTATTTCCTTGAGGGATTAATGCAGCGGCGACATTTCCAACTCGCCGAACATCATCTCCTAAGGGAAATACATACTCCTTCATCATAGTAGAAAGAGTAGAGCTGAGCTCTGTTTCCGTTTCAGCATCAAACTGCATTGAGTTGAGTTTTCTCATCAGTGTTTTCTGATGAGGTGAGCTTACCGTTTGATATCTTGCAACATATGAAGATGAATCTTCTACTACTTGTAAGTAGACTTCATCTCCTATGCGTAAGCTATCTAACGGGATAATCGTTGGCACAGAATAATACACTTGAAACCGTGCCAAGTTGACAATACCAGTCGAATTAACATAACTGGTATCGCCGTAAAACCGTGCAGGAAATGCTGCTACTCTCAATAATGAGTCTGGGAGTGTTGCATATCCTGTTTGATCATTTTGTATGTGTTTGAAAGCGACAGTTGTTGGCTTGTCGAAATCAAACAGATACGAAGGATTGTACCTCCGATGTGCAACTTCATCGGTAGGTTTACCAATAAGTTGCACAGTAACAAAATGTTCTTTACCAGTGAGTCCTAATTCTGTATTGCTATTCACTGTATCGCCAATGGATACATTAATGTCAGCGAAGTTCCCAAGGACATAGTGCAGAGTATCTACCCCTGCGTTTGAATATGGTGATGTTTTTTTGGTTACAGCTGATGTTTTCAGCGTAACCGTTCTATACATCCCATATCTGTCCACATCTACAACAACACCTGCTCCGGGCGAATATATGCTACTTTCGTGTTTCGCTCGGAGTACCAAGGCATTAAGCGCGCCATATGCCCTACGTGGTTGATCTGCTCTGCCATCTCCCGGGATATCCCATTCATCGTGATGAAAGGGATTCCGGGCTGTGTAGGGTTTTGCAATGTCGGCACCTCCGGGCCGAGTGGCTGCAAGGCATATTTGATTGTTTGGTGCCATGGGTTAGATTCATACATACCATTACTTGTTGAACGAGGATCATTTAATGCTTTCGCATGTACCCATCGCTCAACAATTGGTTCTACCGGTATCCCTCTATGGTCAAGCTCAATTACTTTATAGTAAAGGTACTGGTAGTTCCCCTTTGCCTCATCAATAACACGTAAAGGTGTATGTGGTTTGAAGAATGCATTCGGAGAGTTGTCAAGAGAAAAGTCCCACGTACCTGTTTTTTGGTTTTGCTTACCCAGATACCACCTTGTGCGTTCTTCTGTTTGTACTTGAATACCCTCAACATGTGTCCCGATATTGAATTTTAAATGAATACTATCAATAATTTCGGTATTCATTTTCCCCACAAAACCAATTAACATAAGTAATACAGCAACGGTGCGTGCAAAAGCAATTTTGCTGAACAGTATGAGCATCACACCGATTACTACTGTTAATACAGGAAGTACATAATTGCTTTCAAAGCCAATAATGTACTCTTGTTCAAAGGGGATAAATGAGGCAACAATAGCTGTTGCTACTGTGCACACAATGGTCCAGATAATACCTTTTTTATTGAGGGTGTATGGTACTTTATCTTGAATAACTACGGACATGCCGTATAAAATAAAGCCCAACAACGAAAAGGTAAATGCAGTCCAGTTTTCCCATGGGAGAAAAATTCCCATGGTTACTGGAATGAAAAATAATATCCGTGAAACTCTTATAAATCCTTGAAAAACAGGATATATTTTTTCTTTTGCAATTGTGTGAAAGTTATCAGGTAATGTATCTATTGATAGATGCATTCTTCTGACTGCTGGTTCAAGTGCTCCTATTATTCCTTGTATCGTAACTGGTGCAACTTTTGCACTCGTTTCCAAAGCTCTTACTACAGCACTTAAAAAAGCATCACCCCATTTTTTCTCTTGCCTATCAACAATGTTATTGAATTCCTTTATAATCACTTCAATAAACATTGTGATATCATTGGGAGTATATCCACTGGAGGTGTCCGTTGCTGATCCATCTGCATTGGTTTCTGAGCGCCTGGAACCGTGTTCAAGATTAAACACTTGTCCCAAGCTTGTACTGAAAGCTTGTACCAGTTCTGCACTCCACCCTGGTTTTTCTCTATCCGTTAACTCCTTAATTTCACCAAACATATTTTCAATATGCTTGTTTGCGTTAACGGCTGATTCATTCGTGCCTTGTAACATGGTGGCAGCTGCTTCGGTAAGTACCTTGTACAATTGCCGTGTTGCAAATATTGCAAAGGCAAAAGCACTGACGCATTTGGCAACAGAAGCAAGTAAAATAATTTCAATACCCCCACATACAAAAAAGATGATTCTTTGTATATATGTTGGGGTATCGGTAAAATACCACAATAATAAACCACCAACAAAAGAAATGATGGGCAAATAGAGCATCCATTGCAACAACCGGGTTATTTGATCCCAGCGATTTACAAAGGTTTCTCGAACCATGTCCCAATCTAACAATATAATTTGCCAAATTGGTTCTACTGCGTGTCTCAGTGAGGTTCCAATCCCACTCACTAATCTGCGTAAGAATCTGATCATGTTAAATTCCTTTTTTTCGTAACATCCAGGCACGTGTGTCCCGAATTTTTTGAGTTACTGGTTTCGTAAGTTGAAGTACTGCATCTGGCATGTCGTTCTCAACAATATCTCCTGCATGCTCCATGGTGGTATCGACATAGTCTTTTACCGCTGCGGTGCCTGCTTGCATTGCTTGATGCAATGCATTTCTTGTATTGTTGAACCCATCTAATCCTTTTGATGCCAATGTCTGCGCATGACGCAGACCATTTGCTGTGTGCGTTTCTGCTTCAGCAGATCCTTGTATAATGGCATCTTTCATCGTGCTAATGATATCCATCCCATGTTGTTTAACCCATTCGGCAAGATCTTCTGCTTGAGCAGGGAAGTCCTGGTCTTGAATGAATTGATGTATATGGGGTGGCGCTGTGACAAGCAAAAAATCTTTTAAATCAATTCCTGCTTGTTGTATTTTTTTCAATACTTCGGGTGATTCCTCACGTACCATTCGACCAAAGGCCATTGCCATTGGTTCTCTGTCGCCCACAATTCTTTTAAATTCGAGCTTGCGCTCGTCTTCATTAGATTGTGTACAAATACGTGCCAAAATATCACGCTGGTCAGCATCATTGCTTGATTTTACAACACGTATCATAAATAAAGCTTGTTCCCAAGGTTCTGCGTCTTGGAGAATATCACTTAATCTTTGAATACGTATATCTGCATCCGCAGTGGACATTCCACGTTCCTGAATCAGTTCCTCATCACGAAACGTAGTTACCGCACTTGCATATGCAGGGCGATGCGTGCCACCCAGCGATCCAAAAAAGCCGACAGAAAATGCTTCTGTTGATTCATCAAACATTTTTCCAACTTTTTGTCCAAGAACTTCATCTGTGGTTCTTTCAACAATATTTCCTGCTTTGTTGAATATTCTACCACCTAAGTTGCGAAAAAAATTAGCCATTATATTGCCTTTCTTTCTGTGAGTACGATTCCTCTTGCATATGCTACGTCTAACCGTCTTTGGTTATTTGGTATCCAAGAGAATTCTCGTAATACATCAAGGCGTTCTTCATGAGTTTCAAGATTTGCTATCATTTGATAGAAATATCTTAATTCTCTTTCACGGAGCTCTTTATCGGGTTCGCGAGCAATAACATCAATCATATACTGAATACGACCAGTATATGTTGCTTCTAATTCTGCATCTCTCAATTTTTCACCCATGTATGCCATGGCTCTATTAAAGAGAGCTGCATTCGCGCGAAACTTTTCTTGTTCCTCTACCTCTTTTTTATCTAAAGCGCCTTGCACTTTTGCATCCAAAATAGTACGTAGGCGTCTTTGTCGTACTGATCCAAGTAGATCTGCGCTATCAATAATTTGCTGATCAATAATTGGATGATTTTCAAGCGTTGCACTTGTACATGCATCTTGTATCTCATCATATATTCTATCAGCATGCTCTTGTTTTTTTGAACTTTTTGTACGTTCATCTTTCTCAAGGGCATTTTCGATAACAGCCTGTAACATCAGTTTTTTAGTCTTGGGGAATCCACTCTCCTCAACTAATGTACGAATAGTTTTTTCGTTCCCTGTTGTTACAGTACTACACAAGCCTTCAATGTGCTTAAAAAGCATATCTTGGGCACGTTGTTTTTCTTGAGCTTTTTTTTCTAATACTTCCCCTGAACAGACAGAGCATGCATTATCAAAAAGAGCAACTAGCTCTTTTGCCGCAGTATCATCTACTTTTCGAAATTCCTTTTTTTGTACCAATGCTGGTGCAATGACTTGCTCAACATACAAAGGAATATCAGAGTAGGTTTCCTTATCTGCATACCAAGCATTTTGAATCTCGGTTCGATGTTGCCAAAAAAAGGCATCAAGCTCTTTTTTGTTCACATCATATGTTCTACACCAAGATGCTAATTTCCCTGGCGCGAAATTAAGTAACTCATTTACTGGACGTGGCATTGTTTTTACTTGAGTTTTTGCCATATGACACCTCTTAATGTGAGTCTCGTGTAAGCATATGGCATATGTAGCCATATCAATAGTAGTACACGAAGAAAGTTATTATTTGTTTTGAGTATCTATTATGTATATATGTACCTGTATTTGTGGTTACAGCAATGTAATAAATACAAAGAAAAGATGAATCATTAAAACAAGGTACTCCCTTCGTGAAATTGATATTTGGCTAATTTAAGCAATTAATTGTCAATGAAATTTTTTTATTTTCATATAACAATAGCACATTTTGTATTTTTTGTCAACTTCTGTGTATTTGATATATATACTACTACTATTGACATATTTACTTTTTTATGATAGTATATTGTGTTATTATGCATTAAAATTTGAATAATTTATCATTTTTCAGTGTAATATTTTTGTGATACTATTTTTTTGTGTAGGAGTAACAATTTGTTCCTACACTGCGAAAGTAGTATAAAAATGGCCTTTAAAAATTCAAACTAACAAGTACAAACATATTATCCCCGAAAAGGAGGTGAAGCTACATTTTTCAAGATGTACTTAAGGTACAAATCAGATCGTTGTAGTGTAGTATGAGTTGTTAACTTAAACACAAGGAGGATACCCCTTGAATACGGACACGTTGATGCGTCAATTGGGTTCTCTTTATCAGAAGTTCAAAAAATTACCGCCTTTACACCAAATTGGTGTAGGAGCTGGTGTTTTTGTAGTGTTACTTTTGATGAAGTCAGTTTTTTCAGGTGGCACACCAGATGTTGTTGCTCCTGAAATGAGTAAAACAGCGGAACAAACCGAGAACCTTGTTTCTCGGACAAAACCGCGTGTTTTAATCATTGTACAGGACTTTACGAGTTCATTAAGTAAAGCTGAAACCCAACAAGTATTGCAGAATTTAACCAAAGCAGTATCAGCCGTAAAGGACCCACATATTGTGAAGGTCATTATGGTCGGTGCTGAAGCGGTAACTACTGGAACGGCTTGGGACGAATCAAGCAGAAAATCGCTTATTCGAGATTTGCAACATACTACTCGAATGGCTATTAACCCACTGCGTTCTAATTTTTTAGACGCTTTGTCTAAAGCTGCTAATGAAGCAGAATTTCGGCGTAGCCTTGGGCAAGATGTAGAAGTGATTGTCCTTGGTGATGGTATTAACCACTCACCAGATGCATCAGGTAATAGAACCATCGATTTTACACCAGAGGCAAGCATTGACTCTTTGAAAAACGAAGATGCGAAAAAGCTTGATGCTCTTGAAACACGATGGGCCAACTTACTTAAAGGTGGTATGGATAAGATTACCTTTATTAAGGTGGGGCGTGACACTGCACACACTGCAAAAGGTCAATTTGACATTGCAGAGGCTTTGGCACGTCGGAATGTTGCTGTTTCGAGAACGGTTGATTCGTGGAAATCAAAAATCGAAGAAGAAATTATTTCTCAATTCCAACAATCTGAAACCGTGATAACCTGGTATGATGCGGATGGCAATCAGCTTACTGGTGACTTTTTTGACATTGGTGTCCCTGACATTGCCAATCCAACTGCTGTTGGACCGTTTACCCTTCGTTTGACGGGTGGTCCAAATAAAGTTCCTGTAACTTTTTCCAGCACTGATATGAGTTTTGTCCCGTCTACCGGGCACATTACCACTCGTGTCAGTATAAACAGAGGTGAGCCGAAAAATATTGGTGATACCTTTATGTTGGAAGGAACTGTGGTTAATCAAGAAAAAGGGAACCATTATTTTGAAACTTCAGTTGTATTTTATGTGCAACAGAGTGATCAAAGTGAGTTTCCCATTTGGTCTGCTGTAAACAAGCCATATGAGTTTACTGTGTCATCTGCTGGAAAGGTTGGTGTGAACCAAAATGGGCGCTCACCTCGTCCACGGATACAGCAATCATCTGGCTGGTACCGGTACATCTTCCCACTTTTTGTTTTGGTTTTGTCTGGTGCAGGTTTTAATCAATATCGCCGATACAACATTCGTAAAGCAAAAGAGGAAGAAGCAAAAAAGGTTGCAGCTGAGGCAGCTGCCGAAGAAGAACGTCTTAAGGCGCAAAAAGCTTTGGCAGATGAATATGCAAAGCTCAAGGAGGATTGTGAGCATGTGACATTTGGAACACGAAATGTGATTCGAGGTCGCATCCAAGAGAGTTCACAAGGTGTAGCTGAACAAGGCACGCTTAATGCATTTCTTGATGAAAATCTTGAAGCGGATTTGAAATATATGTGTCTTGGATCTACATTGGGTGAAGCTTCTGAATTGCGTGAACGGATTCAACAGAGCGGGCTCAATACGGATGCAAAAGATCGTATTCGTAAGGCATTGCACGAAGAAGTCGAAAGTTGGATGAAAAACGAATGTTTAACATCCACTATGGACGAAATTGCCTCTTGGCCCGAAAAGATTAAAAGTAGTGGGTTGAATGAAAAGGCTCAGGGAAGAATTACTGAGGCTTTGAATGAACAACTTGAACGACTTTTAACAGATATCTGCAAAAATGCTTCACCAAATATTGGTGAAATTGAAGCAGATATGGGCACACGGCTGAATACCCAGATTGAACAAAGTGGTTTGGATGTTGATGCTCAAAAACGAGTAAAAGCTGTTTTAGCAGAACGTGTGGATGCTTTGCGCGAAAACCGTGAAGCAGAAGAAGCACAACTTGCTAAACAGATTGAAGAAGCACGTACCGCTCGACCCGAACGTCGGCGTCGTGGTGCTGGTACGGAAGAAAAACAACCAGATGCGATTCTGGGAACGGTATCTCTGAATGCTGAAAGAATCCCTTTAATGCTTACTTCTGTGCCTCTTGGCACAGCAGGAACCATTTATCAACGGGGAGATAAATCAGTGGTATTAGAAACAACCGAGCCTGGTTATGTTTTTGAGCATACGGATGATATTGGCGTTGTACAATCAGAGCCAATTATCCCGAATACGCCACGTGTGTTAGACCATAACGGTGACATCGTGTTGCCAGATGGTACACGTGCTGCAATTGTGTTACAAACAATTTCTCAAAATACAACGACTACAGCCCCTACGGGTGGTGGTCGTCGACGAAAGAGACGAGAGAGGAGAAGTAACTAATTATGCTTACCAACGAAACCCTTACCGAACTTGGACGTGAGCAAACGCCACGTCCATCGATTGTTATTGTGTGTGGTGGTTTTGGAAATGCCTTTGGCATGCGATTTTATGCTGACTATCTTGAGCCTTTGTTGCATCTTCCGCATTGGTGTGTACTTGGTCACGATTCATGTGATGACAATGACCGAGCAATGCACAAAGGTGTAATAGACCGATATCTCTACACTCAGTATAAGCATTATGGACGACATGCCGTTGAACAACTGGTTGAAAGCCCAGCTTTTGGTGTGAATCCATTTGATATTTCTAAAAAATATTATCGAATGGAAAAAATGAGCACACTTTCCTCTATGGGCCGTGTTGGTGCAATGAAAGCTCCACGGCGCACTTTGTGCCTTATGGCACAAAATGCGGAAGAAGTGGATACTGTTGTAGACAAAGTCATCAGCATTGCTAATGACCCTTCAAACGGGGTAAACACCAGTGCAATGACCATTCATATTATTGCTGGATATGGTGGCTTTGGCATTGGATCAGGCATTTATACGGCACTTCTCACTTGGATGCGCCATATTGATCCTGATAGCCATGGTGAAAATTCTCATATGATTCAGTTTCACACCTTCAGTCCTGATTTGTATAAGCTTGACGGGAAGCAAGGGGAACGGGATCGTTGTGAAGGCATTTTTGCCAGCATGACACAGCACCAAGAATTATTTTTTGGAACGGGAACCGAGCATGTTGATGAACGTTTAAAAGGCTTATTGCCTGGTTTAGACGCATTTGCTCGGCGAGATTCTGATGGGCCTGTCCCATTACCTTCTGATATTGTCATGTTTAACACGGTGACACAGAAACATTCTCCCTTTGGACCTATTGATGTTGATACCGCTTGGGATTCATTGGGTTTGTATCTTGCAACAACTATTCAAGCTCCTGCGGTGTCTGCTATTGTTCAACACGTTGTTGAGGAAGCAAATGATAACGCAAAAGATCATCCAGATCCACGTGGAGCATCTCCTATTGGTGGAGGCATTATTGCATTAGGATGTGAGTTGCCTACCAACTTGAATGCCACCGGTGCTGCCTTGCAACAGGAACTGGTACTTGAGATGATGCTTAAAGGATCTGGTACGTTTCAGGGGCCTGATTTTGGCATAGATACCGATGTATTAACCCGAGTGTCTGGTTGGCGTAACTTATTACAAGCTCGTCGAGGAGACAATTGGTATACCTTGGGAGATGAAACACAATTGGCTGATGATTTGGCCGATTGGCAAGAATTTCGAGCCACTATGGCTGAAATTCGAAATGAATGTGGAGGGCTTATTGCCACAGAAATGGATTCCGCTATACCAATTACTGATGTTCGTCAGGTATTTGATTCAGTGGCAGAAGAATTAGAAGCAAAAGTACATGCTTTGCATCGTACAGCTCCTAATTTAACTGAAACCTCTGCATGGTTGTCAGAGTTTGAAGAGGAGTTGCTTCGTCGTATTACGGGTGTTACAAATCGTCCATTGCTTGAAACAAATGTACAAGCTTTTATGGACGAGCTGAAAAGAGAAGAGGATACCATGCAAGTACATTACGAGCATGCTGAGAACATTCGTAATGGAATTGTTGGCAATGCAACCACTTCTCAATTGCGTGAAGCAGAGGCTCAACAGTATATAGATACACATGTGTTGCCTCTTGCGAGACCATGTGCTCGACGCAGTTGCACTGAAGCACAGAATTGGGTGCAGGCATTGATTTCTGATCGTCTGATCATTGGGCGTGATATTTTGTTGCGCAAAGTGCGTGATTTGATAAAAGAAACCGATGCACTGGTAAGAGAGGTTTCTCAGCAGTTGCCTTTATTACGCCGAAATACTGTTGACTTATTCAATGCTGGACGCAGAAAATCAGCAGTACGACAAATTGTTAATGTTGATCTTTCTGAGATCAAAGATAACATCACCATTTCGCATGACATGGCTGCCGAAAGTTTTACTTGGTGGCAAGATGGCAAACTAAACGATTTTCAAGAAATTGAAAAAATCAGTTTGGTTGAGTCATTAGTTCGCCCTGTTGAGGTAACCATTGATCCAGTAGATGCATTCATGAATGATCGAAAGGGGTTGACGCAAGTTAGTGATTGGACTGATACTAACAATAATTGTTTTTTCCCTTTAATCAATGTGTCTATTGATCAGATGAAAAACTTTCGTTTGCAAACACACCGTATTGCGGTGTGTCCTCCACGTATGGAGGATTATGCGAAAGGTTTGGATCAAGTGGATCAGGTGGTTTTAGCCAAGGCTATCCCTGGTATTCGTTTGATTGCAATTGTTTTTGCCATACCATTACGTGTTTTTGGTGGTCTTGCTTCAGCCGAAGCAAAGCTTGCTAACTCTGATGACCGTATGTTTCAGCTGGTAAGTTATACTGGCCGTGGTGAATTCATGTTGCCATTAACTATTGATCCCAACAGTTTTATGTGTAAAGTTTTGGTGGCAAAGTTATTGCGACATGATGAAATTGGTACATCCTTGGTGGTAAGTGGTTTACGTATCATTGGTGATGAAGATGCACCATTGAATCCATTGTTGACACAATATGAAGGAGGTGAATACGGTGTACGTGTGCTGAGTCCAAAGAGAGGCACGGGCATACATTTATTAGAAACAACAGATTTAAAGGCAGCATGTGCGATTATGTCCAGACATTATGGGTGCCGAGAATCTGTTACTAAGTACATCACCACTCGAATTAATGAATGGGGTGTGCATAGTGTCCAAAATTTGATTGATAATGCCATTACGGAGTTAGAAGAATGGCTTTTCCGTATGGAGCATCGGACTCCAAAGGCAGATAACGTCAAAATTATGGATGCACGGGTACGCACGAAAGATGATGGCACCACGGTTGCTACCAATGCTGATGACCCTGCAGCTATAAAACATCTTCGTGCTGATGTTGATGAAGATGACTGGCTTCGTCAAAGTGATCCGATTACCGTAAAAAGTGAAGATCATCAAATGTACATAGAAGTACGACCTATTGTTGAATTTATTTATAGTGTGCTTGCACCCATCAAAGGTGATTCGGCATTTTATTCTCAATTTGGTCGTGTTCTTGAAATGCGTCAGCAAAGCCGACGTATTTCTGCTCATGTGAGCAGAGCTTAAAACAAAAAGGAGGTTCTTTATAACAAAGCCCCGATAGTTACACAAAGTAACTATCGGGGCTCTTTTTTTTTGTGACTACAGATTACCAGCCTTCGTTTCCTCCTATGCTAAAGCTTCGGTCGCCGACGCTCCAAAGCTATGGCGACGGAGCGCGGACAAGAAAGCTATGGCACGGCAGGCAAATACGGTACACATATACAAATGCTGTCATCACGAAAAGGTTATTAAGAAACACTATCTAATATTGGTGCTATTTCGTCTATAGACTTTACCTGAACTAATTTAGTGCGTATTTCTTTTGAGCCCTCCATACCTTTTACATACCATGCCAAATGTTTGCGAAGCTCAAACATAGAGTTTTCACCCTTTACTTTACGCATGATTTCCGCATGTTCAAGCATGGTCTTTTTACGATCTTCCCACGAAACAGGGGAGTATGAGCCAGTCTCTAAATAATCTTTAATCTGCTGAAATAACCACGGGTTACCTTGTACTCCTCGTGCTAACCCAACGCCATCAGCACCGGTTTCATCTAACTGTCTCTTTGCTTCTTCTGGAGTGTTAATACCTCCATTGGTCAAAAGTACCCCATCATATAGCGCGCGTACTTTTTTAACCATGTCTAAATTTGGTTGCCCATCAAACGGCACTTCATACGAGCGTGCGTGTACCATAATACAAGCAACAGGGAGATTTGCAATTTTTTTAACTAAATCAACAGCAGTAACCTCACCAGTTGTCATAAGGGTACGATCCTCTTCATCTTCTTCCTCAATGAGGTCTTTAATTTTTGCATCAGCAGAAATACTTGCACGAATTTTTATAGAAACAGGAATATCCACCGCATCAATAGTACTTGCAACCACATCATACAATTTATCTAAATTACGCATAAGGCTCACACCACCACCATTTTTAACTACCTTGTATGCTGGGCACCCAAAGTTTAAATCAATACCAGCATATCCTTCTTTTTCAGCAATTTTAGCACCCTCTGCAATTGTCTTGGTATTCTTACCAAAAATTTGGCACACCACCGGTTGTTCGGAAGGATCAAACTCCAACATCTTAAATGTTTTTTCACTACCAAAAACAAGCGCATCAGCACTTAAAAATTCGGTGTAAATAACATCCGCCCCATGCGTACGGCATATCTGCCGAAAAGGGGAGTCACACACCCCGGCCATGGGGGCGAGGGCAATGATGGGTTTGGGTTGTTTGTGCCAAAAAGTGGACATAAAAAAACGATATATGCATATCGAATTACCAATAATCAATACATCAATAATCAGATAAGATACAATATTTAATCATCAATGTCTAGGGGATAGCTTATCTATAATAGTAGAGAAAATTCTTTTGAGTTCATCCGCCTCTTGTATCAAGGCTTGCATTCTCATTCTGAATTTTGGGTTTGCCTCCTCAATAAGTTCAAGATGGTGCTTTGTTTCTTTTGCTTCTTTTCTTACAATACGCATTCTGTGAATCATATCTTTTTTACTGAGGGCATCATTTGCTTCTCTATAATTTGCACCAACTGAATCTGCTGAGCCAACTACTTGCTTGATAAGACGTTCATTAACAGCGTCGTTTGGTAACGCACGAGCGAGTCGTATAACTCTTTTCCCAAATTCAGTTGTTCTATCCTTTAAATCAAAAGACTGTCTTTTAGTATATGTTCCCTCCATATATTGATAATTGATTATTTTTTGGTTATTGGATATTGATGTTTGGTTTCTTATATCCCTCCACTTGATTTTTGGATCTTGATATTTGATGTTTTTTCTTTATATCCACTTATGTCTCTTAAACCAATAGAACATAAACATGGTCCCAATAGCCATAATAGCAATTACTTTCCAAAAACCACCACTAGAATTCATAAAAGGCATACCTTCCACGGTATTCATACCAAAAATAGCTGCGAGCAAAGTGAGGGGAAACACAATAACAGAAAAAATAGTAAGCGTTTTCATGATATCGTTTAATCGGAACGTAATAAACGATTCATTTGATTCTTGAATCGCATCAATGGTTGCTTTGTGGTTTTCCAGTTGTGTCCAAATATCTTTACTGAGATTAATAATACGTTTAAAACGTTCATCTGACTTTACAGCAAAGTAGGTTTTAAATTCTTCTTGTAATTCTTGAAACAGTTCACTCGGAGCTCGCATTGTTTTACGGATAGATACAATGTTTCTTTTTATACCTAAAATTTCACGCACCAATTGTCTTTCGTGGCCAGTAAATAATTGACTTTCGAGGTTATCAATATCCCATGACACATGATTCAACATGGGGTACAGTGCCATATTCATTTGTTCAAAGATATCGAGCAAAAAGGTATGTGCTTTTTCTTTTTGATATTGCTTTCTTGTGGTGGTATCATGTTGCACTTTTTGTGCAAGATCCTTCAGTACGTTGATCTCGTTTTCATGAATGGTAACCACCATTTCTTTATTTGCAAAGATATCCAGTTCGGTAACCGTAACAACGCCTTCCTTCCTATTATAAATAGGGTAGAGAAGGATGATAAACACATAGTCCTGTGCAAACTCAATTTTAGGACGCATTGGAGGGCTTGCTACATCGGTAATATCCGTTGGATCAAAATCAAAATGATCTCGTAGGTAACGAATTTCCTTTTCGGAATTTTTTGTGATATTAAACCACGTAAATGAATTGAATTCTGTTTTAGTAACTGATGATGACATACCTCTGTAGTATACTATTATTCTTGTGTTGCATCTACCTCTTGTTCTTCTGTTGGCAATGCAGATGCATTAAATGGGTCAGCAATAATTGGTGGAAGGGTATAGGATTGTTTGAATTGATGTTGAGCATATACTGCATTATATGCTTTTATGTCTACATTTTGTAAGGCTACTTCTTGTTGCAACACAATAACGAGGCGCGCTTGTACAATAGTTTGGTAAAAATTGCGATACAAGAAAATAAATAATATCGTAACGAGTAAAAAGCTCGCTATGGTTATACCAAAACGCAGTTTTGAAACAGGGTCTTCAGTGTGTGTAAATACTTTTTTCTTTTTAAATAGTTTTTTAAAATTCATACATTATTGTGGTATGATCCAATACGTTTCTGCAGAAAGAGTAAGTTTTCCTGCTCGAATATTGTTATTTTTTTCATCTTCACGAACGGCAATAGTGATTGCTTCTATATTGGTATAATAATCTAATGTTTCAATATTTTGTATCCAATACATCATATCCTCCCACGTACCTGCAAGTTCAAAGGTAAAATCAAGCAATGAATAGGTTTGTTGTGGTAATCGAGTGCTTTCTCCTATAGCTATGGTGAGATCTATATTTGCATCACTTGCGAGTTGTTCAAGTGTGGTAATGTATTGTAATTCTTGTCCCTCTGGTAACATTGTTTTATCTAAAAATCCTACTGTTTCTCTGATTTTATTGAGATTATTCTGAACGTTTTTTTGCAGTTGTCCTCGGACATATAATTTTTCAAGTCGTACACGTTCTTCATCTACTTGTTGTGCAATAAGTCTGATTTCACGAAGCGCTGGGATATCAATAAGCAATAATAATGAAAGCAACAGCAATATAAATGCGATACTTGATACAAAAAATCTATTTTTAACACGAATGACCATAGTTATGGGGTATTGGTATTAAGTTGTGGACGTGCGTAGAGCAGTGGGTTTATGGTACCAGTAAATCTGAATTCAATATTTTCGCGTTCAAGAAAATTTGAAAGCGGTGCATCAAGCGTGGTAATAAACTCTTGTTGCTCAAGTATCTCCTTTGTTGCTATGAGTGTTTCTCGTGTATCTGCAATACCTGAGATACGAAATGCGTTACTATCTCTACTGATATGTACAAAATTTAACGTAATACCAGAAGGGAAGACTTCGGTGAAATCCGTAAGAAGTGCAGTCCATTTAATGAACGATTGTTGAGCAGCTGCGGTATTTGCTATTTTTTTATTAATGACTTCAATATCACTTGAAATGCCTTGGTGCTTTACATTAACTAAGGTAGTATCTTTTCGCACCTGATTAAAATGAGATATAAGGTTTTGTCTTGCAACAACTAATACTACAGAACTTGCAGTTATTAATAATACCAGTATCCCAACAATACTATGTACCAATAAAAACGTTCGTTCTCGTTTGAGACGTTCTTTATGATAATCTGGAATAAGGTTTAAATGTATCATAGGTTATTCAATACCATTAGAAAGGGCGAGTCCTATTGCCGTTGTATACGTTGTTGCATCACTCACAGTAAACTGTTCTGGTATGTGGTACTGATATTCTGGAGCACTTTGTTGTAAAAAATTAAGACCATGCTTCATATTATGTTCTGCATGTGTTTGTTTTCTTTTACGTACCACATTTACCAATGGATCAGCACGGACAATATTAATATCCTTAATCCTTTCGTTAAGTAGCTCAGGAAACCCAATTAAATTGGATCCACCACCGCAGAGCATAATAGACGTTATTGGTGCAGCATTTTGAAAATGATCCGTATAAAAATTGAGGTTTTTCTTAATCGCATCAATGAGTAATGTTATTGATGGCTCAAGAATATCATTAAGGGCATTTTCACATCGTTCTGAATCAAGTCCACAGACATGTTTTGCTTTGTCCGCTTCCTCGTGCGTAAGTTGTAGTTTATCAGCAATAATTCGTGTTAATTCATCACTTGAAACAGGCATGCTTACCGTAAACTGAATAGTATTATTATGGTAACAAATAAAACTTGAACGAGTAGCTCCAAAATCGACTATGGCAATAGGTTCCTCATATGTTGCTTGCATCGGCAATAAGCTTCTGAGAATTGCTTCGGCTTCAATTTGTAATGAAAGGGGAGTAATACCTGCTTGTAATAGTACTTGAATGTACATATCAGATACCTTTTTAGGGATAGCTCCTACTAATACTTGTATAGGGTTACCTGCCTCAGTTGGCAAAATTTGCCAACTGATATACACATCATCTGGATCAATAGGGATATGTAAAGGTAGTGACTCCCTAATATGTGCAGGGAGTTCTTTGGGATCGATATCAGCTTTAAGAGCAATAAGCTTAACAAATGCGAGTGTCTCTGGGAGACATACATGTGCATACTTTGTTGAGATTTTTTTACCCTGTACCTTTTGTAGTAATTGGTGAATATACTTAGGAAGTTCTTGAGGTTGTATGATTTCTCCATTTTTAAATACCCCTTCTGGAATGTTTATAGTTCCAAAGCTTTCGAGTGTATAATCGGTGCCTTTTTGTTTACAATACACCGCTTTCATTGAGCGGTCTCCAATATCAAGGCCAAAAGAATCAAATGTATGAGTAAGTAGTGGCATGTATCAATTTAGTAAGCTTCCTCCCAATGATTAATAAAAAGTAGTTGCGATTCAAGCGGATTACCCAGTGTGGTATTTATAAATTCTTGTTCTAAATCAATGGATATTGGCTCCCAAGAAATAACAATTTGAATATCTTGTGCAATAACCGCTCCTCGCATGCTCACATCCACATTTTGGCTAATACCATCTTTAATCGTAAATGTACCGCCTGCGTAGATAAGTCCCTCAACTGACACCTGAGAATTAAACCCTCCAAGTGTAATATTATTTTTACTTAATAAACCAGAAGGAGTACTTGTTGCGACATTGTTGACGGTTAATGTTGCAGGGTTAGGACTAAAGCTAAATCCATTACCGACACTAATAGAACCATCCGTTACCAACACCCCATTAATGGTAATATCCATTCCTTTTTTTATAAATACATTTCCCGTAACATACGTAATACCGGTAAACGTCTGTGTTGGAGTGTCATCAAGGAGTTGTTTGAATTGACCGCTTGTGTATACTTGATCTGCTAATGATTTATATGAAGAAGCTTGCTCCGAATCAAAGTCTATTTGAGGCATAAGAATAGCTTCTGGCACAGGAGGATTACTTGAATCGTATATACCATTTGTTGCTGTTAAGCTTGAAGTGATACTTACATCTACGTCACCAACTGCTTCAGCAGTACCTGGAGTTGACCACGAGCTAAAAAGACTTAAATCAATATCATCATTTGCAAAAAATCCACCATCTGAAGCAACAACCGTACTTCCGGAGCCTTTAATATCATTATTCGCAAAAAAGCTTGCGCCCTCTATTGGATCTGGATTGAGTGCTTTATAGACACTTACTTCTACGACACGTTGTGCTGAGGTGTCACGAACGGATATCGTGCTTGTAGCAACAATGGTTGCGTGTGCTAATGCATTATTTTCTACAGTAACGGTGTAACTTCCTCCTGACACTAATACATCATTGCGTGTAAATGAATCTGACCAGGATGCATTGTTCTCGAAATTTGTTTTCCATGTTGCATCATTTTGTAATTTCCAAATAGCCTCTTGTACACCTGCTTCTGCTAAGTAATATGTTTGTGGTGAGGTGTCTACAATATCAAACACTCTCGTCTCTTGTATTATAGCATCTAAGTAAAAACTCACAATAACCATCATAATACTTAACACGACTAATGATGTTATCAATAAAAAACCTTTTTGTTGTGTATCCTGTATGTGCATGGTTACAAATTCCTTCCGTATATGTGTGTTCCTGTTTGATGAGTAATATTATTTTTTTGTAATATAAGATCAATAAAGATCATATTTAATCCATAAAAATCAATATCAGAAACACTCATGCCTACAACCGTATCCTGCACAATAGTTTCGTCAGGAGGATTGCCGAAATCATCTTCTGCATCATAGGGGACTAATACGCTCGGATCTTCACTAAAAGAATATTGCAGTACTGAACGCTTGAGATTCGTTCCCGTAAGGTAATAGCGGATGTATTGATAAAAATCAACTTCATGTCCATCTTGTAGGATTATTTCTGAAGGAGGAGGATTGCCTTCTTCATCTGTTGTTTCTGGAAGAATCGTAACAATATCTCTTGTTTGTCTGATATCTCGAGTAATACGCTCTATAACAGTGCGTGAATTTTGCGAGAGCTCACCGCGTGTCTGAGATGCCCCGAGTGAACGTATGGTTAATACATATATTGCAAGCACAATGCCGAGCAAAAAAACGCTAATAGTAATAGCAATAAGTAATTCAATAACAGTAAATCCTTTTGGTTCTGTATGCATATTATCGTTCGCTCACAAGTGTTGTGACCGATGTTGATCTATTACTTCCACCAAAGGTAGAAGGCCAAGCAATAGTTATGGTTACTTTTTTTAATCCAATATCAGTACCACTGACACTCAGATTACTATCAACAAGTGAAACAGTGGTAGTGCGTAAAAAGTGATATAAGATACTGCTACTGTCAGTGTTCACACGAACTTGATTTTCTATCAATCCAGTTCCTATTTCGTCATACGGAGTTGCTGCATATTCCTCTAGTTTTGCTTGTGCAAGTTGTGAGCCAATAGTTGCATACTCTAAACTTTTTTCTACTGCAATACCTTGAGGGAAAGCACGAAGTAATCCAAGTAAGCCAATTGCAAGAACGGTCACGCTGATCATGATTTCAATAAGTCCTACTCCTTGTGGTTGACGATGTGTATCCATAGCTATTGACTACTGATAAATCCTGTTGGTTGAATCGTAATGGTTTGGGTAACACCTTGTGTGTTTACAAGCTGTACGTTACCGCTTTCTGATGCCGCCCCTGCGGTATTAAAACGAACCATATTATCCATAAAAGGTCCTACCATAGTAAAATCTATGTGTTCAGGAAGTGTTTGTTGCTTGAGTACCGATAGTGTTGGCTCAAGTTGTATGATGTCATAGGTGCTTGATGCGATATGAAATACAACTGCGTAATCATGTTGATAGGTGAGTGCTAAGGCTCGTGCTTCTTGCAAGTCATTCCTGAGAGCACTTGCCCCTTGATGTAGTGCAATACTTGGCGTGTGATATCTAATAAAGGTTGCTCCCATGGCAAAGGTAATACCAAGAACAGCAAGAACAACAAGTATTTCTACTAGTGTTATTGCTCGTGGTTGTTTTTTACATATGTGCATGGTTATACCGCACTTGCTAATGAGAACATGGGCAAGATGACTGCTACTGCCATACCTCCAACAGCAGCACCTAAGGTTACAATTAAAATTGGTTCAATAAGTGATGGTAATGAATCCATGGTTTGGCTCACATCATCCTCATAAAATTCAGCAAGTTGCAGGAGAATATTTGAAATTTCACCTGTTTCCTCACCAACGGAAATCATTTGTTGCACAACTGGTGGGTAGAGCTCTGGATATTGTTTCATTTGTATCCCTATTGCCGTACCTTTTTGAACAGATTGTACAATCTGTTGGAGTGAAGCCTTGTAATGATAATTGGTAATGGTATTGGCTGTCAGTGTAAAGCTATCAATAATAGGCATATCTGTTTTCATAAGAGCACTCAATGTACGTGATATTTTTGCCAAATTAATTTTTATAACAATCGTTTTTATCATCGGAATCGTAATAAGCATTTTATGCCATATTTTTTGTCCTACTCCTTTGCGTGTCCCATAAAAAATACCAACAGCAAGCCCAACAACAAGTGGCCCTACAATAAGAATATGTTCGTTTACCCCATTGCTTACCGCAATAAGTATCCGTGTTGGTAGAGGAAGTTCAACATCCATTTCTTCAAATATACTTAACAATTTTGGTACCACAAAAATAAGCATACCCGTACCAATAAGCACCATTGCTACTAAAATGGCAATTGGATACATGAGTGCGCCCTTAATTTTTCCTTTTAATTCATGGCTACGTTTAAGTTGTCGGGTGAGTTCTGCCAATACTTCTTCTAATTGTCCTGCTGATTCACCTGCTTTAATCATGTTTACAAAAATAGGATCAAATACCTTTGGAAATGCTCCAAGAGATGCTGCAATGGTTTCTCCCTTTTCAACACGACGATATACTTTAAAGAGGACCCGTTTGAGTTTTGGATTTTGTGCCTGCAGGGTAAGGGTGCGTAATGCCCGTGCAGCAGACAGCCCACTTTTAAACATGACTCCTAAATTTTGTGTAAAGAAGATTTTTTCTTCATTCGGTACTTTTCGAATGTGATCCATCCATAAATCAAATTTATGATTTACATCTTGTGGGTACAAAAAAGCACGCTCAAGAGTATCGAACTCTGGGTCAGCAGTACTTTGAGTATCTGCTTGTGTTGGTTGTGGAGTTAATGGTTCTGCCATGGTTACTCTTTGGTCACACGTAATATTTCTTCAATAGTGGTAAGCCCAGCTTTTGCTTTTAAAAATCCATCTTCAAGCATGGTGATCATGCCTTCCTTACGAGCTTGGGTTGTAATATCCATTGCTGTTGCACGAGATGAAACTAATTTGCGAATTGGTTCACTCATGTTTAATACTTCATACATACCAATACGTCCTTTGTAGCCTTGGTTTCCACATTTGTTACAGCCTTTGCCTTTAAAAAAGAGAATAGATCCAAGATCTTGTGCTTGTTCTGCGGATTCTGTACCTGCTAACATGGCTGCAAGTGCTTTGATATCTATACTATGTTCTTGCCCAAGTTGCTGTACTTCTTTTTCATTTAAGGTATAGCTCGTAATACAATGTTTACAAATTTTACGTACCAACCGCTGTGCTACAATCATATTTACTGTTGAGCCCACTAAAAATGGTTCAACTCCCATTTCGAGTAAACGGGGAAGTGTACTTGGGGCATCATTCGTATGTAAGGTAGAGAGTACTAAATGACCGGTCATAGATGCATTAATCGCAATATGTGCGGTTTCTTGATCACGAATTTCACCAACCATGATTATATCTGGATCTTGTCGTAAAAGCGCGCGTAGTCCCATAGCAAACGTGAAACCAATTTTAGGATTAACTTGGCTTTGATTAATACGTTCCATGCGGTACTCAATAGGATCCTCTACGGTTGCAATATTTACTTTTGGAGTATTGAGTAAATCAAGCATGGTGTATAAGGTTGTTGTTTTACCACTTCCGGTCGGTCCGGTGACAAGATTCATACCGTTTGGCTTTGCAAGATTTTGCTTAACTACTGTAAGTGTTTTATCTTGGAATCCAAGTTCTTCTAACGTTAATGCCTTTTTTGTTTCGTCTAACAAACGCATAACGACTTTTTCACCATCAAAAACTGGTATCATGGAAACACGAAACGAAATTTTGTAATCCTTATTTTCTATTTTAAATCGCCCATCTTGTGGGAGCCTGTGCTCATCTAACTTTAAATTAGAAAGAATTTTAATACGAGCAACAATACCTTCGAGTAAATCATGAGGCAAGGTCATGACATCTCGTAATATGCCATCAATACGATAGCGAATCACTACTGCTTGTTCTGTTGGCTCAATATGTATATCTGAAGCGCCTTCAAAAATGGCATATTCGAGTAAGGTATCAACAACACGAATAACAGGGACATCTTTTGCGAGGTTTGCTAAATCTCCCTTTTTTCCTGCCACATGTGCTGCAACAGCTTGAGCTGAAGCGAGTGTTCCATTTGTATTTTTATTAATACTGGCAAGTTCTGTTTCTAGGTTTTTGTGGTACTGCTTAGTGGTATCTTTAATTGCGGAGGGTGTTGCTATGTGTAATGCAATAGGGAGGTTTACTTTTCTTCTTATAAACTCAATAGTTTGTACATCTTCAGGATCAGTGACCGCAAGAAGTAATTGTTCTTTGGTTTTTTCAAAAGCAATTATTTCATATGAGTTTGCTATTGGTTCTGGGATTAAAAAAAGTACATCCTTGGGGATGGACTTTTCTTTTAAGTTAACAAATGGGAGATTATAAAAAGAGGCTACACCGTTGTACAAAATGTCCTCAGTAATAAGATTTTTTGAAAGTAGGTATGTTTCAAGAGAGGTATTTTCTGCGCTTGCTTTTTGAATATATGCATCAACCTCAGTTGCATCAATAAGATTATTACTCTCAAGTATTTCCTTGAGTTTTGAATCAATTAACATGTTTTTTTGTATGTATCTGTATTTTTATTATACATACATTATACCAAAAATAATGCATTTTAGACAATAGTTTTTTAGACACATATATGCAAATAGATATCTCGACAAATAGATTAAAAAATTGTATGATACCGGTGTTATATTAATCACTTTTTAACGAGCGTGTGGTATATAAGATATTATTAGGTAGTACTGTTTTTGTTCACATTGCTACATGGCTTTTTGCTGGATGGCGATACCAACTTTCGGATGCATTTGTACCATTGCATTACACCATTTATTTTGGTTTTGATCGCTTTGGTCCACGTATCGATTTGTTTCTTTTCCCCCTTATTAGTTTTGTTATTGTATTAACCAATAGCATTGTGTCACATATTGTGTTACGAGATCAGCAGGTATGGAAAGTTATTTTTATGAGTATAACGTTGCTCATGGTGCTCTTTATACTGTTGGCTTTGTTGTTAGTTGTTCTTAAAGATTTATCATAATCATGGAGTTTATTTCATTTTTCCCTTCAATTAAAATAGCATTGTTGGCAACAGTTTCTTTTATTATTGCATTCGTGAGTACTCCGGTACTTACTCATTTTTTATATCGATATAAATTAGGGAAACCTATTCGTAGTGCAGAAGATGCTCCTGTTTTTGCATCGTTACATAAGAATAAATCAGGCACACCAACTATGGGAGGTATTCTTATTTGGATGACGGTTGCTATTTTGAGTGTGGGATTTTTCTATCTTGGAAAATTTTTTCCAGATACACCACTTGCCGCACTTAATTTTTTAACAAGAGAGGAAACACTCCTTCCCTTTGGGGCATTAATAGCTTCATCATTAGTTGGTTTAGTCGATGATTGGTTAAATATACGAGGGAAAGGCATATTTAAAGGAGGCATGCGGGTGTGGCATCGATTAGTCGTGTATACCGGTATCGCAGTTGTTGGTTCTTGGTGGTTTTTCTACAAACTTGATTGGGATTTATTGCATGTACCTTTTGTTGGTTCGTATGAAATAGGGTTGTGGTATATCCCATTTTTTATTTTTGTTATTGTTGCAACTGGTTTTTCGGTTAATGAAGCAGATGGGCTGGATGGGCTTGCTGGTGGATTATTACTTTCTGCATTTGCATCTTTTGGTGCTATTGCCTACATGAGCGGGAAACCTGAGCTTGCAACATTTTGTGGGGTTATTGTTGGTGCCTTGTTTGCATTTTTGTGGTTTAACATTAATCCTGCACGTTTTTTTATGGGAGATACTGGCTCCATGGGGCTGGGGGTAACCCTGGGTATTGTAGCTATGCTTACGAATACGGCATTATATCTTCCTGTTATTTGCTTTTTATTTGTGTTGGAGTCTGGTTCTGTTATTGTGCAAGTCCTTTCAAAAAAAATTCGTAAGAAAAAAGTGTTTTTGTCAGCACCGATACATCATCACTTTGAGGCAATTGGATGGTCTGAACCTAAAGTGGTGATGCGATTTTGGATTATCGCGTGGGTAACCTCGGTTGCCGGTGTTATTTTATTTTTGATAGATAACGCGTTGATGTAACATGATTCCTATTCGCAATAAAAATATAGTGGTTCTTGGTTTGGGATTGCATGGTGGGGGAGTTGCAACAACAAAATGGCTCCACAGCCAAGGTGCCAATCTTGTGGTAACCGACCTTCGTTCAGAAACAGTACTGGCAAGTTCGGTTGCTCAATTAGAGCGATATAGCAATATAACGTATGTTTTTGGTAAACATAGAAAAAAGGATATTGATTGGGCAGAGTATGTGGTGGTAAACCCAGGGGTACCGCAAGAATCAGAATATGTACAGTATGCACGTGCAAAAGGTAAGCAGATATATAATGAAGCAACCTTGTTTTTTGATCGATGCACAGCACCAGTCATTGCGGTAACCGGTACTCGTGGAAAATCAACCACCGCACATGTGATTGCACATATCTGCGCTCAAAAAAATAAACGAACTATTCTCGCAGGAAATATTCGTTCCACTTTTTTATTAGATGTTGTTGACCGTGCAACCAACAAAGATGTGGTTGTTGTTGAGTTGTCTTCATGGCAACTCGAAGGCATGCAACCAATTCAAGCAGCTCCAGACATTGCGGTTGTTACGAATTTAATGCGCGATCATTTAAATAGATACCCAAGCCTTGCCAAGTATCATGTTGCAAAAAAAGAAATTTGGAAATATCAGCATCCAGAACAAGTGGTAGTGTTATCTGCCGATGACGAACGTTTGCAAAAATGGGCACACAAGACACAGGCTCACACGCTCTTTTTTTCAAAAAAGAAGTTGAAACACCAAGGAGCATACCTTTCTCAAGGAGCCATATGGTATCAGGATGCACACAAAAAATCTGAAAAAATATGTGCAGCATCTGAAGTTTCTCTTGAGGGAGAACATAATCTATCCAATATTCTTGCGGCAGTAACCGCTGCAAAAGCGTTTGGTGTAAGCACAAAGGATATTACGAAAGCACTCAAAACTATTCCGCCACTTTCAGGTAGGCAAGAAGTTATTGCAACCATAGACGGTGTGCAGTATATAAACGACACTACCGCAACCACACCTGATGCAGGTATTGTTGGATTGCAACGATTTGGTACCACAAAGAAAAATATTGTACTTATTGCTGGAGGTGCCGATAAAAAATTACAATATACTGAATGGGCTCGAGTGGTGAAAAAATATGCAAAGCGCGTATTATTGTTGGATGGAGATGCAAGTGAAAAACAGAAAAAAGCTCTTGGATCCTTTAAACACATTGATGCAGGGTTTATGGTCCTTGAAGATGCCTTAGCCGTCGCTCAACTGTATGTAGAAAAAGGGGATTGTGTATTATTTTCTCCAAGTGCGGCAAGTTTTAACATGTGGCTACACGAATTTGAACGTGGAGCTTCGTTTGAACGTGCGGTAGCAGATCTTAAAGCATATGGTGAAAAGAAACATTCGTAAACAACTCAAAGGTTGGGGGATCGATCCCATTCTTGCCGGTATTGTTGTGGTACTGTTGCTTTTTGGTTTGGTGATGCTATTTTCTGCTTCTGTTGCTGTTGGGCTTGAGCGTTTTGGTGATAGTGGTTTTTTTATTAAGCGTCAGCTCGTTGCCTTAGTTATTGGAGCTGGTGCGTGGTATGTAGGGTTTCGTATGCCGTATCAGTTTTGGAAAGAATGGTCATTAGTATTACTCATTGCAACCATTGTGTTGCTTATTGTTGTATTGATACCGGGCATTGGTGCTGCTGGGCAAGGTGCACAGCGCTGGATTAACCTTGGTGTATTTACGTTTCAACCTACTGAGCTTACTAAATTAAGTTTGATTTTATATCTTTCTGCATGGATAGCCGAACGAGGTGAACGCGCATTACAAGATATTCGGCTCGGATTAGTACCGTTTGTGAGTTTACTTGCGGTGCTCGCATTTTTAATTTTACAACAACCAGATTTAGGAACCTTACTTATTATTGTGATTATTGGTGGTATTTTATTTTACATTGGAGGTGCAGATATTCGTCATGTATTTGGTTTAATTGTTACTGGCTTAGTGCTATCTGGCATTGCTATTAAAGCTGCACCATACCGGCTTGCACGCTTAACTGCTTTTTTAAACCCTGCTGCTGACCCACAAGGAGCAGGATACCATGTAAAGCAGGCAATTATTGCGGTTGGGAGCGGTGGTTTGTTTGGGCTCGGGCTTGGGCATTCACGCCAAAAGTTTTTTTACTTACCTGAGGTAACGGGGGATTCTATTTTTGCCGTTATTGCAGAAGAATTGGGATTTGTATTTAGTTTGCTCTTAGTTGGATTATTTGTTGCGTTTTTTATGTACTGTATGCAGATTGCTAAAAAAACGAGTGATCCTTATGCACGCTTGGTGGTTATTGGTATTGCGGTGTGGATTTCTATTCAGGCTTTTGTAAATATCGGTGCTATGCTTGGGGTATTACCTCTCACTGGTTTGCCATTACCACTTATTTCATATGGAGGGAGTTCACTTATTATTGTGTTATTTGCTATGGGTATTCTTATGCGTATTGCCCGAGATGCTACATAATCTATGAAAATATTACTTACGGGTGGTGGTACCCTTGGACCAGTAAGCCCACTGCTTGCATTATATGAAGAAGCACACGAAACACACCCCGATTGGGAGTGGTTTTGGGTTGGTACAAAAAGTGGTATAGAAAAAGAAGTAGTTTCAACACTTAAGGGAATTACGTATGAATGGATTCCAAGTGCAAAGTTGCGTAGATATTTTTCTGTGAGAACTGCTATTGAACCTATTATATTTATCTTTGCTTTTTTGCGTAGCTTGCTCATTATTTTAACTATGAAGCCAGATGTTGTTATTGGTGCTGGTGGTTTTGTATCTGTACCGGTTATGTGGGCTGCATGGTTATTTCGCAAGCGCATTATTATTCATCAGCAAGATATTCGCCCAACACTTTCTAACAAACTTACTGCATGGACTGCGACTACTATTACTACAACTTTTGAAAAATCATTAGAAGATTATCCTAAACATAAAACACATTGGATTGGTAACCCTATGCGTAATGCGGTAATGCGTGCACATAAAGATATTGCGTACAAAAAATTCAAACTTGATCCAAAACGTCCTGTGCTACTGATTACTGGTGGCAGTAGTGGTGCTCAAGCAATAAATGAATGGGTGTGGCACCATATGCCTGAATTATGTGATATTGCACAAGTGGTGCATCTTACTGGAAAAGATAATACTAATGATGAAAAACAACACGAAGGGTATTATCAGATTGAATTTTTACATGGAGAGTTTTTTCATTTACTTTCTGCAAGTGATTTAGTAATTACTCGCGCCGGTATTGGCACGCTGACAGAGCTCGCATACCTTCGCAAAGCGTGTTTTATTATTCCTATGCAAGATACACATCAGGAAGATAATGCGTTTTATATTGCGGCGCATCGTGCGGCACGTGTGTATCGGCAGGATCAATTGGATCAACGTTTGCTGGATGATATTGCATTGTTGATTCGTGATACCACTGAGCGTGATGCACTTGCCGAACAATTGCATATATTAGTAAGACCTGATGCTCGACAAACTATGGTAAAAATGATAGAACATAAGGATTATATTCCTGAGGAAGTGGAAGAATAGTATGAAACTATCCGATTATAAACATATCTATCTCGTTGGCATTGGTGGTATTTCCGTATCAGCCATTGCACGGCTTGCACGACACCACAACATAACTGTGAGTGGTTTTGATGTTGCAGAAAGCGAGCTTACGCATGCACTAGAAAAAGAAGGATGCACTATACAGTATACTGGTGATGATACTCTTCCTGCTGATGTTGATCTCCTTGTATATTCGGAAGCAGTACCTGCAACCGATGATCGTAGAGTACATGCAGAAGAAAACGCTATTCCACAGATGAGTGCTTTCCAATTTTGGGGTGCTTTTGCAAAGGATAAAAAAGTGATTGCTGTTTCAGGGACTAACGGGAAAAGCACTACAACCGCTATGGTTGGTATGATTCTTGAAAAAGCAGGGTTAGATCCTACTGTTGTGGTGGGTACTTCGGTACATGCGTGGAACAGTAATATTCGTATTGGTGCTAGTGAATGGTTAGTTATAGAAGCAGATGAATATCATGCACATATGATGGAATTTATCCCACACATTGCGTGTATTACGAATATTGCTGCTGACCACTTAGATTACTATAAAGATGTTGCTGATATTGTTTCGCATTATCAAAAATGGATAGATAGTATGTTAGATGATGGTGTTGTTGTAGTAAACGTAGATGACAATAATGCGCATTCATTAGATGCAAAAGGTAAGAGAACAATAGATTATTCACCACAAGGAATAAGTCCTTATCTAAGACCGGTGTGTGCCGTTAATCGTACGTTGCCAGATGGCTCGTGGGGAAGTAATGGCTATAATCTCGTTGATGAAAAAGAAGATTGGGGGTTTGTTGCATTACAGGTTCCTGGCTCACATAACCGTGCAAATGCATTGGCTGCTGCTGCGGTTGCGGATGCTCTTGGTATTAAACATAAAACGACTATTAAAGCGTTAGATGCTTTTACTGGTACGTGGCGTCGCTTTGAAAAAGTAGGTGAGTACCATGGTGCGCTTATTATTTCGGATTATGGGCATCACCCAGATGGGGTTACAGCTACGCTTTCTGCATGTAGAGAATGGTTCCCATTTCGGCGTTTGGTGTGTGTGTATCAACCGCATCAACATAACAGGACTAAACAGTTGTTTGCAGATTTTGTAGAAAGTTTTGATGAAGCTGATGTGCTTATTATGGCTGAAATTTATGATGTTGCAGGGCGTAAGGAAGATAGCGATGCTGATGCTTCTTCTCAACAATTGGTTGATGCTATTATGCAACGTCATTCTGGAGGGACCCGTGAACAGCACGTTCTCTTTGCTAAAGACATACAAGAATCTGAATCGCTTGCTCGTGAGCACATTCAAAAAGATGATGTGGTTATTGTTATGGGAGCAGGGGATATTGATACTGTTGCACGGCATTTAGTGAAATAAAAAAACTGTCTTAGCGTGTAAGACAGTTATGGTTTATAAGGCTTTAACTCAAAAATAAGTATATGAAAACTCCGTAGTTTGTTGCCATATATTTCAAACACTCGTTGTTTGAGTTCTGTAGGTTCAGCATTGGGGACAATACGATGTATGTCCTCATTTTTTATTACCTCATCAATGTCGGTGTATTCACGAATTGCTACAACTTTTCTGTAGCATAATCCCTCATTGATATTGAGAACGTCACCAACCTTTATTTTAATGAATCGTCCTCGTTTAAGTCTGAGTTCGAGGGCTTTACTTTCGTCTCGTATATACTCAGCATAGGGGGAGCGTACATGAGTATCTACCATACTGGTCATGATGACTCCTTATCTGCTATGAGCCATGACGTATTTGTTGCTGTATATGCTCATAGTGAATTTGGCATTGTTTGCATCGTTGGTTACTGTTGGTATCGGCAAATTTTGCGAGAGTCTTAACGATACCAGAAACAGCACGGCATGCAGACATGCCAATAATCCCCTTTAGGTGTGATGTGAGTTTTGGCATATTCATACTAAAGAACACCTCCTTTCAACATTCTGTGATATGTGTTGGGCGGAAAAAGTAAGATACAATAGTATATCTGTTCTGTCAAGAGAATTGTTCTTTTTATGAAAAAGTTGCATAATAGAATATATGACATGGCAACTATACGCACTTATTGCAGCTTGTTTGTGGGCTGTGGTAAATGTGTTTGATAAAATACTCGTAAGCAAATATATCAAAAATCCGTTAGTAATGTTCAGCCTAACGGGCTTTTTTTCTATTGGGTACATTTGTATTGTGTATATGCTTGGGTTAGTTGCCCCTATGTTTGCTGTGCACCAGCTGTTTGCGATTGTTGCGGGTATGGCGTATATTGTTTCGGGCATTTTTTATTTTAAAGCTATTGCAAAGCATGATGTCTCACAAATGGTCCCGTTATTTTATGTTGGGCCGCTTTTTACCGCATTGTTTGCAGGGCTGTTTTTAGGAGAAGTATTTACAGTACATACGTACATTGGCATTGGATTAATTTTATGCGGTGCTTTACTGATAAGTCCTCGTTTAGAACATACTCGATTTACGTTTCATAAAGCATTTTGGTTTATGATTGCTGCAGCATTGTGTGTATCTATAGGAAATATATTGTTAAAAGGTGTGCTTGATAGCAATACTTTTTGGACCAGTATGTTTTACATGAATATTGGTCAACTTGCTATTGTCTGTGGTATGGTGTGGTTTTCATGGCATGACATTGTACAGGTATATAAAAAATTTGGTGGCAAAGTATTTGCATTGCTTGGTTTGGTTGAGGCCTTTGATTACACAGCTACTATTTTCTTTTTTGGTGCTGCACTTACCGGGTATATTACTTTGGTAAATGCACTCAGTTCGGTACAACCTTTCTTTTTGTTGTTGTTTATGATTGTGTTAAGTAGATTTTTCCCCCATATTGTTGAGGAATCTTTAGAAAGAAAAGTGTTGATTCAAAAGGGGATTGCCATTGTGTGTATGTTTATTGGTGTATATATTATTTCCTAAATTATGAAAAAATCAGAAGAATATATTGGAGCAGGGCTTGCTATTGGGGTAGGTATTGGCAGTGCTCTTGGTGTTGCTTTGGGTAACATCGCTATTGGTATTGGCATGGGGGTGAGTGTTGGGTTGGCTATTGGGGTTGCTTTGAGTAAGGAGAAGAAATAAAAAAACTCACACGTGTGTGAGTTTATGAGATGTTTAAAACACTTCTCATGGTGTAGATGCCAGGTTCTTCCTGTGTGCGCATCCAACGGAGAGCTGTTATTGCTCCTTCTGCAAAAGATGCAGAGGAGTTGGCTCTTTGAATAATAGTTATGGTGCCGTCCTTTCCTGCAAAAACAATATGATGCTCTCCATGGATACTGCTTAAACGAAATGAACTAATAGATATATGCGAAGCATTTTCCTGTAAGGTTTGTTCTGATGTTGGGTGCAAAATAATATCTTCGTTTGTAAGTCCACGTGCACACATGATACTTTCTGCGTACATGCGTGCAGTACCACTGGGCATGTCGGCCTTTTTGTTATGGTGAATATCAAGTATCCCGACCTGATGATTCTGTAAGATTTTGGCCGCTTGTTCCACCATCCAATCAGTTAAAATTGCTTCTACACTAAAATTAGGGGCACGCAAAATGCAATGATTAGGCGCATGATCTTCGATGAGCTCATTAATAATACCTTCTGGTATGGCTGTTGAGCCAATTACGTGCTTGGTAATACCATGTTCCATGGCACTTTCAAAGCAGGAATAAAAGTCTTCACCTTTTACTGCATAAAAGGCAATAAGATTTTTATCTTCTACCCCTTGCAGATGATCCAAAAAGTGATACATATTGCAACCATGTGCTATGCAAGGCAGTGCTGTTTTCGTACTGGTAATGCCAATAGTTGCTTTCAGATCACTTGTTGCTTGTATTGCTTCTAATACTGGTTTACCCAGTTTTTTTCCAAGTGGCCCGAATATCAAGATTTCCTGAAACATGGTCTGCTCCTTTGGGTGTATGAATAATTGGATGTGTATACCAATCATTCGGGGTTTGAAGTCTGTGTTCGTAGCAATACAGATGTATTGCCTCATTGTTACGTGTGAATATTTGTATTGCGGGCTTATCGCAACTGCAGTGTAGGGGGATGATAGTATCTAATACTCTATTTTTTTCTCCCCATTGCTTGCACGTTACACACTGGTACCATAACCCTCGTCCACCTTTATAATCCCAATCGTGATTGCATTCATAGGGCATGTTCCCTCCCGTGTATTGGTTTGCGAAAAATATAGTACGCAACAGTTCCATGCAATAGTAATCCGTTTACTGGGTAAAGAAGCTCTGTATATTGTTCCTTCCAGAGAATCAGTACGATAAGAATATTTAGGCTATATGCTACGCACCATACTGCCCATGGGTGTATATACTCTTTTTCTGGGTGGTTTCTCACACCTCGTATAGTCGGAATGAAGGAGACCATTATTGCTGTTTGCAATATGGCGTTTGTGTATATTGCTGAACCAGAATATTTCCATATCCCGAGTGCAATAATTCCAATTACGAGCGCTATGCTGTCCCACTTATCAAGTCGGGAAAGTTTGCCATACAGAAGTGCTCCTATAAAGATTCCTATGCACCCGATGGCACTGATAAGAGAGACAATGCTTTTTATGTAGTCCTCGCTTATGGTGAAGTATGTTTTAAAGTTAAATCCTGTTAAAACTGCCCACAAGAACCATGAAGCAAAGTTAGGTTCTGTTGTATCTTTAAATACTTTTTTTGCATACCACAGATATCCTATGGCATGCGCTATTCCTGCTAGGTATCCTATAATGGAAATATCCATTGTATGCTCCTTGCGGTTGTTTGTATGTTAAGGTTCGATGTTTTGTTATATTAAATTTTAGGTTTTTTGTCAATTGCATATAAAAAAACCAATATATGATATTGGTTTATGTGGTTTTCCCTATTTGTGGTTTTTGAGAGAGCACAAGGAAAGCAATGATTATAAGAGAGGTAATCCCAATTATAATATTATCTTCTGTTGATGCTTGCACATGTACATGTGCACTTTCTTTTAACATCATGCATGATTGCCAGAACATGGTGTGTCCTTTCATTTCAGTTAGAGTTTTTGAGCTCAAGATAGAAAAGTATATCCTTGGGATTTTTTGCTTTGGAATCAAGTTCCTGAAAATTATTTTCTATATATTCAATAGCTTGTTCTACGGCATTACAGCTTTGTATTGTTTGTACTGCCTGTGTAATTATTCCAGGATCTGGTCCGAATTGATCTTTATAGAAATGAACAGTTGCTTTTATTATTGCAGGTATGAGCACTTTTTTCTGTTCAAGTTCTAAGGCGGATTGTTGTATTAAATATAATACAGTTACCAGCGGATCTATTTCAAAGAAAATGTTTGCATTGGTACTTTTTTTAAAATAGTTACGCATTGTGCAACCATAGTCATTCAATAAATCAATGGCTGCTTCAAAAAAAGTCATAACATGCTCCTTAATCTACTTTTTCAATAAGAATTGTTTGCATGTTGTTTTTAGGTGTCCCAACTCGGAGTATTTTGGCAATTCCTTCAAACTGCAAGCAATTCCAGTAAATGTTTTTATCTGGTTGTGGATTCCATGCTGTAGGAATTCGTATTTCCACATTGCCTCCATGATCAAAATTTTGAAATTCATTTGCAGGAATGGTAATTTCTTTATCGATTATAGCTGTTTCCATGGGAGGATCTCCATTTCGTGTAGGTGAAAGGTGGATGTGATGTTTTAATGAACGGTGTAGTGTAGTATTTATTTGTATTTCTGTCAATAAAAAAACGGCTCAATTACCTAATTGAGCCGTTTTTTTATTTATTCTTCTCCGTGTTCATCAACACATTCTTTTATCTTCAGATCCATTTCGTGTAATCCCATTGGGTTGCCTTCGGTGTCTTTGAATGCTGCTATCCAACCCATGCCTTTTGCTATTTCTGTTTTTGGCATGATGATGGTTCCTCCGTGTGCTTGTACTTCTTCGAGTGTTTTGCTGATGTCGTCGGCTTCTATGTAGTTCATGAATGGTTGGTGTGGCATTTTGCGTTTCATCATTCCGCCATTGATTGCTCCTGGGCGTTTTATTTTTTGGTTTTCGTCTGTTTCTGTGGTGGTGACGCCGTAGTAGGTGTCTCCGCCTGTTGAGCTGTCTGCGGGCATGTCGAATGGGTGGAATGTCCAGCCGAATATTTCGTTGTAGAATTTTTGTGCGCGTTCTACGTCGTCTACGGGGATTTCAAAGTGTACTATTGGGTGTTTCATATTATTCGGTTACTTTTAATATTTTTCCTATGAGGTAGGGTTGGTTGTTGAATTCGATTACAATTCCTGCTACTTCTGCTTCTTTCTTTTTTCCTGACTTAGTGGTGAGTATCATTTCTTGGGTGAATTTTTGGTTCGGGGTGAGTGCTTCTGGTGCTGTGTTGTTGGTGTCGCCATGTTTGAGTTGTGAGATTTCGCTGATGCGGGTATTTATTTGTTCTTCCTTGGTGTATTCGGTTATAGTGCTATGTTTTTGGCTGACCCATGCGTAGGTCATGTCATATACGTCTATGATGACGTCCGGATCGGGGATATGTTTGTTTGCTTCTTTGAGGAGCTCTTGTATGTCGGTGAGGGGCATAGGGGATTTACGTTAATGTCTTTTTTTAATTTTACCATATAATAGAGCTTTTTTATGAGACTATTGACAAATATTGTATTATGTGCTATTATATCTATTCGTGTTTCTGTTGGTCCTTTAAAATCTCACACTCTGGAGGCTTCAATGTATAGCTATATTTTTGTTATTTATGTGTATGATCAAGAAAATTTGAATGGTACAGGTAATCTGGAAGAGACAAACCTTAATACACGTCGAGAAAAATATTTTGGTAAAAGTCATACTTCTCAAATAATGCCTCAAATAGGTTGGAATATATTTGAAATTGTTCTTGGAGAATGTAACCATGAGTATACGGTCAAAGAAATTGCCTTCGATGTAAAAGCAAATGAAGTTTCGGTTTTTTTGGGGGATATACCCTTAGAAACTGAGAAATATGATGAATTTACTTCAACTATTGTAGATGATGGATGGATTGAAAGAGAGTATATTTAAGCTATCAGAGATTATTTTAAACTGACCTTTCGTAATAAACGGAAGGTCTTTTTTTATTGTTTAACTTTAATTTAGATTTTAATTTAACTTTTTTTGTATAAATCTACATTTTTAAACGGTACCAATGCAAATACTACTGCTTCGTAATAATACTGTGTTCTATTACTTACATCTCCAGTAAGTATTCCTACTGCTCCATTTTGTTGTTTTGAGTTGTGTCGTTTGAATACGATGTCATCTGCTTCACCGAGTTCTTTACCTTGATTGATGAGTGCAGTTACTTGTGGTGGGAGAAAAAATGTTGCTGTTCGTGCTTTTCCTGTTTGGGTGGGGGAGTGTATGACTACCCATGCAAAGGCTTTCAGTTCGTTTCCTACTTTTTGTAATCCTCCCTCTATGCCTACCCAGTAGTCTGCGTCTGGTTGTTCTTTTTCTGCGTTGTGTGCTCTGTTTTTTGCTCCTGTGTAGGTTTCGGTGTCGCTCATTGGTTGGTCGCTTACTTCGGAGGGGACTGATATTCCCTCATATTCAAAGGTATCGTTTGGTAACATTTTTTCAAATGCTTGTTTGACTGCGTTTATTTTTACTGGATTTTTTGATGCGATGATTACTTTGTGCATACGTTAAGTTTTCGAGAAGTAAAATAATATAGTGCCATTAAAATGAGTATTCTCATTGTACTATATTTGACATTTTTTCTATAAAGTAGTACAATATTTTGTTCCTTTTCATTTTAACTCATATTAGGAGAAACTAGTATGCTTACATGTTCAAATTGTGCTAAAGAATCCACAGACATGGATGCAAATTTTTGTTCTAATTGTGGTACTGCGTACCCTCAGGAGCAAAAGATTCCATTAGTTGGGCAACCTCTCAGCCGTGGTATATTTAATATTACCTACCCAGTTATTGAAGAAGAATTTGATAATATGGATTTGGCTTACGATATAGCAAGCCAAGGTACGTGGGATGGTGATTCAAATTTTTTTGAACAGACGGAAGAACCACCTAATGTCGTTTTTGTTAGAACTACCGTTGGAATAGAAACGCACCCGTATATTTGTGCAAAGTGTCATTACTTTGTTACCAATGATATTACTGGTAAATGTAATGGTTGTGGTGAGCAGAATTGGGTTGAACGAGAGAAAGAAAAATAAACAGACTGGAGGATTTATGGCAGATCTTAGTGACGTACAAGTAGGAGATATTCTGGATTGGGTATCTCCGGATAATCATACGCCTTGGGATGCTACTGTAGATGAGATTAAAGAAGATATTATTATCTGCAAAGTTTCTCTTGATATTGTCCGGCTCATTCAGTTTGATCGGCATACGGGCGTCCATATTTGGGGTATGGGGTATGGGTACCTTGAAGTAAAAAAGTAAGACCTTTCGAAATAAACGGAAGGTCTTTTTTTATTGTTTAATTTTTATTTAGATTTTAATAAATTATTTATAAGATTATTGACAAAATACAAATTTATTGTATAATATTTTTCTTGGGGTAGTTCTTTTCACAACAATTCCTCGCACCCAATGGGGTCAAGGGTACAATGGAGGTTTTTATGGTTCCGTTTACATTGCATGATATCGTTGCTGGGATGTTTGAGATTATTCAAAGGCATCCTGGCACTCAGGATGTTTGGAAAACTAAGGCTGGCTATGTCTGTGATTTTTCCGAACATGTTGCAGAAGAGCTTCTCAACAGATTGGGATTTAAGGACGAAAACTCTGATGATGATGGTTATGATATATACCATGCAAACCTGATTGCAAAACAAGTGGACCCTCCTCATGAGGCTCCTCCCGATTGCTTTACATCGCTATGGCTTTTAAACGTTCGGGCTGACCTTACTGAGCCAGCAGATGCTGATCCTCCAATTGCTCACGAATTTGCTTTTGGAGATGGGCGAGTCATATCTTTTACAAAGAAAAAGAGGATTGAGCGAGTTATGTCCTACGAGGAAGCTGCTCGATTCATTATTCTTTGGCTCATGGAAAAGCTTTTGCAAATTATGCGGAAGAATCATTGGGATAGAATTGATAAACTGCCCGATCTGTTTGATCGCTTAGCAGCTTTTACTACTGAATAAGTTTTTTAAAGCGTACTACCCCAAGAACCGACCTTTCGAACTAAACGGAAGGTCTTTTTTTATTGTTTAATTTTTATTTAGATTTTAATTAAACTTTTTAAAACCAAGCCCAAAAGTATTGACCTTATGCCTATCTGATGCTAGGTTCTTTTTAGGACACAAAATAATCGTGTCTTAAAGCTTCGGCGTTGAAGTTCCTTTTGTGCCAAGATGCCATGGAATTTTGGCTGGATATGGAGCTGGAGTGATGCGTAGTTTGCGTCGAGGGTCATTGAAGCGTAGTAAACGTGGAGACCCTCCTTTTTTTATTGTTAGATTTTAACTAAACTTTTTAAAACCAACCCAATAACTTCAATACTACAATGAGTCCTATTATGAGTGCGAGTTGAAAGGGGAGTGATTGTATGAATTTTTTTCTTGTTGCTGTGTCGGATTGGTAGTATTCGTAAATATGTCCAGATTCCATTACTACTATTGATAGTATCATCAATGGTAGATTTTTTTGTATGAAGGATATAACGAATAAGGTTATTCCTACTGCGTGTAGGAGTAGGTTTATTGTACCATGATGAAATCTGGTGAGGAAGAATTTGTGTATTTGGAGGAGCATGGTAAGGTTTTATGTAAAAAATTATTTATTTTCAATTATTTCTTCTATTTTTTGTTTTATATTTTCGCACTCTTTTTCTAGATTTTTATCAATTCCTGCAGATCCGTATCTTCCTGTAGCTAATGCGTCTATCATTCCTGTTTTATACTGAAGAATAGAGCTTAAGCCGTTCAATTTTGCTGTTTGTTTCAATGAATCAGCTTGTCTTGAAAGAGCTTGTTCGGATTTTTCTTGGGCCTCCGCAGTACGCTTAAGTTCTTCTCTTGTCATTTTTAGCTCTTTTCTTTGTAGTCGCAACTCTTCTTTTTGTAAAATGATTGCATAAATAACTCCTAGAAAAGCAAGACCTGAGAATAGTGCATTAATACCACCAAACATATCACCGAAGAGTCCACTATGCTCTATTTCGGGGTAGAAAAATCTTACCAAAAGAAAATATAAAACAAAAAATAATAAAATAGAAATTATTGCATAAGTATAAGGGTGTTTGTTAAATTTTTCCTGGATTTTCATAAAATTGAAAGTGAATAATTTTTAGCTCGTGAATAGGATACTCAGTGTTAAGTATTGTGATTTTAATTTTTGAAATGAATCGTAATTTTCTTGTTAATTTTAACTCGGATCGCTAATTGCTTATCTGATAAATTTCTTTTTCTCCATGTGTCAATGTAAAAATCTTTTTCCCAATTGTTAATCCAACCTTTCTTTAAAGCGTGTTTTATAGTCACTGGATTTAAAGATTTTTCCATATCTTTTTTTACTTTTTTTATAGCCTGAACAATTTTGGTAGAATCCAAATTAGTTAGAAATTTATTCACGCATTGATTTCCTACTACTAGCGCTTCGCCAGTATGACTATTTTTGATTACACACTCTTCTATAATCGGGTAGTGGCCACAGATACATGACGTTGCTTCATCAAGAAAATTTATATCGTCTAAAAACCACTCAGATTTTGCTTGATCCCATGTGGTAGCTTTACTCTTAGATAAGATTTCATTTGTTAATTTGTATTCAGACATTGTTTAAAAAATTAAAAATCATTTCAGTTAACTAGTACATAACCGAATTCTATTCGGATATACACCTAAAAATGGCATCCTAATACACACATCAAATATCTATACCTTAATATTACCCCCCACCACTCAATTTCACAACAAGCAAAAAATTGAAAAATAATATATACTACCAACATGCTCACCCCACAAGAATTTCAAACTCAGCAACAAACCCAGCAAAAACTCTTCCAAGACATCCCATGGCAAGAGTGGGCAAGCGTGCCACAAGAAACAATCCAAAAAGAAGACCTTGACCAGCCAGCAGAATACCAAAATAACCCCATACCAGCATCATGGCTCATAACCCAACTGGGCATAACAGGATTTGCCATAGGAGGAGCAACTATTGCAGAACAAAACCCAGCCATCATAACCCTCACACCAGACGCAACCACAGACCACATAGCCCAACTCATAAGTTATATAAAAATGCAAACGAGAGATAGAGCAGGCATACACCTACAAGAAACCGTAAAACTAGCCTAAAAAAACAACAAAAATACCTAAAATAAGCAAAAATAGGATATACACAGGTAGAGAGCCAATAAAAACATTGACTTTCTTCAGAAACTCTACTAATATATCTCTGTCTATATATTACAAAAATTACCTAAAAAATTAGCAAAAAAAGAAATTGTATATCCCATATAAATGGTATATACATTTAATTTTGTCCCAAAAAGACGCCATGCCACAAAAGCGCAACCAGCAAAAGCCACAACACACACCAAGACCCCAACCAAAGGATCAAGGAAACGAAAACGATCCCGAGGGTTTCAGCGTCAATAAGAAAGGCTTTATCGAAGTAGACGGACAAGTGCTCGAGTTACTCCCAAACGCAACGTTTAAAGTAAAACTCACCAACGGACACGAAATACTCGCACACCTCTCAGGCAAAATGCGCATGTTCAAAATTAAAATACTTCCCTTCGACACCGTAAAAGTAGAAATGAGCCCGTACGACACCTCAAAAGGAAGAATCAATTATCGATACTAAATAATACTATGGATTTTGCGAGGAGCCTCTGGCGACGAAGCAAACCCGTCACAAGAACACACTATGAAAGTAAGAGCATCAGTAAAACCAATGTGCAGAGACTGCCGAGTGGTTCGTCGCAAACGACGAGTAGTAGTATTGTGCAAGAATCCAAAACATAAACAACGACAAGGATAATCAATATACCTATGGCAGCACGTATTGCAGGCGTAAATTTACCAGATTCAAAACGAGTACTCATCGGATTAACCTATATCCGAGGAATTGGTAGAACCCAAAGTCACCGCATCTTAGAAATGGCACAAATCGACGAAACCAAGCGCATTAAAGATTTAAGCGAAACAGAAGTAAACACTATTCGCCAAATTATCGATAAAGAAAAAATGGCAGTAGAAGGTGACCTCACTCGATTAGTACTTGCAAACATTAAACGATTAAAAGAAATCAACGCATACCGAGGCAACCGACATAACCGACATTTGCCCGTACGCGGACAACGAACCAAAACCAACTCACGCACCGTGAGAGGAAATACTCGTAAAACAGCAAGCTCAGGTAAGAAACCAGCAGCACAAAAGACCTAATAACATATGGCAGAAGCAAAAACAGTAAAACGCAAGAAAAAGCAAAAAGTATCACTTAAAAAAGGAGTGGTATATGTTAATGCATCATACAATAACACCATTGTAAGCATTGCAGACGGAAACGGAAACGTGCTCGCTTGGTCAGCAGCAGGAAAAGAAGGCTTTAAAGGACCAAAGAAATCCACACCATTCGCAGCAGGTGTGGTTGTTCGTTCACTCGCAGACTTTGTAAAATCAGCAGGATTACAGCAAGTAGATATCGAAGTAAAAGGAGTCGGCATGGGACGCGACGGCGCAATCCGCGGATTATCAGGATTAGGATTACAAATTCTTTCAATTAAAGATACCACTCCAGTACCACACAATGGTCCACGAGCTAAAAAACCACGAAGAGTATAACCTATGGCACGAGATAGATCACCAAAATATAAGCAATCACGAAGAGAAGGCATTGAATTGCACCCAGGTTTAGATAAAACCGGAACAGCAAAATCACCATTAACCCGTAAAAGCTATCCACCAGGATCACACGGACAAAAGTTAGCATTCTCAAAATTGACCAACTACGGAAAACAATTACGTGAAAAGCAAAAAGCAAAACGTATCTACGGCATTCTCGAACGCCAATTTTCAAACTATTACAAAAAAGCAATCCACCAAACAGGTGATACCGGTAGCGTAATGCTTGGATTACTCGAACAACGATTAGATAACGTCGTATACCGTTTAGGATTAGCAAAAACCCGCCCAGCAGCACGACAAATGGTAACCCATGGGCATATTTTATTAAATGGTAAAAAAGTAACTATTCCATCTGTAAATGTAAAAACAGGGGATAGCATTACTATCAAAGAAAAAACAGCAGAATCAGCAGCATACAAAGCACTCGCACAAACACTTGGAGAAAAAGTTCCAGGATGGCTTGTAGCAGAAAAGAATGGTGGCCGCATGGTTTCTGAACCAGATATCGAAGAACCAAAAACAATCATCGATATTCGTCAAATCGTTGAATATTACTCACGTTAATTAGCATCACAAACTCTATGGAGGATATCTCACTTCCAACCAAAATCAACATCACCCCAGATGCAGACATCGAACACAAAGCAGTGCTCAGCATTGAGCCATTGTATCCAGGGTATGGACCAACCGTTGCAAACTCATTGCGACGTGTATTGCTTAACTCTATTCCAGGAGCAGCAATTTTTGCATTTAAAATTAAAGGCGTAAGCCATGAATTCACCGCAATCGACTACGTAAAAGAAGATGTGGTAGACATTTCATTAAACCTCAAACGTGTACACATTAAAGTACATGGTGATGAACCAGTAGAATTACGCATCAAAGTAACTGGCGATAAAGTAGTAACCGCAGGCGATATCGAAGCAAACAGCGCAGTAGAAGTAGCAAACCCAGATGCAGTTATCATGACCTTAACCGATAAAGCAGCAGATCTCGACATGACCTTATGGGTAAAACCAGGACGTGGATACGAATCTGTAGAAGCACGTGAAGACATGGAACTCGAAGTAAACGCAATTGCCATTGATTCTATTTTTACCCCAGTACGTGCAGTTGGTTATGATGTAGACAACATTCGTGTGGGTGATAGAACCGACTACGACAAAGTAACCATGAACATTGAAACCAATGGAACCATTAGCGTAGAAGAAGCAGTACAAGAAGCAACAAAAATTCTTGCACATCACTTTACCGCAATTGGCGAAGGATTAGGTGCAACTCCAGTAGTAGAAGTACCAGAAGAAGAAACAGAAACATCATCAGACGAAGAAGAATCTGAATCAGAAGAAGAAACCGAAGAATAATACGAATATATGCGTCATCAAAAAACAACAGTTAAATTAGGCCGACCAACAGCACAACGCGTGCAAGTTTTGAAAGATCTTGCAACCAGCTTGTTTTTGTTCGACGAAATTGAAACAACCGTAGCAAAAGCAAAAGCATTACGCCCATACGCAGAACGCCTCATTACCCTTGCAAAGAACGACACCGCAGATGCTCGCAAAAAAGCTGCAACCAAATTGGCACATAAAAATGCCGTAAAAAAACTGTTCGAAGTGATTGGCCCATTACATAAAGAACGTGCAGGTGGATACACTCGTATCCGCAAAACAGGTGTACGCGCAGGCGACAGTGGAGAAAATGCACGTATTTCTATCATCAAATAATATGCAAAGAACCAAACACACAATTGATGCGCAAAACAAGAGTTTAGGACGCGTTGCAAGCGATGCAGCACAGTTACTTATGGGTAAACATAAACCAACTTTTGAATCACACACCGATACGGGAGACAGTGTAGAAATTACTGGATACAAGAATATCGTATTTACTGGTGCAAACAAGATGACCCAAAAGAAATACTACAAACCAACCACACAACCAGGACACTTAAAATCAGAAACATTAGAACATTTGTGGGAACGTGATCCACAAGAAGTAGTACGCAAAGCTGTGTATGGTATGTTGCCAAAAAATTCATTACGCAAAGAAATGATTAAACGCCTAAGCTTTAAGAAATAAGTATGTCAGAGACTCAAGAAACAACCCAAAATCCGTTTACCGGCCGTAAATATACCCGTGCCGTTGGTCGCAGAAAAGAAGCATCTGCAACCGTACAACTCTACACCAAAGGTAGTGGTACATTTGTGGTAAACAAAAAGCCTCTTACAGAATATTTCCCACAATCATCATTGCAAGGCATCGCATGGGCACCGCTCGAATTACTTGGACGCAAAGACAGCACCGATGTAAATGTTCGTGTAGCAGGTGGTGGATTCAAAAGCCAAGTAGAAGCTATTCGTTTAGCACTCTCTCGAGCAATTGTTTCAGTAGACGAAAACGATAAACCACCACTCAGAAAAGCAGGATTCGTAACCGTAGACCGCCGTGTGAAAGAACGTAAGAAACCAGGTCTCAAACGCGCACGTCGTGCACCACAATGGAGCAAACGTTAGTTGCTTAATCAAAACGATATTTTTAAAACCAGCCAGTACGGCTGGTTTTTTGTTTCTGTTGTACCAGCAAGATGTAAGTTATAAGGTATAAGTTCTAAGGAGTTTTTCTGTCACATATGGCTAAAAAAACGTCATCCTGAACTTGTTTCAGGATCTTGTATTTTTTTATAACAAAGAGTATGCCATAATAGGTACAATGATACACACATCAAAAAACATCGCACGATCCAGTGCCATATACACCAGCACACTCGTATTTCAAAAAATACTTTCGTTTATATACTTTAGTGTGCTTGCACGAGCATTAGGTCCAGAAACACTTGGCACCTATATTTTTGCACTTTCATTTGCATCATTGTTTTCGTTGCTTGTAGATTTTGGGTTCATACCACTCAGCATTCGTACCTTTTCTCAATCCGATAGCGAACAAAAAGCAACCTTTCAAAATATTTTAGGCATACGTATTATTAGTACCGTAGTTTCAGTTACGTTACTCTACATAACAGCCCTGTTGCTTGGGTATGATTCTGCACTTATGCAACTCATAACCATAACCGCAGGAATCATGGTGCTGGATCAACTTACCGCATTTTTTTGGACGGTATTCCGAGCAAAACAAAACTTGGTGTACGAATCCATTGGTACCGCACTATTTCAAATCATCATTTTTGGAGTAGGGATAACGGTTGTAACACGTACACAACATCTGCCATATCTATTAGGAGTCATAGCACTGGGAAGCGTGTGGCATGTATGTTATTCCTCCTACATGGTGCATACCAAAACAAACCTTTCATTGGTACCAACATTCAAACTCACACAGATGCGTGTGTGGTTGCACAAAGCATTACCATTCTTTTTTGCAACCGCATTTATAAAAGCATATAACACCATTGATTCTATTTTAATAAAAAACATGTTAGGGGACGATGCCGTAGGGTTGTATAGTATTCCTGCAAAAGTAGTATTTACGTTTCCATTTATTGCACTTGCATTTACCGCGTCCGTGTATCCTGCAATGAGTAATTATGCAACACACGCACACGAAAAATTAGCATCTCTGTTTAACAGAATGCTGTTATTGTTGTTTGTTATTTCTCTGCCTATTGCAGGAGGTATTTCCATACTTGCAGATACCATTGTTATGCGTGTGTGGCCAGAATTTAGTGCATCTATTCCTGCGTTGCAGGTACTTATTTGGGCAGTGGTATTTTTATATATTGAGTATCCGTTTGGTTCATTACTCAATGCAACCGGAAACGAAAAGCGCAATACTATTCATCGAGCAATTCAGTTAGTGGTTACGGTTGCACTGTTGGTGTATCTGCTACCGATATATGGATTTATGGGTGCGGTGTATGCTGCATTGTTTGGTAGTGTGCTGATTGTGGTTTTGGGCTGGTTAAAAGCACGGAGTATTGTACGTATTGGTTCATGGAATTTGTGGTGGAAATTAGTGAGAGTGATAGGTGCAACTATTGGTATGATGTATGTGGTGCAATACATATTGCTTAACATTGGATTATTTGGAGCAATAGGAGCAGGGGTTCTTTCATATCTCTGTTTTATCTTACTGCTGAGAGTATATACAGCAGAAGATCTCTTGTGGCTCAAAGGAATGTTACACAAATAAAAAACAGAGTCTATAAACTCTGTTATGCTTTAGTTTTTTTATGGTGGGCTAAAATTCCACCTCCCAAAGGAAGAACACCAAATACAAAAGTGAGAACACCAGCAAAAAAATATGGATGTGCTTGTAAATAAGCGAACATAGTATATTCCTTTTTATAGTGTAAGTGAACTGTTTTCTACCTGATCTTTCTGAATGTGTTCGGTTTTTACTTCACAGGGTATCTGCTGTATTTGGTCATTGTCAGTAACAACAAGTACAGGCCCGGTGATATTAATCTCAATTTTAGGTTGAGTTGTACATTCTGCACAATAGCTACATTGAGTACATGTTGTGTCTGGGACAATGATTTCTGTAGGTTGTATTTTTTTCTTTGCAATTTTTTTTAAAAATTCAAAGATATCAAAAGTGGTTTTTACACGGATTATCCAGATAGCAGAAAAAGCTAAAATAGTTACAACTGCTCCGCCAATTTGGTATATATGTTCTATTACACCCCAATTTTCAAGAAGTGTATAGAAGGCGTCATATGTGTTCATACAGACCTCCCCGAAACACTATGCTAAAATGAACATGCTCCATATTTTGGAGATATAAAAATAACAATATTTTAATATTTTGTCAAGAATGTGCCTAACATAGTATTACTCACATTAGAATATCCACCACAGCACGGAGGAGTTGGTACCTACCTCAAAGGGGAGGTAGATGCTTCTGATACCGAAGTAACTGTCCTCCAAGCACAAGAATACTTTTGGGAAAAGTGGCCACAATGGTTACCGTTGTTTTGGCATACCTGTATGCAAGCACGAAAAGCACAAAGTATCTGGATTTCGCACGTGCTACCCATTGGCTATATTGCGTGGATTTATAAAAAAATATTTAGAACACCGTATAGGGTATATGTCCATGGATTAGATGTTGTACGCCCATTGCAATCTCAATGGAAAACATTTTGGGTACACAAAATATTAGTAGATGCCGATGAGGTAGTGGTAAACAGCAAAGCAACCGCACAACTATTAGAGCCCTACGGCTACACACCAGAAAAAGCACGCGTACAATATCCACGCATCGCAGAAATAGATACACAAAAATATATTTCTGTTGGAGAAGATCTTCGTTCGCAATATATTATTAAAAACAAACCAGTGGTACTTACCATTTGTCGGTTAGTGGATAGAAAAGGTGTTGATGATGTATTAAAAAGTATGGTGCATGTATGGCGAACCATTCCAGATGCGGTATATATAATTGTAGGAGACGGACCACAAAAAAGAGAACTGGAAGCATCTATTCAACCTAAAAAAAGAAAACAGGTTATTTTTGCAGGAGCAGTATCTGAAAAAGAAAAATACGGCTGGCTTGCAACCGCGGATGTGTTTATTATGACACCAAAAGATGACCCAACAGATTTTGAAGGGTATGGTATTGTGTATAAAGAAGCGCAACAATTTGATCTACCTGTTATTGGTTCAAAAGTAGGTGGCGTGCCTGAAGCAATAGGGGAAAATGGTATACTCGTTGAAGCAGGAAATATTCAAGAAATAGCACAATCGCTGATAAAAATATTGCAAAAAAATAGACCCACAATGGAGTCTAAAAGCAAAATATACCCAGAACCACTAATCCAAGTACGATTAGCAGGTGACCGGTAGTAATACGTCGCATATTTCCCTCCCAATAGTGGGGTTGTATTGAAAGGACAGAAGATAGATATACCTTACCTCATATAAAAAATTTTTCAAGAAAATGAACCAACCAACCATTTCAATAATCATACCACTATACAATCGGCTCAAAGCATTTGAGAAATGTTTAGCGTCCATACAAAACCAAACATACAAAAATTTTGAAGTCATTGTTATAAACGATGGCTCAACAGAATGTTCCGAAGAAGAAGTAGAAAAGACAATTCAACAATTCAACAATGTAACAATTTCCATCTATCATCAACAAAACCAAGGAGCACCAGTAGCTCGAAACAACGGTTTTGCACAATCATCAGGCAAGTACATTCTCTTTTGTGATGCAGATATTGTTATGCAACCAAGCATGCTTGCAAACATGCACACCACACTCGAGCAACATCCAGAAGTATCATACGTGTATAGCTCATTCAAATTTGGTTGGAAGACATTTAGGCTTTGGGAGTTTGATCCAGAAAAATTAAAAAAGATGCCATACATTCACACCACCTCACTTATTCGAAGAGAACATGTAGTACCATTTGATCCAGCACTCAAAAAATTTCAGGATTGGGATCTCTGGCTGACTATGCTCGAACAAGGTCATGTAGGTTTGTGGATACCAGAGATATTGTTTACCATACAAAGCGGGGGAGTAATGAGTAGTTGGATGCCATCCTTTTTGACAAAAATATCATGGTTTGGTAGAAATAAACGTTATCAAAAAGCAGAACAAATAATTCGAAAGAAACATAATTTGTAACTCGTTCTTTATTGGAGGAATGATAGTCATTGCAGGAGGCTTGTTTCTTTCTGTACTTGAAAATTCACAAAAAGCCAATCAATGAGGTTGTATAATACAGTCTCTTTTTTTATCCTTTTGTGAGTGCTATACTCGCTATATGCAAGTCTCAATTATCATCGTTTCATGGAACGTAAAAGATCTCCTGCAGAAATGTGTGGAATCAATACAACAATACTCATCGAACATTTCGTATGAGATTATTGTGGTAGATAATGCCTCAACCGATGGAACTGCTGAAATGATCCAGCAGTTTCCAGAAGTAACCTATATTCAAAACAACACAAATGCAGGTTTTGCAAAAGCAAATAACCAAGGGATTACACAAGCACAAGGGGAGTATATTTTGCTTTTAAATCCAGATACCGAGTTTACTGAAAACACCATAGAACAATGCATCGGTAGATTTGATGGCACTGTAGGTGTCATTGGGTGCCAGTTGCATAATCCAGATGGATCAATACAACTTTCTGTTCGTAGATTTCCAACATTCCTTTCTCAATTAGCCATTCTTTTTAAAATACATAAAATATTCCCGTTTGTGTTACATAATTATTTAGCAAAAGATTTTGACTACACAAAAGAAGCAGAAGTAGATCAGGTTATGGGTGCGTTTATGTGTATTCCCAAAAAAGTGTTAGACACCGTTGGACTACTTGATGAAGATTTTTTTATTTGGTTCGAAGAGGTTGACTTATGCAGACGAATTAAGCAAGCAGGATTTACTATATTGTATTATCCAGACACATCAATCATCCATCACGGTGGAACATCCTTTGCACAGCAGATGACACTCAAAAAACAATGGTGGTTTTTTAGAAGTGCATTGCGTTACTTTTTGAAGTAGTTTTTTTGTACTTGGGACGAGATCCCATCACTCACTTACGTTCGTTCGAGATGACAGCAGTAGATAGTTGTCATCCCGAGCTCTGTACTCAGAGCGATGGGATCCCGTGAATATATGTCACGTGTAAATCAATACAACTTTTATGTATACATCATGACCAATACACGTCATACTGTATATTATGTCGGCGTAACAAATTCTTTATTACGAAGAGCATGGGAACATAAACATAAAGCACACAATAGTTTTACAAAAAAATACAACATTGATACCTTAGTATACTACGAACACTATACAGAAATTGACCAAGCAATTGAGAGAGAAAAGCATGTAAAAAAATTACATAGAGCAAATAAGATAAAACTTATTGAAAGTATAAATCCAGAATATAAAGATTTGTTCATCACGGATAGTTATTAATCACGAGATCCCATCGCTCTGAGTACAGAGCTCGGGATGACAATGATATTTTTGTACTTAATCTAGTATCATCCTAAACCTCGTACTCTAGGTGATGGGATCCCGTCAACATACACATGAAACATACACTACAAAAGAACATACTTATAATAATTTTTATACTCGTAGCAATAGAAGCATTCTCCCTTCTTGCCTTTATGGCACCTCAAACGAGCCCATATATTTTTGGCATAGTAACACTCGGCATCCTTTATGCAACCATTCAAAAGTTAGAATGGGGAGTGTACCTAGTATTCATTGAGCTTATTATTGGTTCACTTGGGAAAATGTTTGTATACGACGGAGTATCCATTCGCATGATACTCTGGCTTGTGGTGCTTGCAGTGTGGGGAGTCCATGCAATAAAAGAAAAACAGATTGCATTTTTTTCTTCAAAACTATTCAAACCATTTGCTCTTTTTGCAGGAGTTATTGTGTGGGCGTCCCTCTGGGGAGTTGTGCGAGGAACAAGTATTGGAGCATTGTTTAGTGATGTAAATAACTATCTCTATTTTGCATTGATCTTCCCGATATATTATGTGTTCTCAAAAAGGCAAGTAGACTACATACAATCAACTATTGTCGGAGCAGTAAGTTGGCTTACTCTAAAAACCATTGCATTGTTTTATATATTTAGTCATGAATTATTTACCATACAAGATACGCTCTATGCATGGTCACGTGCAAGCAGACTTGCAGAAATAACCAATGTAGATCCAACATTGATTCTCTCACGCATATTCATGCAATCACATATATGGTTAGTATTTGTGTTTTTTGTATGTATTGCTGTGTTATATGTTGCTATACAAAAAAAGACCCAATCACTCTATACATCAGTAATACTTGCTACGGCCACACTCTCTGCAATTATTATGTCTTTTTCTCGTAGCTTTTGGTTAGCCATGGCAATAAGTTCAGTATGTTTTGTGTTACTGCTCATAGTAGTAGCAAAAGAATCACTCATGAACACGCTTCGTTTTTCTGCGGTGATGATTGGTGTTGGCGTACTGAGTGTTGGCTTTGTTGTTGGAGTAATGAAATTTCCTATTCCACCAAGTAATGCAGATAGTAGCTTTATTAAGGATCGTGCATCTGCATTTACTGGTGAGGCAGCCGTATCTAGTAGGTATGCTCAAATACGCCCATTGTTTGAAGGTATTAGTACTCATCCAGTAGTAGGTAACGGATTTGGTGCAACAGTAACCTACCAATCACAAGATCCTCGCGTACTCAAGAATAACCCAGATGGATATTACACCACCTCAGCATTTGAATTAGGGTGGTTAGAAATTTGGTTAAAGCTTGGCTTGGTTGGTGTTGGTGCATATCTGTATTTGTTGTTTTGTATTATCCGAACGGGTTGGAAAGAAATACAACATAAAAACTATCTAGTACTTGGTGGCATTGTTGGATTAGTTGCGTTAGCGTTAACACATGGAGTGAGTCCGTATCTCAATCATCCACTTGGTATTGGTATTATTATGCTTACTGCAAGTTGGTTTGACACTAAAACCAAAAATGATTAATGTAGGTAGTCAATCCGTTGATCTTTACATTTTAGCGAGGAGGCAGTATGTCTGATTCCTTTTGTGATAGATATGGTTCACAATGTGTGCAAAAAAATTTCCCATCTCAGGGGAAAACAGCATCATGTTTGTGCAATAGAAATTTTTACTGTTACAATACTTCTCATAGATTTTGGGGAGAAGTAACGGATCTTGATACCTGGAAAGCAATAATGAGACCTGGGGAACCACCACTGTTACAAGTTGGGGCGGAAGTAAAACTTGCCCAGCCGAGTGTAAGACGACAAAGACTTATATAAGGAGGTGTATATGCCTTGGGAAGTATCGCCGGTGCAACACTTAAATGGTCCAGCGGCAGATGTACTGTGCCATATGGTTACTTCAACAAAGACAGATCGTGTTCCTGTTGATCGTGTTATTGCCGAAGCAATAGGAGTAACTCGAACAAATGTTACCCAACATAAACTACGTCTACGATCTGGAGGGTATCTTAATAGAGGGAAACCATTTGGCGGTGGATTTTTTTACGTATTATCAAAAAATATTGTTAGACATCCACACCAAGCACTGGTAATACTGTATGTGTCTAATCATAAGGATATCACCAAGCAAAGTGTAATATATCAGACCGCACAAAAGTTTCCGTTTATTGAAAATGTAACGCCAGTTATCGAAGGATGTATTTCCTTTGGGTACCTTAATGTCCGATCAGATGACACAGTGTATGTGACAAAAAGGGCATTGAATGAATGGAAGTATCTTACATTGCTCTCACAAACAACAGCCAAAGATTCATAGCAACCTATGGATCTTTTTTTATTTAACAGATACACTACATATCATGAAACCAGTCGTCCAAATTCAAATAGTCACCTGGAATAGTGCAGAACATCTGGAAAGTGTTTTTGCAGGAATAGCACGTCAAACAGAGGTGCCTTTTTCGGTTGTAGTAATAGATAATAACTCAAGCGACGGGACCATTGAATGGATACAACAAAATCATCCCGAAGTAACCCTCATACAAAACACCGAGAATAAAGGTTTTGCAGGCGGGCATAATCAGGGGATAGATATAGCACAAACACCATATGTATTAGTGCTTAATCCAGATTGTGAATTGCAGGAAGGATATATAGCACAAGCCACAGCAGAAATAGAGAAAAATGAGCATATTGGCTCAATAGCAGGAAAACTCTATAGAATATTGCCAAATAACGGGAAAAGTGGTATTTTTGACTCCTGTGGGCTTCATATGACAATATATGGAAAAGTGTACGATAGAGGGGAAAATATTCCAGAAAACGCAAAATTTAGCCTCTCAGAGCCTGTATTTGGTACAACTGGAGCATGTGCGTTATATCGGGTAGAAGCACTCAAATCAGTACAGGATGCTTATGGCTATTTTGATGAGCGATTCCATGCATATAAAGAAGACGTAGACCTCGCATGGCGACTACACAAAAAAGGATGGATCTGTCAGTTTGTCCCTCAAGCAATAGCCCAACACGACCGAGCCGTACAAAAAGGAAACAGACATATCCGTTCACAAAAAATACAATATCTCTCACTCAGAAATCATCTTATTATGCTCAAGAAAAATCTTGGACTACGAGATGTTTATAAATTTCCATTTATTTTAATATACGAAATGCTTAAAGCAGGTTATACACTCGTACGATCCCCACAACTACTCAAAGCGTATGTAGATGCTATACGCGCATAATGTATGCAACTTTCAATCGTCATACTCAACTACAACTCAAAAGATTTTCTCCTTCCGTGCATTCAAGGGATTGTAAAACATACACAATCTCTTGATTTTGAAATTATTATTGTTGATAATAAGTCATCCGATACCAGTGTTGCATATATTAAAGAAAAAATTCTTCCTCGATTCAAGCAGGTTCGTTTAATAGAAGCACCACACAACAAAGGCTATGCCTATGGGAATAATTTAGGCATACAAGAAGCACGTGGAGAATATGTGTTGATTATGAATCCAGATATTGTTATTTGGGAAAATGCACTCACGCGCATGGTTGCATATATGGACGCACATCCACGTGTGGGCATTGCCGGACCTCGGTTACTTTCACCAGACGGGAGTTTGCAATACTTCTGCTATCGTTTCCCAAGCCCAGAAGTGTTTTTATATCGCAGAACGCCACTTGCTCGTTTTTCATTTGCACAAAAAGTCATACAAAAATATTTGATGATGGATTGGGATCACAAAGACACACGAGCGGTAGATTGGATACAAGGTTCGTGTATGATCGTACGCAAACAAGCAATAGAAGAAGTTGGCTTAATGGACGAACGCTACTTTTTGTTTTTAGAAGATACGGATTGGTGCCGACGATTTTGGAAAAAAGGTTGGGAGATTCATTACATTGCAGATATCGAAATTATTCATTACCACAGTAGAGCATCCGCAACCACTCGTTTTTATCAAGTGGTCTTTAACCGTATGACTTGGGTACATATTACCAGTGCTATTAAATATTTTAAAAAGTGGGGGATAGCAGTGCCACATTTTTCTCAATAATCTATGAAAAACATTGTGCCATATTTGAGTACATATATTCCATATCTCAAACGATTCGTACCAACCAAACGCTATTACTTAGGTGCAACTATTGTGGTGTGTACGGTGTTGTTTGTGTTTTATACTTTGCAACTCATAGATCTTTTTCTCACTATGCGAAAAGTAGAAGCACGTGTGCCACAGGTTATTGCACACGTTGTTGCGCGAGATTTTGAAGGCACCCAAGCACTATTAAAAGAGACACAAGAAGATGTACAAGACATGCAAAAAAATGTACATAGATTTTTCCCATTTACCGAATTCCCATACATACGTACCGAGGTAGCAGCTGCAGACAGAGTCTTTTTAGCAGCGGATGTAGGACTTGATACCGGTACAGACATCATTAAATGGATAGCAACACTGCCAAATGCAGAAACATTTGAACAATCGTTTAATAGTATTTCTATTTCTCAAAAACGAGAATTACTTAAAGCTGTGTCCGAATCAGAGTCATTTTGGCAAGATATTCGCATGCAAGGTGATTTAATTGTTGATTTACTTACCCAAGCACAGCGCATGTCATCGTTTCCTATAGTTGATACCTATGTAGATGACACTATTGGCAAAATAACAAAAGCACAACAAGCATTTAACCAAATACAACCATGGTTGCCTTTAGTTCCACAGGTATTAGGATATCCTACGGATGCTACGTACCTTATGTTGTTACAAAACAATACCGAGCTCAGACCAACTGGTGGATTTATTGGTACGTATGGGACCGTTACTCTTTCAAATGGTTCCGTTAAAAATTTTGTGACGGATAATGTGTATAATTTAGATGAACCTGCAAAAGCATTTAATACAAAAGTTCCCCCACAGCCATTACAAACCTATATCAAGCAATCACAATGGTTTTTACGTGATGTAAACTGGGATCCAGATTTTGCAACCACCGCAGAAATGGCTATGCAGTTTTACAAAGATGAACGCGGTCCGGTGCGTTCGTTTAATGGAGTGTTTGCACTGACCCCAGACTTCATACAAGATATTTTGACTATTGTCGGTCCCGTAACCGTAGACGGTACTGAATTCACCGCAGAAAATTTAGTAGATATTTTGGCTTACCACGTAGAGTTAGGATTTAAAGAGGAAGGGATTACTATTTATAATCGTAAACAAATTATTGACGACATAGCACAAAAGTTACAAGAAAAGTTATTTAACCTTTCTATTCAAGACATGCAGACCCTTGCCCCGATTGTGCTTGATGCCTTTGCAGAAAAAAAGATTCAATTATATTTTACTGAACCAAACATTCAATCATTTGTAGAAGAAAACAATTGGGGAGGAACGATTCAACAAACAAAAGGAGATTATGTTTTTGTAGTTGATGCAAATTTAGGAAGTTTAAAATCTGACCCTGCAATCGAGCGAACTATTACCTATACCATAACCCCAAACGAAAAAGGACAAACAGCAGATGCACAAGTTGCTATTACGTATAATCACACTGGTTCGTTTGATTGGAAAACTACTCGGTATAGAACATACACTCGATTATACGTTCCAGCAGGGTCAAAATTTTTATCTGCACAAGGGAATGAGGAACCTATAGCTGTTGCGCAGCAACATGGAAAAACAGAGCTTGGTACCTTTATTTCTATTGAACCAGGAGATACCGAAACACTTACGTTTAATTACCAATTACCACAATCGGTGTACCAAGCAATGCTTAATGGAAACTATACACTGTACGGTCAAAAACAAGCAGGAACTACTGGGCATATTATTTCTGTAGATATTACGCTGCCAACCAGTACACAGCTCCAACAAGCACCAAAAGGAGTAGTATTAAAATCATCAAAACAGCTTATTGGTAGTTTTCCGCTACATCAAGATACTGTCATAACAACGGTTAAAAAATAACGATAAGTCACATATTAGCCAGTTTTTTAAAAAAGACCTATCGCATAGAGGTCTTTTTTTTGTTCTCAATAACTGTGGATGATGCATCTCATGATATAATTGTATAGCTCTATAAATCGTGATATAGTAGTTCACTATGTTTGTTAAGAAAATTGGTATTGATTTAGGAACCGCAAATACGCTTGTCCATCTCCCGGGCAAGGGTATTGTGATTAACGAGCCTTCAGTGGTTGCGGTATCTATTAACGAAAAACAAGTACTTGCAGTAGGGGACGAAGCAAAAGAAATGCTTGGGCGCACTCCTGATACTATTGTGGCATCTCGTCCACTTAAACACGGTGTGATTGCGGATTACAAGACAACCGAGGCAATGCTTCGGTATTTCATTGGTAAAGCCATTGGTGGTTTTCGTATTGTTCGTCCAGAAGTCATGGTGGCGGTTCCTGCTGGTATTACCTCTACGGAGCGACGTGCGGTGATTGATGCAACCATTGCTGCAGGTGCAAAAGCTGCATACATTATTAAAGAACCAATTGCTGCTGCTATTGGAGCAAATATTCCTATTGGAAGTGCAAGCGGGCACATGATTATCGACATGGGTGGTGGTACGAGCGAAATGGCAGTTATTTCATTAGGTGGTATTGTTGCAAACACGTCTGTGCGTATTGGTGGAAATAGATTTGATACGGCTATTGCAGATTATGTTCGCCGTAAATACAATTTAGCAGTAGGGGAACGTACGGCAGAAGAAATTAAAATTGGCATTGGTTCTGCATTATATTTACAAAAAAAGATGTCCATGGAAGTGCGTGGTCGTGACATGGTTTCTGGGTTACCACGCACCATTACCGTTACCTCAGACGATGTAACCGAAGCTATTCAATCTGAACTAGAAGGTATTATTTCTTCTGTAAAAAGTGTGTTACAAAGCACCCCTCCAGAACTTTCAGCGGATGTTATTGATAAAGGTATTGTGCTTTCTGGTGGTTCATCTTTACTACGTAATATGGATCGCTTAATTGCACAGGCAACAGGTGTTCCTGCGTATACTACGGACGAAGCGTTGTTGTGTGTGGCTAAAGGTACTGGCGTTGCTTTAGAAAACTTGGAATCGTACAAGCGAAGTATTTTGGCAACGAGTTAGTAAGCTGTCATCCCGAACCGTGCCTGCCCGCCTCTGGAGGGTACTCAAGGTGATGGAATCCCGTCATAATTGATTATATGTGAACGTTCCACCTAGGTGGAACGTTTGTTTTTTCTTAGAAAGACTCATTGCATCCAACCGTTATCCTGAATACATTCGACAAGCTCAGTACAGGCTTGATTCAGGATGACAAATAGTTGATTTTGATTTTTTTAAAAAAAAGCACCCAACTCATTTGAGTTGGGTGTGTTGATTATGCTGTAGCATACGGAGCGGGCATGCGTGAATATTCACGTTGATATTTTTCTGGGATAGTATCGATATCAACAGGAACACCATGTGCTGTCATTAAGTCAATAACAGTTTGTTGTCTCAGAGAAAAATGAACAGGAATATCGGTAAGAATTGCTTTTGTTTGTCTTACCGAAAAATTCTTACCAAGACCATGTAAATAAAATTGAAGAAGAATTATTCTTCTTTCTGGTATAACACATTCAGATATGATTCTTCTTAATTGCTTTTTAAACTGAGTTACAAACCCCGAAGGAACTAATCTCTCCATACGTTGAAGCAGTTGTTTTTGTGTATCATTTTCAACTTTTTCAACTGCATGGTCGTATGCGTCATCAAACGACATGTCATACACATATAGATATTCAAAAAGTGTAAGAATAGCCAATTCTATTTGAATGCTATACACGTACTTTTTTAGTTTAGGCATAACGTTTCTCCTTCTTGAGAAGTGAATGAATTGGAAATGAACAATAAACAAAAAACTGACCTTGTGGTCAGCTGTTGTTCGTGGAATACGCAAAACAACCGACCTAGTCAGTAAAATAAAAGCTAAAGAAATAAGTGGTTGCGTGTTGCATATGTAACTCATGATACTGTAAACAAAATATTAGTCAAATACACGTATACACACATTGACCATACACTAAAAAAGATAGTATAGTATATACATGCAAACAGAACTTATTGGACACGCAGATATTCTACAGTATCTCACTCAGTGCGCAGAGCAACATACCTTAAGCCATGCATATTCATGTATTGGTCCCGAACGCATTGGCAGAAAAAAGCTCATTACCACGTTTGTTTCCAAACTACTTAATACTCAGCAATTAGAAGCACATCCAGATATCCGCATACTCACACCAGAAAAGGGAACCATAAGTATTCAAACCATTCGAGAAACACGCACGTGGCTTCAACAAACACCATTGTCAGGTGTACATAAAATATTATGTATCGATGGGGCACATACCTTAACCACTGAAGCACAAAATGCATTTTTAAAAATACTTGAGGAGCCACGCGAGCATACCCACATTTTTCTTATCTATAATCATAAAAAGCAAGTACTTGATACCATCTACTCACGAACCGTGCCATTGTATTTTCATCCTGTTCCAAAAAAAGAATATCAAGAACACGTATCAGCAACACAACCAATACATGGCAGACCAGGCTATGCGTTACACGAACACACACAAGAAGTAGCTACATTAGTACAAGCACTACTCAATGAAAAAAATGTACACGAACGCTTACGCCATTGGGAACAAAACGCTCCAGAAAAGGAAAACCTGCCAACGTGGTTACAAGAAGCATTGCCATATTTTGAACAACATTTAATACAAACAAAAAATCAATCAATCGCTCAAGCGTTGCGCACTGCACTTGATGCATATGCGCATCCGGTGGGACATAACTGGAAACATACCACTGAGCAATTGATACTTTCAATATAATATGTACACTCTACGACTTTGTATCATAGCAAGTGCTTTGCTCCTTATTGGTGCAGCATGTACCCCACAAAATATTAATACCGCATCGGATGGAGGTGTTTGGCGTACTCCAGATCAAGGAGATTCTTGGGAAGAACGTAATACTATTTTTGAAGATCGTGGAAGAAAAGCAAACATTGCAAATTTAAACGTTCGAAAAATATTTTTTTCACCGACAGATGAGCGTAAAATTTTCTTAATATCTGAAAAAAATGGTTTGTGGATTAGTTGGAACCAAGGACTTAACTGGGATTCTATTTTGCGTTCAAATAATGTACGTGATGCTCTGATTGATCCACGAAATGCTCGAGTCATGTATGCAGCAGTTGACGGTAACATTGTAAAAAGTATAGATGAAGGTGCTCAATGGGAACAAATATATACTAGTGATGACCCAAACACCGTCATCACCACCATAACCATGCATCCGGTTCGTTTAAATGAAATGTACGCCGCAACCAACACCGGTGTGGTACTTGTTTCGTTAGATCGAGGCATCTCATGGGCAAAACAAGGAGAAGTGCCAAACCGACAATTTTATAAAATAGAGTTCCACCCTGTGCAAACAAATGTACTGTATGCAGGTATTGAACGAGAAGGTTTAGCACGCTCATTTGATAGGGGAGAAACCTGGCAATATTTTGATGAAGCGTTTAAAGAGTACACCGGTGCACAAGAATATCGAGATTTTGCACTCATTCCTCGAGGTATTGTATATGCCTCACGATTTGGATTATTACGCAGTTTAACTCAAGGTGCGGATTGGACCGTTCTGCCCTTGATCTCTGGTAAAAAGGACTCTAATATACAAACACTTGCAGTAGATGACACCGATCCGCTTGAGATATACTACGGAACAAACACCACGTTTTATCATTCAATAGATGGAGGGTTTAATTGGATACCACGTGCGTTACCAAGTACTCGAGCAGCGAGCGATATTGTCATCCAACCAGGGAACCCAGACGTATTATATTTGGGTGTAACATTTAATAGATTTTAATATATGTCTACAGAATTTGATCAAAAAGCACAGCAAGCAGAAGAACATTTTCAAGAAGTACTCCACACCTTCAGAACAGGAAGAGCACACCCTTCACTTGTAGAACAGGTTATGGTGGATTCCTATGGAGCCCAAACACCACTCAAACAAGTGGCAAATATTGGGGTAAGTGATGCAAAAACCTTAACCATTGAACCATGGGATAAATCCTTGGTAAAAGAAATTGAAAAAGGGTTAGTACAAGCAAACCTTAATGTCTCACCAGTAGTAGATGGCTCTATCATTCGTATGGTTCTTCCTGAGATGACCGAAGAAACACGCAAAGACATGGTAAAGAAAATTAAAGAGAAATTAGAAGAAGCACGTGTGTCAATTCGTAATGCACGAGACGCTACTAAAAAAGCAATTGAACAACAAGAAAAGAATGGAGAGCTCACTGAAGATGATAAACGAGATGCCGTAAAAGAGCTTGATGAAAAAACAAAACAAGCAAACGAAGCTCTCGAAGCAATTGCAGACAAAAAAGAAAGCGAAATCATGACCGTGTAGCTTTTTCTATTATTCAAACAAAAATAGTCTATGTTCATCACCATTATTGCATTTATTCTTATTCTTGGCTTTCTCGTATTTGTACATGAGTTAGGTCATTTTCTTGCAGCAAAAAAATTTAATATCGAAGTAGAGGAATTTGCCATTGGGTTTCCCCCGCGATTATTTTCTAAAAAAATAGGGGAAACAGAATACGCCTTGAATCTTATCCCTGCCGGAGGCTATGTAAAAATAGTAGGAGAAGATGGTGAACAACAAGACAATCCTCGTAGCTTTTCAAATCAGGCTGTCTGGAAACGAGTTATTGTTATTATTGCAGGAGTCACCATGAACATTATTGCAGCATGGGCATTGCTTGTGTTGTTATTTATGATTGGAGCTCCAACAGAAATCACCCCAGATATTGCAGAAAAATATGTACACAATAGACGAGTAGTAGTTGAAGAAGTTGTCCCAAATAGTCCTGCAGCAGAAGCATCACTACAACTAAATGATATAATTACTTCGGTAAATGGTACTCCAATTACCTACATTACTCCTTTTCAAGAAGCAGTAGGTACAACAAATAAAACAGTAGAAATAACATACACACGAAATAACACTACCTACACCTCAATACTTACTCCTCAAGTGATGCAAGATATTGATCCAGAAAGAAAAATTATTGGGGCAGCGCTTGCTGAAGTTGGTACGGTACGCTATCCACCGCACAAAGCAGTAGTAGCAGGAAGCATCAGTGCCTATTCGTATGCACATAGAATTGTCACTGCCTTTGGTGAAATTTTTGCACGATTATTTACTGGTAAGAGTGTCGGAGATTCTGTTGGTGGTCCGGTTGCTATTGCGGTTGCAACCAATGATGTTCTGGATCTTGGCTTTAGCCATGTACTTATTTTTACGGCTATTCTTTCATTCAATTTGGCAATTATAAATATATTACCGTTCCCAGCATTAGATGGAGGAAGGCTCGTATTCCTGATAGCTGAAAAGTTACGAGGCAAGCCTTCACGTAAAGAAATAGAAGGATGGTTTCATAAAATTGGGTTCTTATTACTTATGCTCCTTGCTATAGTTGTCACCTACAGAGATATTGTTCGATTTGGTGGGCGCATCTGGAGAGCAATTGTTGGATAGCTTGAACAAAACCGTTAAAAACAGTACAATAGGATACTGCTGAGAACCTCAGATTAGACAAAAACAAAACCGATCCATTGAACGCATACTGCATACACAAAGAGCTTTTTTTGTTCTTTGTGTATTCGTTTATACCTATATGATTCAACAACTTTTTGGGAAATTATCAAAAGATATCGGCGTCGATCTTGGTACGTCTAATACTCTTATTTATGTAAAAGATAGAGGTATTGTGGTCAATGAGCCAACCTATTGTGCCATCAATACTCGAACGGATCAATTGCTTGCGGTTGGCATGGATGCTAAAAAAATGATGGGTAAAACCCCTCCACATATTGCAGTAAGCACACCAATAGATAATGGGGTAATTTCTGATTTTGAAGTGACCGAAAAAATGGTCAAACATTTCTTTTCAAAAATTCACCGAGGAGCTATCACCATTGCCCCACGTCCACGTGTGGTGGTTAGTATTCCACTTGATATTACCGAAGTAGAACGCAAAGCAGTGCAGGATGCCATTACTTCAGCAGGTGCACGTGCCGTACATTTAATTGAAGAACCTATTGCAACCGCAGTAGGAGCTCGTTTGAATCTACAAGATTCCTATGGACGAATGGTTGTGGAAATTGGTGGAGGAAAAACATCTATGGCTGTTATTTCACTCTCAGGTATTGTGTCATGGCAAGCATTGCGTACTGCTGGAGATGCCCTTGATACCCACATTCAAGACTATGTACGAGATACCTTTAATTGTATTATTGGTAAAAAAGCAGCTGAGGAAATAAAAATTAAAATCGGATCAGTACTTCCATTAGAAGAACCCTTAGAACTGAGAGCAAAAGGAAGAAACATGTTAAATGGATTACCAAAAGAGTTTTCTATAAACGATTCACAAGTTCGTGATGCAATTAAGCGACCGGTGCGCACCATTGTTGATTACATTCGAACCACAGTCGAGAACGCGCCAGCAGAACTTATTGCAGATCTGCATGAAAGTGGCATTGTACTTTCTGGCGGTGGCGCATTATTGCGTGGATTAGATCGTCTTATTGGTGATGAATTACATATGCCCGTAACCGTAGTAGATGACCCACTTACTACCGTTGTTCGTGGTACTGGCATTCTTATTGATGATGATGCACTTTTACATACGGTAGAATCATTAGGTAACTTTTCACTCGCGTAATCATGGATATACGCATTCAAAACAAAAATACATGGATACTACTCGCGAGTATCGGCATTCTCTTTATTCTTAACATAGTGACACACGGGGGAGTGATACGAACTATCCAAAAACCGTTATATGCTATAGGGTCTGGCTTTTATTCCTTAGGTTCAAAACTACAATATACGTGGATAGGTATTACAGAAGGGAAAGCACTACTTGAAACCATCGCAAAGCAAGAACAGTTTATTGGAACACTCGTACAAGAGACCATAGACCAACAGCAAACAAAGGAGTTAGCAGCAACCACCGAACAATTTGCATCACTAGAAGCAAGTATTGGGTTTCCTATTACCAGTAGTCGTATTATTTTCACCACACGAATCGATGGTGAAAAAATATTTGTATTGCGCCAACCAAAGGATACCCCCTATATTTCAGGACAAGCAGTAGTATCCCCAGAAGGGTTTTTAGTAGGTAAAATTATTGAAGTCACACCAACCCTGGCATTTGTCCAACCAATCACCAATAAAGAAAGCACTGTTGCAGTAACCATGCTTACCAATGCAGAGGTACAAAGCATTGTACGAGGACAACATGGTGTTTCGCTCTTTATGGAACTTATTCCGCAAGATGCAGTTATCACAGAGCATGCTTTAGTAGTAACCTCATCACTTGAAGAAGAAATACCCGTAGCACTGCCGGTAGGTAAGATAGTGTCGGTACACTATACAGAAGGAGAATTGTTTCAAACCGCAGTTGTTGCACCATTAAGTAGTATTCAGCAACTACGAGTTGTTGGTGTTGTCATGCTGCAGATATGAGAATACTCGTTGCTATTATTGCATTATCCATGGTATGGGTGGACACGTTCCTTGCTTCAGGATTTGGTAATGACATGATCTACCATGCAGGAATTATGATGATGATTGTGCTTATGGTAGAAGGTTTTGTAAAGCAATCTATATGGTATACAGCAGTATATGCCGTGTGTATGGATGTTATATATGCACATATACCTTTTGGTATTTTTATTGCATTATGCGCAATAACATGGATAATCGTACGCATTTTTTTAGATATTTTTTTAGGGAACACAAAACGCATACAAATAGCTTTGGCTGTTGCTATTGGGGTGTTGTACACAATAGTTCTTCATGGAGTGCTCAGTATGGTGTATGCTATAACAATATCACGCGATGTAACACTACTCAGTAGTATTGGTTTTATAGGCATCATAGGGATTGCGTTAGCTGATGCCTTGTGTATGCGTATCCTGACGAGTGTACTGCAAAGTATCCGCGCATTATTTAAGCACATTTTGATTATTCGGCCAGAATAATATGCATAGCGATTTATTTGGTACTCCATTTTCAGAGGAAGAGTACGCACGCACAGACTATCGCCATAGTTCTGAAATAGATGGGGATATTCTTGTCGCAGACTCATATAGAAAACACCCAAAACACATGTGGGGTGTTATTCAACGTACCCGCGTTATTTTTATCGTAAGCCTATTATTATTTTTTGGATTAGTAACCAAATTATATTATATCCAAATTGTGCGAGGTGCAGAATTTCTTGGAGCCGCAGAGGGTAACCGCATTCGTAAAGTAACGGTTATTCCCCCACGTGGTACGATTATTGATGCTCAAGGGAAACGTATTGCCTATAATGTTCCTAATTTTGCTTTGTATGCTGTTCCATATGATCTTCCCGAAACACAAGAGGAAGAAGAACAGATATTTGCAGAAATAGCAGACGTGTTGGACATGGAAACTTTTGATGTCGCGTTACCTCTTGCACGCATTCCACGTTCAAGTTTTTCAGCAGTAGAGATTACCCGTGACATAACACAAGAACAAGCCATTAAACTGGAACAACGATCCCAACAATGGAAAGGGGTATATATTTCACCTATTGAGCAACGTGCATATGCAGAAACATTTCCGTTATCGCATATCATAGGATACACCGGTAAAATGAATGACACAGAATACACCGAAAAAAAAGACGAAGGATATTTATTTTCAGAACATATTGGTAAAATAGGCATCGAACAAATGTATCAATCTGCTCTTCGAGGAATACCAGGGGAGCGGTTAGTTGAAGTTGATTCGTTTGGCAAAACAAATACCGTTATGAGTGAGGTCCCTGCATTGCCAGGGAAAAATGTGTATCTACATATTGATACACAACTACAAGATTTTATTTGGGATCTTATGATTAAAACTACCGCTGATTTTGATGCTCCCGGTGGAGCTGTGGTTGTTGAGGATCCTCGCAATGGTGCACTTAAGGCCTTGGTAAGCTTTCCTGGTTATAATAACCAAGCATTTGTAACGGGCATTGATAGCGCAAGTTATTCAGCTTTATTACAGGATCCGCATAAACCACTATTTAATAGAGCAATTACTGGAGAGTATCCATCTGGTTCTACGTTTAAAATTGTTGTCGGTGCAGCAGCATTAGAAGAAGGGCTCATAACAAAAAGTACGTCACTACTCAGTACTGGGGGGATTCGTGTGAATGCATATTATTTTCCTGACTGGAAAGCAGGTGGACACGGACAAACAAATATCATTCATGCACTTGCAGATTCGGTCAATACATTTTTTTATGCTGTTGGTGGAGGATATGAACATATCGATGGTCTTGGTGTAGAAAAAATCACTCAGTATGGAAAAACTTTTGGGCTAGCTGAGAAAACAGATGTTGATTTACCTGCTGAACGACCTGGCTTTTTGCCAAGTAAGTCATGGAAGGAAAAAGCAAAAGGTGAACGTTGGTTCTTGGGAGATACGTATCATTTAGCAATTGGGCAGGGAGACATTCTTGTTACTCCACTACAGATTGCGAGCATGACATCTGTAGTAGCAAATGGTGGTACTATTTATGCACCGCGTATTGTGGATCGTATTGGACGCTCATATGAGCAAGCAGAGCCATTTGTAGGAACCGTACAACATACCGATGTTGCAGATCCCTCCACCCTACGCACCATAGCAGAGGGATTACGTGCAGCAGTAACCTATGGAAGTGCGCGATCCCTTGCAACACTACCGGTACATGCTACTGGGAAAACTGGTACCGCAGAATTTTCAGAGACAAAAAAGCCACATGCATGGTTTACTGGATATGCACCATATGAATCACCAGAACTGGTAGTAACAGTACTCGTTGAAGAAGGTGAGGGGGGATCCCTCGCTGCAACCCCAATAGCAAAAAAAATATTTGAATGGTACTTTGGGTCAGAGCAGGACAAGGCTTTCTTACAAGCACAAGCACGTGATGCAGTGGCTGATATTGAAGGATAATACAGCTCTCCACAGCACCTATTTGACACTTTCTTAAATTACAGTATCATACGTAGTAATGTGTAAATTTAATCACGAATATTTTGCGTATGAGCGAAAAAACATCGTATCTCACGAGTGAGGGACATACCAAACTCAAACAAGAACTTGAACACCTTAAAAAAGTACTGCGTCCACAAATTGCAAACCGAATCAAAGATGCAAAGGAACTCGGAGATCTTTCTGAAAATGCAGAATATGCTGATGCACGCGAACAGCAATCATTCACCGAAGGACGCATTTTAGAACTCGAAGAAACCTTAAAAAATGCAGAGGTTATTAACACCGAAAAAAATGATCCAGACATGGTAGAAATAGGGGACACCATTACCGTAGAAAAAGACGGAGCTTCAAAAGAATATACGATTATTGGATCCAATGAAGCAGATCCACTCAATGGTAAAATCTCAAACGAATCACCACTTGGACAAGCATTTCTTGGAAAGAAAAAAGGAGAAGTGGTAACCGTTACCACGCCAAAGGGCTCAGTTGATTACACCATAACTGCAGTACAATAGATCCAATAAAAAACAGGTGATATGCCTGTTTTTTGTTTGCTATAAGCCTCTTTTTTGGGTATACTACCTACGAATTACAAATCTTATACAAATATGCAAATGGAGAGTCGTCAACCCGAAGTAAGTACACGATGACGACGATTTCCTACTCCATAATTCCAAAATTCTATAATTCCATTTTTCCATACTTTATGACAGAAAACAGACCAGAATCAGAAGTTCGAGAAGAACGCTTGCACCACATGCAAGAAGCAGGTGTTAACCCCTATCCTTCTCATTCAGAACGTACCCATACCATTGCAGAACTCAGCACACAAGCTGAGGATGTTATTGCATCAGAAAAGAAAGTAACCATTGTTGGACGTATTAAAAGTATTCGTGGACATGGCGGTTCGACCTTTGTACATATTGAAGATGGTACAGGAGCTTTTCAAGTATATTTTAAAAAAGATACCATTGGTGAAGAGCAATACACTTCATTTACTGAATATGCAGACATGGGTGATTTTATTCAAGCAGAAGGAACCGTATTCACTACCAAAAGAGGTGAACATACCGTTTTGGTAGAACAATGGGTAATGCTTTCAAAAGCATTAGAACCATTACCAGAAAAATGGAGTGGCTTGCAAGATATAGAAGTGCGTTTTAGAAAACGGTACCTTGATTTAGTATCAAACGAATCTATTCGCGACATTTTTGTGAAACGTTCAAAAGCAATAACTGCGTTACGAACCTTTTTAAATAAAGCAGAGTATTTAGAAGTGGAAACACCATTATTACAACCACTTCCTGGTGGAGCAAACGCACGTCCGTTTAAAACACACCATAATGCGCTTGAACATGATTTCTATTTACAAATTGCACCTGAGTTATACCTAAAGCGTTTGATTGTTGGTGGCTACGAACGCGTATACACCATTACTCGCTGTTTTAGAAACGAAGGTATTGATTGGAGTCACAATCCTGAATTTACCATGCTTGAATTTTACCAAGCATACATGGATTATGAACAACTCATGAATTTCACCGAAGATCTCGTACAATATGTAGTACAAGAAGTGCAAGGTAGTGAAACCATAACCTATCAGGAACAAGATATTACGTTTAATAAACCATTTAAACGTGCAACGTTTAGAGAACTCTTGATAGAACATGCTGACGTAGATTTAAACGATTTTTCTGATCAGGCATCACTATACAAAAAAACTCAAGAACTTGGATTAAAAGATGTCGGTAAAGATGATCACCGAGGCAAACTTGCTGATGAGCTTTATAAAGAATTTGTACGACCAAAATTGATTCAGCCAACGTTTATGATTGATCATCCTGTTGAGCTTTCTCCATTAGCAAAGAAAAAAGCAGATGATTCAAACTATGTAGAGCGCTTTCAACTTATTGCTGGAGGTGTTGAATTGATTAACGCTTTTAGTGAATTAAATGATCCAATAGATCAATTAGAACGTTTCCAAGCACAACAAGAAAGTGCAGACAAAGGTGACGAAGAAGCACATCCTATTGATATGGATTATGTAGAAGCACTCAGACACGGTATGCCTCCAACCGCAGGTTTTGGCATGGGGATTGATCGTTTTGTTGGTGTGTTAGTAGATAAAAAGAATATCAAAGAAGTAATACTCTTTCCAACATTGCGACCAAAAACGGAAGAGGAATAACACAGATAATTTAAGAGCATGACGCACACCCGAGTAGAAATTTCACGCTCTGCGTTGTTGCATAATATTGCACAGTTTCGTTCGCTTCTTACTCCTCAAACGAAATGTATTGTTGCGGTAAAGGCTAACGCATATGGCCACGGACTTGCAGAAGTTGGTTCGGTTGTTCAAGATGCTGTAGATTACTGTGCGGTTATTAATATGTACGAGGCACGTAAGCTTCGCGAAGCCCAAGTACACACTCCAATTCTCATATTAGGATACACCTCAGAAAGAGAGGAAGATATTATATACGCAACACAGGAACGCATAGAATTGGTTATCAATAGCCTTTCTCATGCAGAACGTATTTCCCAACTGGTTCCCGATGGTTCAGAACTTAAAGTGCATATTAAAATAGATACGGGCATGGCTCGCATGGGTATACTTCCGAAACATGCGGTAGATTATATTCAAAAAATAGGGGAGATGGACGGTTTATTTGTAAAAGGTGTGGTAAGCCATTTTGCGGACGTAGTTGGGCACAAAGAATACACACACAAACAGTTTGATACATTTACAGATATACGTACACAATTAGCAAAAGAAAATGTAGCACCACAGCTTTTTCATATTGCAAAAACAGAAGCAATACTTGATTTTCCAGAGTCACAAATGGATGCGGTTCGCTTAGGTATTGGGCTATATGGCTTATGGCCAGATCCAAAACTTATTTCAAAAATACACAAAAAGCATCCAGGGTTTGAATTAAAACCAGTGCTTTCATGGAAAACATCTATATTGCAAGTAAAGGAATATCCAACAGGATCGTTTGTTGGGTATGGATGTACATATCAAACCAAGCGTAAAACCCACATTGCGGTTATTCCTGTAGGGTATTACGAAGGATTTGATAGAGGACTCTCTAATGTTGGGAAAGTGTTAATAGGGGGTGTTCGATGTCCTATTGTAGGAAGAGTGTGCATGAATATGAGTATGGTAGATGTAACCGATGTTCCTGATGCACAAAGAGGGGACGAAGTGGTACTTATTGGTGAACAAGGTGATGAAATTATTTTAGCTCGAGAAATGGCAGAGTGGTTAGACACTATTGCCTACGAGGTGGTGACACGCATTAATGCGGTGATTCCAAGAGTAGTTATTGAGTAATGTAAATGAAAAAGCATACACGGGGTGGTGTGTATGCTTTGAGGTTTACCATTTATTGGGATCAGTTCGGGACGAATTTTCGTCCAAATTATCCCAACCAGGAGGGGGTACGTTCTGTTGAGTATTCAGTCCCCAATCTGATGGATCTGATTGAGTGGTATCTTCTTTGATTTCTTCTTCTTCTACATTCTTAGACTCAGGCACTTCCTTTTCCTTTTTTTCATTGGAGTGAAATGCCTGAACACTTTGGTGCTCCTCCCAAGTGACGTTCGCATAAAAGCGAATCGTCATTGTCTGTGTACCCGAGGCAGAATCTTTATCTTTTTCAACAATTTCTGCTTCATATGGGTACGTATATGTTGAGGAAAATCCCGAAATGAAATTGTAGTAATCTTCAACTTTCGACAGTGAAGCTTGTAGTAAATCAGTTGAAGCAAATACATTCATTCGAGTGGTAAAAATGATATATCCATTACGAAATTGACCTTGTTCATTGTCATAATCATAATAGATAGTAACAGAGGTTTTTGGGTTTCTTGATGACCATATCATATAAACAGCCAAAGAAACCAAACCAACAAATGCACAAATCCAACCAGCGAGTGCCAAGGACATAATGTCCCCCTTTATAAAAGATTGATAGATAACTACCTTATTAACTGGTATAATAAACTGTAAATGATCTATTTTAATTATACCATTTTTATAAAAAAATGTCAAACACTGTCAAAAAACAACGAATATTAGTGCTTTTTGGAGGACGTTCAGGTGAACATGAGGTTTCGCTTGTTTCAGCAAGCTCAGTTTTAAAGCATTTAGATCCAGAAAAGTATGACATTGTACCTGTAGGTATTACCAAAGAAGGAAAATGGATAGCAGGACCTGATTCTATGCAGATGCTTAAATCAGGCAACACACCAGAGGAGAGTAATGCCATTATTGCTCCAGAGCCACAAGATATAACCAAAAAACTTTCAGAACAGGGGATAGGGAATATCGATGTCGTGTTTCCGGTTATGCATGGACCATACGCAGAGGACGGCACCATACAAGGCTTTTTAGAACTCACCGGCATACCATACGTAGGTTGTGGCACCTTAGCTTCGGCTGTATGTATGGATAAAGTAATGCAGAAAAAAGTATTACAAGCAGAAGGATTTGAACAAACCCCGTATGTTTGGTTTTGGATGCAACAATGGAATAAGGATCAAGATATCTTGATAGAGAAAATAGAAAAAGAACTCACATACCCGTTATTTGTAAAACCCGCAAACATGGGATCAAGCGTTGGGGTAAACAAAGCAACCGATACAGAAACACTCATACAAGCAATTACAGAAGCAGGGGAATATGATAGAAAAATACTCGTAGAACAAGGCGTATCAAACCCACGAGAAATAGAATGTGCCGTATTAGGCAACCAAGATCCACAAGCATCCGTACTTGGAGAAATTAAGCCTTCAAATGATTTTTATGACTACAATGCAAAATATGTCGATGGAAAATCTGATGCATATATCCCAGCAGAACTAGAATCAACACTTGCAGAACAAATCCAAAAGCTTGCTCTGAAAGCATATACAGCTTTAGATTGCGAAGGGCTTGCTCGGGTGGACTTTTTATTGAGCGATGATAGCACCCCATATATTAATGAACTCAATACTATGCCAGGATTCACTTCTATTAGTATGTATCCTAAATTGTGGGAAGCAACAGGTATTGCATATCCAGAGCTGTTAGATAGGTTGATTGATTTGGCAAAAAAAAGACACACAGAAAAAGCAAACCTTAAAGTATCCTACACACCAAAAGAGGACTGGTATACAGCCTAATATTGTATGGCACGAAGAACGACACGTTATTACAAACCAAAGCGTCGTAAGCTTGGAGGAGGAAGGGCAGCACAGGCAACATTCCACAGAAACCGTTCAACCAGCCAACCACGACATGTGCAAATCCATATTGTCCGCAAAATTGTATCTGCGGTATTTTTAGGTGCTTCAAGTATTTGGTTTATATACTTTGCACTTTTTTCAGATAATTTTATTGTAAAATCCTATACCGTAGAGGGAACAGAAACTATTCCAAAGCAAGAGTTAGAAACTATTATCAACACACAATTACAAGAAAGAAGATTTTTGTTTTTTAGCAATAGAAACATGTTTATGTTTTCTAAAAACGATTTACAGGATCGTATTGCAGAGAAGTACTTAGTAGAGGATATAGCAATAGATAAGCAATTTCCATTTGAACTACACATTAATGTACACGAAAAATTGGCACGGGTTATACTCAGAACACGCACACCAATTCATATCGAGCCAGAGGTCGTAGAAGATGAAGAATCAACAGAACAAAGCCTAGTGTCGCACAATAATGAAGCAGGGGAGGAGGATACCGAAGAAGAGAGTAGTACCAAAACAAATGAACCCGAAGAGGTCCAAGAGCCTACCTATGCAGAATCGCTCTACTACCTCGACGTCAACGGAATTATTGTATCCCAAGATGGCATCACAGAAAATGAATTACAATTGTTACCAGTAATAGAAATTGATACCGATGCAGATGGATCATTGCATCCAGGTGATGTGGTATTTGAAAGAGACACCGTAGAATACATCTTTAGTATCTATGAAGCCTTTAACGCCTCTAAGGAGAATCTTAAGGTATCCTATGTCCATTATGATGCGTCTACGCCGAATGAATTAGTGATTACCATGTCTGAGGGCTGGGAGGTATTCCTGAGTACCCGCGTAGCCTTAGAAACGCAAATTAAGAAGCTTGAATTGGCTTTACAGGAGAAGATAGGGAGCGATCGAGAGACTATTCAATATGTGGATCTTCGTGTGAAGGATCGCGTGTATTTTAAATAACCTGATTGATATCTTTGTATAGTATATATACTTTATTTTTTAATATATAGTGTCGCATAAGATATATTGTAGGACACTAAGATACTGTAATACTCGTATTTCTGTCACTTTTTTAGGTTTTACAATATCCTCTCATTCGGTTTAATAGCTATGCCTACTGCTCTATTCTGCTCATCTGGCATAGATAGCAAGGGTTTGGTTATACGGGTTTGATATGGGTTTAACTCTCTAACTGGTTTGACTATCATTTTATTCCTCTGCTAGTATATCACTAGAAACGATTCGGCTCCGTAGCCCTCCTTTTATTCGAGGGAGTCTCTTTCACACAACGTACATCAATAGTGTTTAATCCCCCTATTGATGAAGCCGAAATAGAAACGGAGGTGCCTATTGTTCATTATCACCTGAGAGATACACTAAGGATGTATCACACATCCCTCCTTGGTATATCTCTGCATGTTTTCTGTAGTTCATAATAAATCAGGTAATTCCAAAGAAAGAATTACAGAAAACAAAAGCCCCTCTCAGTTGTATTTGCGGACGAGAGGGGTTTTTACTTTGCTAAAAAATAAACGTTCCACCTAGGTGGAACGTTTACATAATTATGGCAAGTAGCTTACCGGATTCACCGGTATACCGTTTAATCGAACTTCCAAATGCAAGTGAGGTCCGGTAGTTAATCTTCCTGCTCCTGGGGTACCTGGAGTTGCTCCAGAACATCCAATGACTTGTCCTTGTACCACATATTCATCTTCTTGCACTAAGATACAACTCACATGTCCATACACGCTGGATAATCCATCTGGATGAATAATAGAAATATAACTATACCCAAGGCCTGCATCATGTGCACGTGCGACATACCCTGAACCAATGGCTTTTACTGGGGTGCCTTGCTTTGCACGAATATCAATTGCAGGGTGTTCAAAATATCGTCTAAATGGATAACTTGGATCATGGAACTGTGCGGTTACATATCTGCTTGGTACAGGCCAAATAAATCCTTCTCCAGATAACTCAGATAATGTGGTATCTCCTGATTCTAACAACTTTGCACGCAATTGCTTTTCAAGATACACAATGTCTGAATTTATTTGAGCTTGTTCTGCACGTACTTGTTGTAGTAATTGTTGAAACTTAGCTTCGTCTGCATTGGTATCTTCGAGAATAATATTTTTAGCAGTAATTTGACCCTCTAAATCAATTTGACGTTGGGTAAGTGATTCTTTTAAACCATCGAGTTCTTCTTTTTTCTTGGTGAGCTCTGCATGTTCTTCATCCAGTTTTTCCTTAATTGCCTTCATCTTTTTTACAATGGTACCTAAATCTCCTTCAATAGTTTCAAGATGTTGGGTTTGATCAAAAAATTCTGAAAAAGCATCATTTGCGAGTAATATTTCTACATAGCTTTTTTGATTTTGTTGGTACAATATTTTTACAAATTCAGAAACACGTTCTTTTTGTTGTGCTATTTCCTTTTCCTTGTTTTCTATGCGTTGTTGTGTTTCTGCCACTTGTAAATTAATTTCGGTAATTTCTTGGCGTTTCAACTCTAGCTCGAGCTTTGTTTTATCAATACCTGTAGAAAGCTCCCCTAGCTGATTTTGCAATGAAAGCGCTTGATTTCGTTTGGTTTGAATCTGCTTTTCGTAACTATCAATTTTATCTTGAATAGCATCTATGGATTCGCGCTGTTCCTTTAATTGTTGGGCAATATCTTGTATTTGAGGGTCTTTCCCTGATGCTTCTTGCGTTAACGCAGGTTGCGGTAACACAAGCATACCCGCAAGTGCGAGCATTCCAATTATTTTGTTTCTGTTTTTCCTTTGGTTTTCCATAAATATAGTATTCTATATTATACAATATTTTAAAAAATAAAAAAAGAGCACTTTTTTTGCGCTCTATTCGCCAGAATCTGTTAGAAAAAGAATGCGGGCATCCAGACAAATCTTTCTCCAGTCTAAATTTTTGAAATGAACATCATTATCCATTGAGGATAGACCTCTTTCCGATATTTCTTTGAGTGATGGTCCACCTCTTATAATATCATCTATAACTGGGAATGAAGGTTCTTCACTTTGAAACATTGCAAGTAATTCATTCATTGATGTTTGACTCATTATGACCTACTTTCGTTTTATATACATTATATTCCTGCATTGTTAACAAAAAGATCAAATACTTTTTCTCTACCTTTTTGAGGGTCTACATAATGTAATCCACCTGGTAATGAAAAAGAACACATGTGTTTTAGAATCTGTCCTGATATACCCGTATCCTGAGGTAGATATGCTGTTTGTGCAGCTAGTGCGTCAGTTACTTTGTCATTTGCAAAACCAACAAGATTGAGTTTCATGTACACCTCCTTAACATGAATAGTACGTCATTCTGGAACGAATGAGTGTACTCACGAATACGATTTATTGTGACTTTTGTATAGCCTTCTTTAATCTATCAATAGATTGTTCTTTACCTAACACATCCATACTTCCAAACACATCAGGTGAACGTTCAAGACCAGTTATAGCAACACGAAGAGGCCACAACATGTCCCCTCTTTTGATGTCGTGTTTTTCGGTATAGTCCATAAAGGTTGTACGCAAAGATTCCTCATTCCAGGTTTCTTGCTTCTCTAGTAATTCAAGAGAGGTGTGCAACATGTTTTGGGTTTGATGCGCATCTCCTTTTTTGGGAATAAGGATTGATGCATCGTAATCAAGATCATCTGCCCATAGGTATGCAGTGAGTTCTTCAAATTGATTGAGCGTTTCAAGACGGTCTTGCACGAGTTTGATTGCTTTTACTACATCGTTTTTGCGAAGGAGCGTCAGCGACTGTGGCAATCCCGTGCTACTTTCCGATGATGACGGGTTTGCTTCGTCAGCGAGTACGCTTCCTCGCAAAATCAATTCTGCGAGTGCTTCTACATCCATTTTTTTAATATATTCACCATTCATCCAATTCAACTTGTTGAGGTCAAAAATAGGATTATTCTTGTTTACTTTAGATAATTCAAAAGCTTGAATAAGTGCATCTTTTTCAAAAATTTCTTGATTAGTTTTTGGATTCCAACCAAGCAACGCTAAATAGTTCATCAAAGCATGAGGAAGATACCCTTGCTTTTTGTACTCTAATACAGACACCGCTGCATGGCGTTTTGAAAGTTTTGCTTTGTCAGGGCCGAGCACTATAGGAACATGCACCCACGCTGGAGCGTCCCAACTAAAATATTCATACAATAAAATATGTTTTGGGGTGGAAGCAATCCATTCATCAGAACGGATCACATGACTAATCTTCATTAAATGATCATCCACCACAGAGGCAAAATGGTATGTTGGAAACCCATCGGACTTAATAAGTACTTGGTGATCTACCGTATTGGTATTAATGGTAATCGGACCTTTAATTACATCATCAAAAGTAATATCTCTATCTTCAGGCACTTTCATTCGAATAACATAGGATTCACCAGCTTCTAACTTTTGTGTTACTTCTTCTTTTGATAACGACAAACAATGCCCGTCATACCGTGGTGGTTGTTTTTCTTCTTGTTGTTTCGCACGTAAAGCATCTAACCGCTCTGCACTACAAAAACAATGATACGCGTGATCCTTCTCTACCAATTCTTGAATATATTTTTCATAGATATCTAAACGTTTAGATTGATAGTATGGACCACAATCGCCTTGCTCTGCATCTTCTGCAATAACTCCTTCATCAATATCCATTCCTAACCAATGCAAAGATTCTAATATAACCTTTACACTTCCCTCTTTTTCTCTAGTTTGATCAGTATCTTCAATGCGTACCAAAAAATCACCTTGGTTATGACGAGCAAATAGCCACGCAAAAAGTGCTGTGCGGATATTTCCCACATGAGGATCCCCTGTTGGTGATGGTGCAAATCGAACGCGTACGTGTTGTGACATATTATTCTTCTTGTTCTAAAGCCTTAAATCCTTCAAGAGCTATTTCCATAGACTCTTTTCGTTGCTCATGTACTGTATCATAAACATCATCAATGTACACCCACTGATAATCCGATATTTCGGATCGATCAATAGCCACATCTTGCGGATCTCCAGCATAATAAAAATACACAATATGTTGAGATTGCCCTTTAAAACCACCATTGAGTTGATGCCAACGTGGCCAATCGTACTTGTATTCATGTGGGTTGGTTGCAATGTGTTTCAGTTTTTTGAGTCCTGTTTCTTCTCGCACCTCACGCATGGCTCCTTGTTCTATGGATTCGCCCTCGTCTATACCACCTTGTGGCAATTGCCAGTGTTCATTTTTTTCGTTAGCGCGTTGTACCAATAATACTTCTTGATTTTTATTTATGACAAAACCAGCCGCATTTGAACGATACGTCATAAACATGCGCATACGCCATGCAAGCGTTTCTTTTATAAAGACCATGGTGGCATTCCAAATGCGTTTGTATCTACTTGGTTCTATAATCAATCGCCATACCCATTCTAAACCAGCATTACGCATAAAAAGAGGTGCTCGTTTGCGTACTCCAGCCCAAAAATCAATGGTACCACCAACGGTCATAGCAAGTTTTACTTCTGGCAATTTATCTAAATTTTGGAATATCCATTTTTCTTGTTTTGGGCACCCAAATCCAACAAACACTATTTGCGCTTCTGAATCATTAATTTTTTGCAACAATTTAGTATCACTGGTTTGCCACTTACCTGCTTTAAACTCAACTACTCCACCGGAAGCATGCCCGACTATTTTTAAATTCTTATACACATAGCGCAATCGCCAAGCTGCCTTTTCTGCAATTTTTTCACTAGCACCGCCAAGCAAAAAGACTTTCCAGCCCAAAGCCTCAGCTTGCTCAATAATAGATTCAGCTAAGTCAGAACCCGGAATGCGTTCTACTACTTTTTGCCCTAATATCCATGCTGCAATAGAAAGACCAATGCCGTCCGGCACACTCACATCCGCATGATTCAAAATCATACGTAAATTACGGTCATGCAGGGCATGCAAAATAATTTCTGGATTTGGGGTAACAATATAGTGCTGGTTGTCATCTTCAACAAAACCACGCACTAATCCACGCATTTTTCGATCTGTGTGCTCACTGAGCTCTACTCCTAGTATATTAAGTGATGTTTTTTCCATATATACAGTATAGCAAAGATAGTGTGGATAGCTATTTGACGAAAAACCTTATTTTTGTTATCAATACTGTATTGTAGAACCTCCTCTATTCGACCCCTAGGGGTGTGCATGTGTGGTGGTTGGCAGCACCGTGGCGAGTGTGGTCGCCACGGTGCATTATCAAAAACATATTTAATAGAGCATACGACTTTTCTCACCTATCCAACCTTGGAAATTGAGTATGTCTCTATACATAATCCTGTTCTTTTTAATCAGTATTCACGGTTGCACGTAAAGGAGGCAACCAAAAATTGTTGTTTCGTCTCAGAAATCAGATATATGGTAAAAACGTTAACCAAGCAAATTGGAGTATACCATGACACTGAAACGCCTTCTGAAACAGAAATCAAATCAAGCTGCCATGAATTGCTTTGACACAGGTCCCGATTTGAACAACAATTTGGCAAATGCAAAAACAGACCAACCGTGTGGCCAAATGGTCAACGATATTTGTGCCCGGCACCTCTTGTTGTAACAAAATGCGAAAAGTCCTGCGTTGCAGGCACTGTTACACCGGCGATTCTTTGTATAGAATCGCCGTTTTTTTATCTCTAAAAATATATGATATACTGATATATCAGATATCAAACGATATAACAAAAATACATGACAAAAAACACGACACACCTGATACTCATTGTATCTTTTCTCTTGGTACCATTCTCTTCTGCCCGTGCAGCAGAATTTAATCCCAACAATATTATTTCAGATTATGAGTTAGAGGATGTAGATTCTCTTTCTCAAGAAGCAATACAACGCTTTTTAGAACAAAAAGGTAGTTTTTTGGCACAGTTTACTGAGGTAGTTAATGGTGTTCGTAAACCAGCTGCCAAAATTATTTATGAAGAAGCACAGCTATATGACATCAACCCAAAATTTATTTTGGCAATGCTACAAAAGGAACAAAGCTTAATTACCGATGCCTCTCCATCTCAAAAACAATTAGATTGGGCAACAGGGTTTGGTGTGTGTGATTCGTGTTCAAAAAGCGATCCACGGTTAGCTCCTCTCAAAGGGTTTTATAATCAGGTTTCTGGGTTAGCTGAAAAAGTTCGTAAAAACTATTTACGTGATTTAATAGCAATTGGAAAAACTTTTACGGGTTGGGGTCCAGGAACCAGTAAAACAACATTGGATGGTTATTCAGTTACTCCTGCAAACAAAGCGACCTCTATTTTGTACACCTATAACCCCTACCGAGGAGGCGACAGAATAGGAGCTAATTATAATTTTTGGAAAATTTGGCAACGATACTTTGTGCGAAATCACCCTGATGGAAGTCTGCTTCAAATGAGTGGAGATCCTGTAGTATGGTTGCTTCAAAATGGGACTCGCCGTGCGTTTAAAACACGCACAGCATTATACTCCCGTTATGATCCAAGCCGTATTATTCAGGTCTCACAAAATGAATTAGAAAAGCATCCTGTTGGTCCACCTATTTTATACCCTAACTATTCTCTCCTCCGAGCTCCTTCAGGAACCGTGTATTTATTAGTGGATGATGTGATTCGTGGAATTACCTCCGAAGAAGTATTTAGAACCATTGGCTTTAATCCAGAGGAACTTATTTGGGTAGAAGAAGAAGATATTGCACTCTACACCGTAGGAGATCCAATAACCTTAGCATCTGCATATCCAACAGGTGGATTACTTCAAGATAATAAAACAGGAGCTGTATTTTTTGTACAAGATGGCGAACGATACGCCATTACAGACAGAACTATTATGGCAGTTAATTTCCCACGCCAACGCCCAACACCGCTACATCCAGAAACCTTGGCACAGTATCCATATACAGGTAGAATGAAATTAGAAGATGGGACCATTATTACCTCTCCAGGATTCCCTGCTGTCTACGTCATCGCTGATGGGAAGAAGCGTGCAGTGGTATCTGGTGAAGTATTTGAAAAACTTGGCTACCGATGGGAAGATATTATAGAAGTGCCTCAACATGTTGTAGCCCTACACGAGGCAGGTTCTCCACTCGACTTAATTGAAGTATCCGGCACAGAAGAAGTCCTTGGAGATAATGTACTTGAAGAAAACGAATAGTGCACATCACGAGATCCATAACTCCTTGATTCTAAGATTCCATAACCCCACCATACACATGCTCGTCTACGCAGCACACATTCCACACTCTCCCCTTTTATTGCCGATTATTAGTCGACATAAATCTCGACTCTTTAAAATGCTTCGTGATGCCGTGCACGATATTTCTTTTGATTTACATGCACAGCAGGTAGATACCTTGGTATTTATTTCTCCAGTGGGCAATGGATCTCATAACGCACATGTGATACACTACGCACCGAAGTATGATTCCTATTTAGGAGATTTTGGATATTTTAATCAACTTCCGCAATACTTAGGAGATGTGCATACCGCATTTGAAATCCGTAGAGCTTTGTGTACCAAATACCCTGTTCGTACCACCACCCCGAAAAATTTAGATAGTGCCTCTGCCTCAGCAAGCATGCAGTTACAAAACGAACATAAACGTTTTTCATTGGTACCAGTAACGCACGGTATGCTCCCTATTGCAGAATTACACAGCTTTGGTAAAGATTTACGAGAGGTGCTTGAATCAACATCAAAACGTGTGGCAGTTGTTTCTCTTGGAGATATGTCACGTACCACAAAAAAAACAGAAACCATTGGGAGGAAAATAGATATAGACCTTATTCAACATATACACGAATATGATACGGATACTTTCCTTTCTCATCCTGATTATCAAAACAGCTCGTTTTCTGTGTGTGCTTACCGGCCTTTGGCTATCCTTTTAGGGATATTAGATGATATGAAATATTCACTTGATGTACTGCGATACGAACAGAAATTTGGTGTTGGTATGATGGTTGGACGATTCAATTTTGCGTAAGTATTCGTTGCTTACCACTCAATTATGATTGCCAAAATCACCCCTTTGGTGCGATTGCCTTCTTCGGTTACCTATTTTGATTACGAAATCCCGGAAGAGCTCACGCAACAGGTATCAATAGGATCTCTTGTACATATCCCCTTTCGCTCAAAACAGATGCAAGGGGTTGTTTTAGATATCGTAGAAAAAACTGAATCAACATATACGATAAAACCGATTACTGAAGTACTTGAAGAAGAACCAATACTTACGGATGCACAAATACAGACACTTAAAAACATCTCACATTATTATGGGGTATCTATGGGAGCATTTATTCGTATGATCGTACCAGAAAAACCAAAACGGCCCCGAAAGACTATCCACAAAAAAAATACGTCCTCTATTCGTTTTTCAATACACGCAGATCAGTTGGAATCATTGCAGCAACTTTCTGAGTCTACAGCACAGATACATATAAAGGATATCTCATCTGCATTGTGGTGGTTACGAAAGCAGTGTGCACACACACAGCAACAACATATTATTTTTGTTCCAACTATTCATTTAATACAAGCTCTTGCCAATACGTTAGAAAAATCTTTTCCAGAACGAGTTATTACCATACATAGTGGCAAAGGAAAAACAGAAACTTGGAATGACTATCTCAGTGTGAGATCTCAAACAGATAGCATTGTCATAACCACACGGCAAGGAGCTTTTTTACCAATACAAAAAAATGCATCTGTTTGGATGTTTGAACCAACCAGTCAGGAATACAAACAATCAGAACAACATCCGAGGTATCACGCATTCACGGTATTGCAGGAACATGCAAAGCATACAGAATCATCTATCCATATGATTGGTGCAAGCTTCCCTTTTGGTTTAGAACAAGAAAAAACAGAACTCCCTCCGGCACGAGATACCAAGCAAGAAGTACTTGTTGCGGACATGCAAAATGAAATGCAAAGTAAGAGTTTTTCTATTGTGGGGACACAAGCAATGCAAGAAATAGAAAACAACAAAGCAAAGGGTAAAAAAACCGTACTGTTTTCCTTGCGTCATGAATCTGAAGAAGGAGTATCATCTAAACGGATGTATGACATATTGACTCAATCGTTAAAAAATTGTAAAATCGCCATAATTGATTCACAATCTCAGAATATCAATACAGATGCAGATGTCCTTATTACCACCCAAGCAGCCTTAGAAAGCCTAAAATTGGCCTCTGAACGAGGTTCTATCGGAACATTAGTTATTGCTTCACTTGAGCCTTTATTCGCTATTCCAGACTACCGTTCAAAGGAACGCGCATATCATGCTATTCAGCATCTTCTGTTACTTGCTCGAGAGCTTGGTGTCCCACGTGTGCTGTTTCAAACCTATACCCTTGAATCATCATTGGTACAATCCATTTTAAGCAAAGATCCAACACAGCTCATACAAGAAGAACTCGAAGCTCGAAAAGAACTCAACTATCCCCCTTTTGCAGATGTTGTAAAATGTACCTATAAAGGAAAAGATACTGAGGAGCCTGATAGATTCAAACAGTGGATCGCAAACGAACTGCCTGAATGTATTTCTATCACAGGACCACACAGCGATCAAAAAAACGGAACCTACCTGTTATTAAAAATCCCATTAAACACCTCTATTTCTCAATTACAACAAGTGCCAGCTGACTGGGCAATTGATAGAGATCCTGAGAGGGTTATGTAAATAAAGATGTCATTCTGGAGCGAATGAGTGTACTCAGGATGACAAGAAAAAGTATCTGTACATCTGTATACAATCTGTAATCCGTAGTCATTATGAAACTTCCACTTACCTACTATCCAACCCCAACATTACAAGAACCATCAACAGTGGTTACGGATTTTGATAATGCACAAGATCTTATTCCACATATGATAGATACCATGATTGCGGAACATGGTATTGGTATTGCAGCTCCACAAGTTGGTGATAATATTCGTGTTGCGATTATTCACCAAGATGCTGATCCATCACTTTCTGAACATCTGGCTATTATTAATCCAAAAATATTTTCTGTTTCAAAAGAAATTGATGAGGATACCGAAGGATGTTTATCTATCCCAAAAGTAGAAGGTATGGTTCCTCGTCATCGTAAAATAAAAGTCCGATACACAGATGTGAACGGACAAGAACATAAGATTAAAGCAACTGGCTTATTTGCTCGAGTACTTCAACATGAGATAGACCATTTGGATGGAGTGCTTTTTATTGATCGAGCAACAAACATTACCAAAGGAAAAGACCTACTCTAAACTATGGATGCAAAAATACCTGTATTGTTTCTTGGCACACCAGAATTTGCCGTACCATCACTTGAAGCCCTACTCCGTATGGGCTATTACGATATTATTGGAGTAGTAACCCAACCAGATAAGCCACAAGGCAGACACCACTCAACCCCTGTTCCCTCTCCAGTAAAGAAACTCGCTTTGAAGCATGGGTTAACGGTGTATCATTCCATTAAAGATGTACCACAAAACCATGGTGCTGAAGTTGGCGTACTTGTTGCCTATGGAGCGATATTACCACAATCATTTTTAGATTCATTTCCACATGGAGTTGTAAACCTGCATCCTTCGTTACTTCCAAAATACAGAGGCTCCTCCCCTATTCAGGCTGCAATTTTAAACAGAGATGACGCTATTGGTGTGACGGTTATGAAGCTTGATAATAAAATGGATCATGGCCCTATAATTGCACAACACGAATTTGCACTCACAGGTGAAGAAACTGGTGGAGCCGCACATGATCAATTAGCACTGCTTGGCGGACAAGCAATTGTAGAATGTTTGTATGGATACCTCAAAGAAAATGTGACACTTAAAGAACAGAACCATGAGCAAGCAACCTACACAGAAAAGCTTTCAAAAGAAGATGGCAAAATAGACTGGTCACAACCAGTTGAAGTAATTGAGGCACAAGTACGTGCTATGGATCCATGGCCAGGTGCATGGACAATCTACAAAGGTAAACGCTTGCGTATTATTGCAATGAATGCACAAGGAACCCCAACAATAGTGCAACCCGAAGGCAAAAAAAAGATGCCCTATGAGGAATTTCTCAAAGGGCATCCGGAGTTTCGAGTTAAAGATTGTGAGTAACTATTTTGCCCTATTCTTCTCAGTCACATTAAAGCCTAAATATTTCCCTGTCGCCAAGCGAGTTTGAGCATCAATCGCGGGCAGAGAACCAAACAAAATCATGTTTATTGGGAACAATGCCCATTGCAACAACATATACACATACTTTAACCCAGATGAACCTTTTGGGCGTGGCGGTAAAAATACAATAGAAAGAATTGCAGTAGCAAACAAACCGGTCATAGCAAGAGTAAGTAACCACGAAAGTACAATAGGTGCATTTTGAGCAATAACCGTAGCTTGGGTTGAATGGTCCGCAAGTACCAAAGGCAACCGACCAAGAATAATAATCAAAATTGGAGCGGTAGCCCACGAGTACATACCTTCTGCAACATTAAAAAAGTATTTAAACTTTTTAGCAAAAGGTATTTTTTTATTGTGCCAAAAATGCCACACCATGTATGGAAAATGTTCGATACCCCATGCCCATCTACGTTGTTGCTTATATACCGAAACCAAACTCCCCCAAAACGTACCAGTATCAACCGTATCCATAGATACAGGAACATACATCGGTGTTACCGTATAATCGCCATCGTAATGCAAGAAACATTGCAAAAAGATACGAGAATCCTCTGTTACTAAATCTGGCTCCCAAAAGCCTACATTCACTAATGTCTTCCAACTCATGCTGTGTGACGAAAAAGTAAATAATCTGTCAGGGCGAGAAAGATCTGTTAGTAACCAAAAGGTAGTACCATTTGCAATAGTACGGGTAATAGCATTTGATTCCCAAATATTATTATTAAACAATGCAACAGGTTGGTAACTGGTATGGTGCGGTTTAGGATGCATTAAAAATTTGTATACTAAATGACCAAAGTATTCTTTGTGTACAATGGTATCAATATCAAATGTAGAAACAATAATCTGCTCGTATGGGATACCTAAGGCATCAATTTCTTTTTGTGCATGCTTTGCTGCATATACATTGTTTGAACCTTTCCCTGGTTGCTCGTTTGGAATATCTGCAGGATGCACCGTAATCCAGAAATGTGCAAAATGCTTGCCGTATTTTTCTTTTATTTGTTCTGCAATGCGTACACCATTTTCTCTATCACGTTCCTCTACTCCAAGTGCAATCATAAAACGATCCAATGGATAGTTAGTATCCAGCAAACCCTTAAACGTAGTATCAAGCACTTCAAAAGGTTCTTTGTATGTTGGCAAAAACACTAAATGGTACAAATCGTTCCAATGAGAAGCTAACCCATCTTGGGAAATAGGATCCTCTGCTTGTACCTTTTCTAACCAGTTGATAGCACCATCTTTTCTAAATTGACGATATGAATGAAATAAGTAAATGAGCCAATACACAGCCTTAATAAGCCAATACAAATCAAACAATATAATAATATATATTGCGAGTAGTGGGTGTGTGAAGGACAAAATAATTGAGCCAACAAGCGTACCCCACACAAGGAGTGCAGGTACGGTTTCGAGGAATCGGTATATTGGATGTTTTGATAATCGTGGCATGTATATAGTTAATAGGTAAAAGGTTATAGTTAAAAGTAGTCTATGAATGTAGCCTTTTATTACCTGTTTTTACCATAAAACAAGGGCATTTGGCAAGACCCTAGTATTCTATCATTATTGAAAGAATGCACCTACTGGTATGTCATCTCGAGGCTTTGCATGTGTATTGATGTAGTAAACAGTATGAGAGCCTTTGATATGTAAGTTTCTATGATATTACAAGCCGAGAGATCCCGTGAAAATTGATAGTGACGGGATCTCTCACCCTATCAGATTTTATAGCCTATTCATACAAAAAGTACTCATGCTGTTTACTGCAGATGAGTACTTTTTTAGGGTTCGAGATGAAAAAGTCACTTTAAACTATTCCAGTTTCGCAAGCAGTCCCTTAACTTTCACTCTATTAAACATGTATCCAAAAAACCATGAACTCGCAATAAGATATACAATATTTAAACCCAGTGACCAACTAAACAATGTCCAATCAAATACACCTGTAGCAATAACTGTGCGCATGCCTTCGAATACGTGTGTTATCGGGAATGCGTTTGCTATTGGGTGTACCCATGCAGGTAATACTGATAATGGATAAAATACCGCTACAAATGGCTGTAACAAAAAGGCAAAAGAAAAAGCGATAATTTGTGCGTCCGTACCATATCTAAAAATAATACCTGTGGTAAACAATCCAACAGACCACGCAAAAATAAGCAACATGGTAATAAATGGAATCAATGGTAACCCTATAGCAAATACGTTGCTTGCATACATAACAATTGCTAATCCTCCCATAATACCAAGAGTTAACAACACTTTTATAATTCCAATAATAATGGAAGCAATAACAAATTCTGGATTGGTGAGTGGACTCACGTATAGGTTTACAATACTTCTACTCCATATATCTTGTAGATATGCAATAGAAAGATCTTGTTGTGCACGTTGGAATAACATCCACAAAATAATACCTCCTAAAAAAAAGCTTACAGCAAGACTACTCTCGCTTAAGGTCTCCCCTTGTAAATACTTGGTAATAAATCCCCACACGGCAAGTGTGACAATTGGCCAATAAAAAATATCAAGCCAGCGTGGAAACGACTTTCTCCAAAAGTAAATGTGATGCAAAATAATAGCGTTTATTCGGTGTAATTTCATAGTGACTACGGATTACAGATATTTTACAGATATACAGATGTCTTTTTTTGTGTCATTGAGAGGAACGAACTAAGAAAGTTGGAATACTATCGTTCTAATCACGAGATCCCATCACCATGAGTACCCTCCAGAGGCGGGCATGCATGGCTCGGGATGACACTGACTTCACTTCAATTCTTCCATTCACCTATTCTCCACACACCAACTACTCCCCTCGTGCAATCTTTAAAAATACATCTTCAAGATCTGGCTCTTCTATGCGGATATCTTGAATAGTGTAGTTTCTACTATACATATCTTGTAATAATTGTGGGATGCCCTCGTTATTACTGGTTACAGAAAGTTTGGTGTCTTTTTTTTCTGAAGTAAGGTTATGCTTTGCAATAAAATCATCAATATCTTTTGGCATGGTATCAAACGTTACCGTAAGCGTATGATCTGGAATAAGCGATCGTAACTTTGCGGGGGTATCATTTTCAACTATTTTTCCTTTTGATAAAAATACCACGCGATCACACATTTCTTCTATCTCTGCCATGTTGTGTGAGGTATATACCATAGAAAGCCCACGAGATCTACGAACTTCCATAAGTATCTCTCTCATTTTTTCAGCAATATCAGGATCAAGGCTTGAGGTGGGTTCATCGAGTAACAACAATTCTGGTTCATTTAGTAATGCTTTAATCACCATAACACGTGTGAGTTGCCCGCTTGAAAGTGTTGCTGCTTTCTTTTCTTTTAAATTTTCTGCTTCAAATTCTTTGAGTAAACTGTGGATACGATCGTACCCTTTTACTCCATATAATTTTGCAAACACTTTAAGATTTTCCCATACCGTAAGTGATCCAAATAAATGCACATATGCTGAAGTAAAATTCATGCGTTGCAATACTTCTTCTCGATGTTTTGATACTTCTTTATCAAAAATATGAATATTTCCACTGGTTGGGGTTACTATTTGCAACAGCATTTGAATGGTGGTTGTTTTCCCGGCACCATTGGGACCTAAAAATCCAAGGATTTCTCCTTTTTCTACATGAAAAGAAATTCCGCGGACGGCCTCGAAATTTCCATAGGTTTTTACTAAGTCTGTGACTTCGATAATGTGACTCATAACGAAAGGATTATAGCATGGACAACGCAATGATGCTACACCCTCACCCCAGCCCTCTCCCAGAGGGAGAGGGAGTACGAAGTATATATGCAATACATCTGACGTAATAAGAAAGTTACATATATGCCCTCTCCTGTACTCAGGAGAGGGTTAGGGTGAGGTCTTTCGTAAATTCAAAACGGCTCATTCTGTATAATGAGCCGTTTTCTAAAAAAGTTATAGGGATTGATTATTCAATACTTGCAACATCAATACTATCTTGATCTGCTTGTACCAACTGTAGGGTTGCAGCAGTATCAATACGTGTAATCAATACATCTGGGACAAATACAATATGATCCCAGTTGTACAGTAATGCTTCAAAATCTTGTCCTGAAACAATTGGACGCTTTTTTCCATCGGCAATTACATACACTGATGCATCACTTCCTTTAATCAAAGTACCATCTGGATAGGTCATTTCTGAACCAGTTCCAAGTAATGCAAACTCTGCAAGAGGTACGGTACGAACATCACTAAAGCTAAATGCATTTTCTACAAAAATTGCTTCATGTGGAATCAAACGTGTCTTTCCTGCTTGGACATAATACACCGCCGGATTACCAGCTACTTTTACTAAATCTCCATCTAAAATGCTGGTATCAGTAAGTGCAGCTAAGGTTTCATATGAAGCCAAACCGTTTGGTTCTACTTCAATAACCTGATCAAAGTTGTATCCACGATTAAGGAATACTTCAAGAGAAACAATTGGCTGTTTACTTCCTGTATCAGTGATACGATACACTGATGGTGAACCTTGTTCTTTTACCAACACACCAGGGGCAAACGTTACATCCGCACCTTGTGCATATAAATCAAGTTGTCTTGATGATGGTAAGGTAATAACATCATTCCAATTAAATCGTGATTCAAACACTGCGGCTGAGCGAATGAGATGCTTTTCATCACCTGAAATGTACCATACTGCTGGTGTACCTTGTGCAACAAGTAAACTTCCATTTGGATATACACCAGTACTGCTTCCAAGAACAGTACCAGAATCCTCTGTTGTATCGGTCGTATCAGACGAACTACCTGTTGAACTGCTAGTTGCAGATTCTTCTTGTGGCACATCTGTTGTGTAGTTAATTAAACCAAAAAGTGTAAGATGTGATACCTGCGCAGATGCAGTACGTGTACTGGTATCTACAGTAGTAACCAATGGCACCCATGCTTTTGTTGTTTCGTTATAATATGCTACACGTAACTTTGATACGTCACCCCCTACTTGTGTAGAAGTGTACTTAATTGCAATCGTAATTGGTGCTGGCAATTGTGTTATTTTTGCAGAACCAAGCGTTGCGGTTACATCATAGGCATTGTTACCAATAAGAGCACCGCTAGTTGCAACTACTGGTGCATTTGTTTTTTGGGTATTGGTTGCTTCTACAATGTTAATAACTGTTGATTCGGTAAATGTTTCATTAGAGGCAATCGCTGTAATTTCACTACCATCAGAAATGTTCATACTAATAGTCCCACCAGTTGAAGCAATAGTTTTTGAAGCTGAAGTAGCTGGTGTAGAACCAATACTACCACCGCCTCCGCCTCCTCCACCAGAGGAAACGCTTACATTACCAGCTTGTACTGCGGTTGTTTTGGTTACTTCGTTACTGATTGGTGAACAATTATCTGAAGTATCACAAATATAGATAACAAAGAAATAGGTAGTACCAGAACTGAGTGAGCTAATAGTAGTACCCGTAGTGCTGGATGTTCCTAATGCAGATTGTCCACTGGTATTTTTACTTACCAATGTTCCGTTACTCGAAGTAACACCAGTGCTCGTTCGGTAATATACTTTATACGTACTAAAATCAGATTCGGTATATGTTGGTGTCCAAGAAAGTGCTACTGAAGAAGTATCTGACACACCTGCTGTTAAGGTACTTATTGCAGGGTTTGGGGTATCGGTATCAATAGTAAAGGTGTTTGAACTATCAGACACCATGGCATTTCCACCATAATCTTCTGCTCCACTAATGGTAACCGTTGCAGTACCATCTAAGTACGTTGGGGTGCTTGAAGCAACTACGGTGTATGTATAAGTATACGTTGTATTATCTGCTGTGGTCATTGCATCATTAGTAATATCCGTTGTTCCAGGTTGATCAATACTAATCACTGGTGAAGTAGATGCAACTTCACTTAAGGTAAGAGAAAGAGTAATGGCACCAGCATATACATTTGTGGTGGTAACACTATTTTGTGTAATGCTAAAACTAGAAATTGTTGGAGCGGTACTATCTTTTGTCCAACTAGCAATAGCTGTTCTGCTTGCTTGCGCAGCAAGAGCATTACTTGAGGTATCAGATACCGCACCAGCGCTTAATTGTACATACACATTACTTGCTGATTGCCATCCTGCAATGGTATTTTTTTGAGATTGTGTAAGGGTAACTGAAAGCTTATCAGTTGATGCACCAGCAGCAACGGTTGCTCCGGTAAGCGCCAAGCTGTTTCCCCCACTGTTTGCATCATACAATGTAATTTTAGAAGCATCTGCATTACTTGCATCAATTGCTTCATCAAAGTCTAAAATTAATTCTCCAGAACTATGGGTGTATGAATCAGCGGTACTCATAAGAGGTGCTGTTCCATCGGTAATACTAAACTGTACGGTATGTGCTGTATCAATACCCGTAGTCATTGATTTTCCTCCATTTGAAATGGTGAGTTTAATTTGATATGTGCCATTTGTTAAGCCAGATGGTACACGAATTCCATCAATAGTGTATAAACCATTTCCAATAGAAGTAACTGTTGCTGCACCTGGTAAGATATCTGTGCCGTCACTGAGTAAAATTGAAGTAATACTATCCCCTGTTTCAGCAAAACCATGACCAGTAAGTGTCACATCGGTTGCATTCACATCCTTTGCAGAAGCAGGATCTGCAACTGTTAAAACTGGACCAATACGAAGTGTAGCATTAGGGTTACTTGAAGGAGATGATGTTGACGATGCAGGTAAACCGTTTGTAGTGAATGAAAATGTTTCAGTATGTGTAGTAGAAAGTTGATTTCCTGATTTCACATTAGCTCTAAAAACTACTACGTTTGTGGTTGTTGGATTAAAACTAAAAGTAATTGTTTGCCCAGAAACATTTGTACTGTCAGAACCCGTAGGGGTATAGCTAGAGTTGTACGTAACATTATCAGGTAAGGTAATTGACATAAAAGAAGTATTCTGAGCACTTCCTAAACTCAAATACGTCAACTGAATTTCTAAATTGTCCCCTGCATTAGCATATGCTTCATGAGTATAGGATGTACTTAGACTCGTACCTGTCGTAACATTTTTGATACGAACCTGTGCAGTATCCTGTGCATATGCATCTGCACTTGCCACGCCAAGCACGCCCAAGAGCGTCATAGCAAGAACCAGAATAAATTGTCGGAACATAGGTTTCATAATTACTAATTGATAGAAATAATAATATGTTGTGGAATACCTTCTACTTCTAAGGTGTATTCACCTCGAGGGGTAGATGGAGCTACTTCAAACGAAGCAACACGTTCATTAATAATAGTTATATTTTCAACTGATTGTGTATGTTTTTCATTTACTAACGTAATAGACATATCATCCGTAAACCGTACTCCTTGCATAACCATAATACGTTGTTCACCTACAGCTGCTCTATTCGGAGATACGCTAGTAACCACCACCGCTTCTGACGAATCCTTTACACTAAAGCCAAGAGTATCTTGAATGGCCGTATTATTTTGATCATACGCGGTAATGGTATATACCCCAGGTTCAAGGTTTGCAGGGATACTTGCTTCAATAACATCGTTAGACACAAGTCTCCATACGAGTGGCTTAGATTGACCCTCGATACGTATATCCGCAACACCGGTTAAATCTTCCCCTGCAATAACGACACCACTTCCTAATACATCATATACTTCTCGAGGATTCATCCCAATAATATGAGGGAGATATACTCTATCGGAAGTACTTAATTGCGTAGTATCACGAGCTTGAGTTGAAAAAATACTTAATACAACTTTTGCAATGTTGGCAGTATAGGTATCTGCCTGCACACGCACACGATCTTCAAGTAATGGCACTGCTGTTTCTGAAAATGTTATGTCTTCAGATACTCGTGTTTGCCACTTAAGATCAATGAATTCTCCCGGAGCAATAGTTCCTAAGGTTAATCCATGTTTTAAAAACATATCTTCAGTATTCGTATTTTCTTGTATACCAAGGGCTACACTACTTAAAGTTGTTTCACGCAGGGATGTATCACGAAGCAACATTGCTGTAAGAGATACCTGTTCTACGGATTCTGGATATGTTTCTGAAAGATGAATTAATGCAAAATGTTCAAGAACATCACCTGGCTGTACCGCTGTTGCAATACGCCAATTGCGTTCCTGAGCACTCAAGTTTCGTACTTGATACGTTATTTCAAGCGGTAAAGTATTGCTTCCTAATGTTAATACTTTTACCAGTACCATACTCGTTATCAGTGCCAATACACCAATACCGATAAGTACATTTTTTTTGTTAAAAACCCCTCGCATATACTATTAGATAATAAACAAGTTTACTGTTTCTGTTACCAATCCACCACCAGTTGCTTCTGCATCATCTGCTGTAATAGTAATAGTTTGAGCACCAGTTGCACCATTTGCAAAATAGGTAAAGGTTACCGTAACTCCGTTTTTAGTACTTGATACCGGAGATGTTGGTGAAGGAGAAACAGAAATGCTTCCACTTGATGGCGTTACAGTATAGGTAACATTATCATTATTTACATCGGTCAAATCAAATGAAATAACTTGTGTTGCACCAGAACTAATAATAATAGTCGGTGTTGGGGTAACATTAGTTACAGTTGGGTTTGTTTCTGGATACGGCACTTCTACACTTACCGCAATACCGCTATCCACAATACGTACTGGTGTGGTACGTGAATCAGTTGCTGTAGCAAAACCATTAGTGCCTGTTTCAACAGTTACATCATACGAACCAGCAACAGATGGATTTTTGGTAAAATTCATAGTAACCGTAACTGGTGAACCACTGGTTAATGTTCCTGATGACCAATTAAGGGTTAATACACGAGTAGAAGTGTTTAAGTCACCTGCTTGCACAGCATCCCATGTTACTCCCCCACCACTTACTGAAATATCAGCAGCAGGTGCCACACTGGCAAAATTAAAACCACTCGCCCAAGTGATTTTTACGTCACCTGGAGCTGATATATTGGTTAACGGAGTGAACTTAATAGTTTGTGTCACATTTTGCTTATTTGGCGCAAGGTTTGAAAGTGTTACCCCAACATTAATTAATGTTGCAGCATCTGCTTTCACACCAAAGAGTGCCATAGCAATAAGGGCGATTCCTCCAATATATTGTGTGATTGATAATTTCATAATATAAGTTTTTCCATTGTCATTCTGGAGCCTGTACTCAGGCGATAGAATCTTTGTGACTATCAGCTAGATTCTATCACTCCGGTGAGTACACCTCCGTTCCAGAATGACGGGGTGTGTAAATAATTTAGTTTTGATCACTCGGATCAGTATACTCAATAGTAGTATCAGTATACTCGTCGGTATAGGTTCCTTCGTTTTGTAATTCTTCACGAAGTTGTTGCTTGAGTCTTTCTCTACTTGCTTTTCTCCATAACTTGATTAATACAATAAGTATGATTAATCCAAGTAATGAAGGGATCACTACCATCCAAGGGATAATCCAAAAATGAATGGTTTGTGGAGCAAGTGCGGTTGATCCATACTGCATGTGTAATGTTGCGGTATACCGACCAAACCCAAAGCCTTTCCACGTAAGTTCTGCTTTTCCTTCGTTATTAATAATTTGGCTACCATACCCTTTCCAAGAAGAAACATAGGCACGTGCACTTTCTGGCAACACATTACCACCTTCTGCATTTACTGGAATAGTATCTGCAAGTTCGGTACCGGTAATAGCGCCAGAGCTATTTACTTTAATACGTTCACCAACACGAGTAAGTTCCTTACCAAACATGTTTTGTAACGTAATGGTACCTTGTGGTTTAATATGTACATTACCAGTGTTCGTAAAACGAACTGCAAAGCTTACCGGAAATGTTTGAAAAATACGCTGTGGAGATGTAGCAACAACATCATTACCTTCGATACCTACTGGGTAGGTTGCAAAACGTTCTATTGCACCTTGTTCAATAATATCTCCAGATACACGAACGAGCATGAGTACGCCAACTTTTTGTTGAATGGTAATCAAATTTTCATTACTCACCACTGGTGAAAAGAAAATTGATCCAAAGTGTCCTCCTGCTTCTGCATGTTCAGGCACACGGATAGTATATGGCAATTCAATACGTCCGTTTGCAGGTACGGTAATAATCGTTTCTGGGAGCTCAATCCATGATGAAAGTGAAAATGCACTGTTGTCATCTGAACCTTCAATAAATGTTGCTCGACCTTGTTCTCCCTCTGCTTGAAAATCTGCTGTTGAGATTTGAAGTGCTAAATCAGTATCTTCACCATTGGTAATGGTGATTGTTTCACTGAGAGCATTCCCTTTATCTGCGGTAAATTCAAACTTAGGAGGAGAAACCGTAATACTCGCCGCTTGGGCGATGTTTCCTGCTAATATTAGGTAAAAACCTGCTATTAGGACGAATAGATATGCAATTTTTTGGCTAATATTTGCCATAAATATGTTGCTAAATAGTATATTACAACTATAGCATATTTTTCGATTTTTGACAAGTATACTGTTTTTATTTTCTACAAAACTCTACATTCATAGAATTCTCTAAAAAATAGGCATGAAAAATATCACGCCATTACTTGTTTCCAGCGATAGACATAAAAAGAGTTAATAATTCTGTTCTATTCACTTGGTAATATTGAGCACAATCAATTAAAGCCTCTTTTTGAGAAACATCTTGCAAATGTGTTACCAGATGCTCCCCTACTTCACCTAAATCTACAGAAACAGGAGTAAGAAAGTGTATCCCAAAATCATGAATAGTTTTAACAATAAAGGCTGGATGACTTTGTGTTGACTCTCCATCCAATTGAGAGGGTTCTCTTTGCAAATGAATGGACAATACATTCCTGCCTACACAGATAAGTGCATAGGTCGTTTGATCATGCGTGTAGGTGTACGTGGTGTATGCACCCTCTGTCATGAGGTGTCTCCTTATATGTACAATTATTGTTGACTCAAAATGAAATGATACACTTCTGTAATGCCATCTCTCTGCTCATCATTTAGATAGCTGTGTACTCTTTCCGGCCTGATAATGCCCATTTCAATAGAATGAAGTAACTCAACAACCTCGTGCAAATAATACGGATATTTTTCTGTGGATTCAACAATGTTCCAGACATCAGTATCAAATTTGATTGATGGTTTCACATCAATTACCTGTGGTACTTCTTCTTCAGCAGCAATCAATGCTACATATCCATACGCTTCGATAGCGACTTGTTGCGCGCCATCGTTTTCATAGGTATACAAGGTAGAGCTATTTGCCATAACACAAAACCCTCATATAAAGTGTAAAAAGAACCTTCGCGAATTGTCACATATCTCAGCCCGACCATGCGTCAGGCTGAGTATCTGACAATCTACTTAGAAAGTAGGAGTCAAAGTGAAAGTCAAAGTGTCAGTATAGTCACCTGCTTCAGTAGTAGCAGCTGCACGTACACCAACAGTAACTGATTGACTTGAAGAAACCGGAGCAGCCGCAGTTACCACATCTTGAGTAGAACGCATGTCGCGTCCACCAGCGTTGGTAAGTACGTTGTCTGTAGTATCAAAGGTTACTGCACCTGTACCACCAGCTGTTGATACTTTGTAGTAGTCAGTAGCGGTAGTATCGGTTGTAGCAGCAATACTTTGTACACCGATTTCACGGTCATTAGCGTTATCACGTGTACTATCACCATCTACATCAGTCGCAAGACCAGTAGAAGCCATAGCAACGGTTACACCACCAACACCGTTTGTAGCGTAGTTTACTGAGATATCATCTTCTGAGAAGGTATCTACAGTCAACTGACCAAACGCAAATGTTTGGTTACCATCAGTTCCGTTTGCCAAAGACATGGTCAAAATTGGAACAACGGTAGCACTTACAGAAACTTGGTTTGCAGTACCAAAATTGATCATTGCAGCACCAAAGTTACCACTGTTATCAGAGTATTTGATAACATATGCAGTGTTGTCAGTTAAAGCAGAGGTTAATGCAAATACGAGATCTGCACCTGCTGCTTCGTCGTTACCACCTTCGGTAATAACGATAGTACCATTAGCGTCACCTGCGTTAGTGAGGGTTTCAGCTGCACCAGCACCTAAAGTAGCTGCTGTTACATTGTTACCTGAAAGGTCAACTGCTGTACCGTTTGAAGCAGTAGTAACAACAAGAGTCATTACCGCACCTGCACCAAGGTCAACACCAGCTGGTAAACCAATAGTAAAGTTTTGTCTATCAGCAGAAGTAACTGTGATAGATACACCAGCAGCTTGCACAGGACCTACAACTACGGTAGCTGCGATCAAAGCAAGAGCTGCTAATGATGAAATAATCTTATTCATAATATATTCTCCTTATGATTATCCATTACTCAATTTAAGAGTCGACCGACAGAGCGAATCCCCCACCCTTCGCTGAAGCTACGGATGGTCTATGACCACCTTTTGCAACAGTGTAATGATGGAGGCTCGTGGCCGTGTCACTTACTACTATATACCAACGACTATTCGTATACAGAAGCAAGTGACACGTCCGAAACCCCCAATTAAGGGGTGATGAGCTCTCTCCTAAAAAAAGTAAGTAATGGTTTGTTAATCTTGCGCAATTAACGTTAGTAATGAAGAGCGCAAGTGATTATTCACTGATTGAACAATCATTTGTTCTCTTCTTTTATTTCTCGAGCGCTAGCGAGAGAACCCTTACAGTCGACCAATCGATATATTCGGCTTCAAGGGTTCTCTCACTCGGCAGTAGCCTCGTTCGAGAAATAATGATGTTAGTAGCTTGGAACAATAAGGAACTCAAATGTTCCGCTATAGTCTCCAGCTATTTGCGTAATACCAGGAATAGTGGCACGCATATCAAAGGTATAATTATAGTTTGTTGGTGTGCTATTTGGTGTTCCTGCAGTTGCAACTGTTACAAGGGGCACCTGTGTCGTACCATTTAAATCAACATGGCTTCCCCATGCTTGAGAGGATTGTTTAATATCGACATTTGAAATAGTATTTGCACTTCCATCGGTAAGGTCTGTTGAGAACACACCAATAATTTGGAAACCAACCCCATAGGTACTGACACTAATAGTTTGCTGTTCACCTGCACCGCTGGTTTCGTCTATATTGTTTCCATCAAATCTAAACGGCACTGCATTCGTTGAAACACTTGCGGTAAAGTTATCAATATAGAAATCCCAAGTTTGTTGTGGATTGGTGTTTCCTGCGTTATCACGAAGATCAATGGTAATCGTATGTTTACCAAAAGCTAAATTACTTGCAGGGGTGTAGGTCACAATTTGTGTAGCAGGATCATAACTCACTGTTTGTGTAACACTATCTAACGTAAACACAATTTGATTTGCATAGGTGCTATCTACTCCACCATCATTACGCACACCAGAACCAGCTTCGGTTAATGGAATACTAATGGTTGGCAGTTGCTGTACAATCAATGCATTTGTTGCTGGGAACACCGAACCGGTATTTGCAACAGGTGCGGTAGTATCAATTGTCCCTGGGGTTGCGCGCATTTTGTGGAAATCAGAATTATCTGCATTGGTGTCAGTTCTGTTTTTATCACGAGCAACAGATTCATCATATACTTGGCTTGCTGTTGCAGTACCTGCTGGTGCATTGTCACTAGCATTACCATCGTTATAGGTACCTAAAGCTACTTGGTCTACAATAATGCCGTTTTCTTCTTTCACTACAATGAGTCCATTATTTTCTAATGAAGTAGGAGTGGTTGGGTTACCTAACACAAGGAAATCACCAAGAGCGGTACTATTAAAGGTTCCAGCTCCTGAGTAGTTAGAAGTAGTAAATGCCTGACCACCTGCTAAACCTGCATTGGTAGAACCAGTTGCAGTAAGTTCAATAGTCCAGTTTGCTAAATTCAAACCTGCATCATTCATATAGAGTTCAATAAATTTATCGTCAGCAGCACTTGCACCTCCAGGGGTACCAGTAAAGCCAGCACCTGACCAATCCTGTTGAGGGTCAGTTACTACTTCTGTAATAGTTGCACCAGATACTACGGTTCCAGTTGCAGTGGTATTTGTAGTAACAGCATTAGACGCTAAATCTGTTTGGTTATTTAAGGTAATGGTGTAGCTATTACCACGCGAAAGATTAATACCACTATCAAGCGCAATAATTGCCTTTTGATTTGCATAACTTACGGTAGAACCAGTAAGTGTAATTGAGCTTGCATTTGGACTTTCGAGTGCATAATTACCAATAGTTTCAACACTGGTAGTTGCCATGTCTTCTGAAAAATTAACTACCAAGTAATCGGTACCTACCAATGATAATGCTTTCGATGACGTTACTTGTGGTTTTTGTGCATCCACAATAGTAATGCCTGTTTGTGCTTCGTTTACAAAGTTACCCGTGTCTGTAACCGTTCCTGCGGTAAGTGCAAAATCTGTTGCAGTAAATGCGGTAGTACCAAGAGAGTTAACGGTCACCTGTACGACCGTTGCGGTAGAGGTTGTTGCAACCGCTGTAGCGGTAATACCTGTTGCGGTGTAGTTAGCAAAAGCACCTGCTTGTGCAATGTTTTTATCAAAAGTTACTTCAAGTACGGTATCGCTCACTGCACGAACTTGGGTAATGGTAGGAGGCAAACCAATAGCAAATACTGCATCTGATTGTTCAGTTGCGGTGTTTCCACCTGCGTCAGTTACGGTCATACGTACACGTACGGTTTCAGAAGTAATAACCGGTACCGTAATAGTTGCAGAACCATCGTTTGCTTCATTACTTACTAAGGCTACCCAGTTAGTTCCATCGGTTGAATATTCAAACGCAATTGGGTTTGATGCTAAACCAAAGTTATCCGTCACTGCTGCGTTATTCCACGTAATGGTTTGAGATGAACCTTGTTTCCAAGCTTCACCACCATTTGGTGCGGTGAGCGCATTGCTTGGAACGGTTGGTGAGGTTGAGTCAATAGTAAAGGTATTGTCTGAAGTATCGGTTGCGGTGTTTCCTGCTCCGTCGGTTACGGTCATACGGAACTGTACGGTGTTTGAGTCAATTGCTGGCACTGCCCAATCAAAGGTTCCATCGTTTGCTTCATTAGTTGCAATGGTGGTCCAGTTCGTACCATCGGTTGAATATGCAAAGGTTAATGGAGTTGCAGAAAGCGTGCTGTCCGTAATGTCTCCTGCATTCCACGTTATAGTGCTGGTTGCATTTCCTTTAAACGTAATGCCACTTGCACTTGGTACTGAAAGTGTTGAAGTTTGAATAGCAGGAGCGGTGTTATCTGCAGTTATTGGAGTAGTATTTGAAACAGAAGCGTTTCCTGCAGGGTCAGATGCATTGATGATAATCGTTACTGCACCATTGGTTGTTCCTGCTACTGTAGCAAAGTTCCACGTAGCAAGTCCGGTACTGGTTGCATAGCTTGCTGGTTGTACGGCGGTGTCTCCCCCATTTCCAGTGAGTGCTGAAATATTTGCAGTAATAGATGAAACACTCATACCGGATTGTAATGCATCCGTAATGTTTGCAGTTAACACAAACACATCACCATTTTTGACATAGCTTGTGTTATTTCCAAACGTTTGGTTCGTAATAGTTACATTTGCAAATGCAGGTGCAACGGTGTCATACACTACAGTAGTACCACTTCCTTGTGCACTGGTGTTTGCGGTACCTAATGCATTGTCAGTACCACGTGCAAAAATGGCAAAGGTATCATTTTTACTTGGTACAAAGTCTGCACTTCCTGGGCGGTATTCCCAGTTTGCAAAGTTATCTGCGCTGGTAGCGCTGAGCCATTGTACGGTAGTTGTTGCAACCCAAGATGAGCCATCCCAATAGTTGTTTGCAGAATCACGAATAGCTACTTGTACAGATGCAATACCACTAGTTGCGTCCGTACCTGTACCTTGAATAGGATTTGCGGTATCCCAACTGGTTGCATTGTATGGTGAACTACCTGCTGTTGGGCTGGTAATAGTAATAGTAGGATTTGTTTGATCTTTGGTAATGGTTACTGCAGCAGAGTCGCCGGTGTTTGGTGTTCCAAATACACCGTCGGTTGCACGTGCAACTATAGTATACACGGTGTTATCTGCAGCGCTAAAATCTGGACTAAAACTATAGCTCCAGTTTGCAAAACTATTTGCAGTTGTTGCACTATTAAATGTTTGCGTACCAACCCATGCAGAACCATTCCAATATTGGCTGTCGCTATTACGTTGAATAGATACTCCAACACTTGCAATGGTAGATCCACCTGGATCAGAGGCAGTACCAGAAACAGTAATAGCACCACCAATAAATTGACCAGTGGTTGGTGAGGTAACAACCGCAGTTGGGTTTGAGGTATTACCAGTAAGCGTAATAAATGAAGTACTATCCTTTGTGTTGCCTGCATTGTCTGTAACACGTGATCCTAAGATGTAGGTGTTACCATTGGTAATGGTTGCGGTGTAATCGTAACTCCAGTTAGTAAATGCATCGGTTGTTGTTGCGGTGTTCCAAGTAACTGTGGTGGTCCATGCTGAACCATTCCAATATTCTTTTGGATTTGCACTAAAGTTTTGTAAAAAGGTTTCTACCTTTTGAATACCTGTACCATTGTTCAAATGCGTATTTGGATCACTTGCTGTTCCGGTTACGGTAAAGTTTCCTGCAATATGATTACCAGCAACTGGTGTGGTAACGGTAATAGCTGGATTTGTGGTATCTAATTCAAAACTGTTTTGTGGGGAGGTTTGAGCTGAAGTTGAGATATTTTCTACACCATCAACAGCGAACACACGCCAGTAATACACCCCATCCGTAGAAATATCGGGTGAAGTTAAGGTATGTGATGTTGCGGTAGTACTTGCAGTTAAGAAGATAGGGGTAAAACTATTGTTTACTGAAAGTTCTAAAATATAACGAGCAACATCGTTTGATGGACTTGCGTCCCAACTAAAGGTCATTGGTGTGGTGGTTGCGGTAAATGGTCCAATAAGTGAAGCAGGTGCATCTGGAGGGGTTACATCCGTTGATACGGTTGCTTCTGTGGTGTTTCCATCTTCATTTCCTGCTGCATCTACTGCACGTACTACAAAACGATATAACACATCTGCGGTTAATACTGGTGTGGTGTAGGTAGTTGTTCCTGCACTGAGAGTGGTTATAGGAGTGCTGTAATCTACGGCACCACTACCATTGTTAGAATATACTCGGTAGTTTGCTACATCTGTTTCTGGAGTTGAAACTGCCCAGGTAAGTGTTGCTGAGCTATCACCATTTAATGAAGCTCCAGCGCCAGATGGTGCAGGTGGAGCGGTTGCATCAATAGTAATTGCTGAAGAAGCATCGGTATAAATACCACGGTTATTTGCATCCAATAAAGAGAATCGTGGGGTAACGTTGGTTACATCATCCCCTGCTTGCACGGTATAACTTGCGGTATAGGTACCTGCTGGGGACTCTGTTGCGGTAACACTAATGTTTGAACCAACGGTAAGAGTTCCTGTTAAACCAGAGGTTCCTTGTGTGGTAACTGAAATAACATCACCAACTTTATATGTTGTTGCTGAACTAAAGTTTACATTAGAAACGGTAGGAACATTTTCTACAGTAATGGTTGTGCTGTATGCGTTTCCTTTGGTTTGTACACCTGAACTATCGGTAAACGTTAATGTTGGTCCATTCCATGTCAAGAATGTTGTTCCTGAAGGAAGTACATCTGGCACTTTTACGGTGTATTTGTAGTTTGCAAATTCAAATGAAGAAAGTGTGCCATCTGCTGTTACGGTAAGACCCGTATTATCAAATGGACTGGTACCATCATCTGCTAAAGCTTGCCAGTTACCTGAGTTATCTAAAATTTGGAATGCTTGCCCAGATACATAACTAATTGCTTTTTCTGATCCATCGGTATCGGTATACGTTGGGAGAGCATCTACAAAGTTTACAGAAGTTACTGCTGCACTCCCTGAGTAGTTACCTGCAAAAAGAGTAATTTTAAATTCTTGTCCTGGTTCTACGCTAACGCCATTGCCCCAGTAAGACATGCCTGTTTCCCACAATTGTCCAAAGACAAAAATATCGTTATTTGCGCGTGCTGTGGTTGCAATAATGCTACCAACAACAAGCGTTGCAATAACGATTGGGGTGTAGACTAATTTGTTGATTAATCGGTGCATGGAATTCGATCAAATTATCTTAGTGTATACCGCAAATGCGGTGTACGCAAGTCTTAAAAATTGATCCTCAATACTACCTCAAAATTAGTTTTTTGTCAAGTATTTAGGGTTTAAAAATTGAATTTTAATTTAAATAATGTGGATAAGTCGTGTTTTGGCTAATATTACAGTAAAAGATGTAAGTTATAAGAAGTAAGGAATATCTAGATGTTATCAAATCGTCGTCACCCTGAATTTATTTCAGGGTCTTGTATTTTTGGGTTATAAAATACAAGGGATCCCGTGATAAAAGTAGTGTCATTGCGAGGGAGGATACTCCCGACCGTGGCAATCTGATCAACAGGTTGATTGATACGGGGACATCAAAGGATTGATCAGATTGCCACGTCACTCACTGAGTACAGTTCGTTCCTCGCAATGACACAACAACAACATTTGTATATTTGTACTTGATTTGTAATTCGTAGAGCATAAAAAAAACCGACTATATTGCTATAGTCGGCGTAAGAGGGTTAAAAAGAACATTATGGTGCCCCAGGGGAAGCTACATTCCATGGGCCACGAGAAATCGTCTGATTGTTGCTGGTAACTTCAAGGGTTAATGTCCCGTTGAAACCAGCAATGGTACCACTGGCACCATTCAAGCGAACGGTGCCATTTTGATCCTTCCATACTGCGGTACCGGTAACGGTTGCAGATACAGAAAATGATGCACCAACAACGAAACTGCCAGGACCTTGTCCATTGACTGTTTCGTTTGATGATGCAGGATCTGGATCAGTCGGCGTGGGAGTAACAGGTGTACTGCCTCCCCCACTATCACCACCGCCAGAGTCTCCCCCACCACTGGTGTTTATTTCCTGTGGTGTTGGATCTTGTGTGACGGTGTAGGATGTCTCGGTTTGATTGCCTTGCGTGTCTGTAACACGCAATACAATCGTTCGATCAACGGAAATGGAAGAAGTATTTTCCGGCAATTGGAACGAAAATGTTCCACTTGCCGATGAAGAATCGATAAACGTCTGTTCATATTCAACAGAACCGTCTACCAATACTTCAACCTTACCAATTCCTGACATAGGATCGCTCACTGCATATGTAACTGCGAGATCCCGTCCAGAAACAGAGACATCAGCCGTATCCACCGTAGGACCAGAGGTATCTGGCCGAGAAACAGGAATGCGTATAACGCTTCTGTTCCCGTTATTGTCTACAGTTTCGATAACAAGGTCGGAATTCCCTTCGGGAATCAAACTTGCATCGATTTTTAATGGGGCAATACTTTTGAATGGAGTATTCCATACATTATTGCCCCCAATGGTGATAGAAAGTTCAACTGGTTTTTCATCAAAAGCCATATTGGAAATAATAATGTCATTTCCGTTGGCTTTGATGGTATCTTTGATTGAACCAGAGGTATCAATCAAAGAGCCGATACCTTCGATCTCAAATGTCGAGACCAAAACTCCTGTGGTATCAGGAGGCGTTACGACAACCAGAGTGTCCACAACCGATAACCCTTGATAATAAAAGGTTATTGGGTAAACACCAGGGATTTCCGGAGTCCCCACTGTGTCCAGCAATCGTGTCATGCCACTAATCGAATCAGGGGCTACACGACGCAGTGGTACACTTGAAGGAAAACCATTCCAAAGCACTTGCACATATGTTGCATATGCGACAATTGAGTTGATGTACCCAGTGTCTGCCATTGTTGTTACAAGTGCAAATGATGCATTTGATTGCAAGACAGTAAATCCTAAACGGACTTCCTGCCCTGCTCCATCGGTACCAATAACCGTCACCTGAGTGTCAGATGACATAAGCTTATCGGTACTAATGAAAAGCTGACTCCCCAAAAACCGATGATTAAACGAATCAGCATTGGTGATGCTGAATGAAAGTTCATCATCAGTAATGATGTACTCACCCACGTTGACGTGAGTGGTATCACCATATCCAACGGTGATGGTTGATGGTGGTGAGAGGTCAACAGTGTGTGGATGTTCATTGACCTCAACTGTTGCATTTCTGGCACTTTGTAATCCGGTAATGCTTGTTGCAACATCTGCAAAAGTGGCGAAACCACCTTTTAAGGAAAAATCATATCGAGTATCACTAAGATCATCAATATTTCTTCCAAAAAATTTCACAAAAATAAGAAAATCAGCAAATCCAATTATACCATCACTATTAAAATCATATAGTGGACGATATCTTGTATCACTTGGATCATTTTGATTTCCGTTAAAACTATTTGTAAAACTAAGAAAATCACTGAAATCAACATCATCATCTGCATCACCATCGCCTGGTAAATAAACCAAGTTGTAGCGAATAAGTGTTGAGCCTTTATAATAACCCACACGATATGCTGTTCTCAGTGAATCAATGTAGAGTTTTACCTCCACAGTTACTTCATCAGCCTGTACAACTTCACCGTTCAAATTGTGAATAGTGAGATTGGCATTTTGTGCATATGCACCATTCACGAAGAACAAGACAAACAACATCAAGTATTTGGCCATTTCTGGCTCCTTTCGGTTGAGTTTTTTTACGTTTTATTCATTTTTTAAAGGTCAATGTAGCTGATTACATTACCATATTTTATCAAAATTGTCAATAATGTATTTATTTATACTAAAATTAGCCTAAATAATTAGGTTGTACCACATTCCTTGATTGTATATCGTCATTCTGGAGCCATGTAATCATGGCGATAGAATCTTGTTTGAAATCAAGTAGATTCTATACAACCGTCATACTGAATACATTCAACAAGCTCAGTACAGGCTTGATTCAGCATCTTGTATTTCTTCAACCCAAAATACAAGACCCTGAAATAAATTCAAGGTGACGATTTGATAACATCTATATAGTATCTTATATCTTACTGCTTACAACCTATACCTATAATAGCTTTTCTATCCAATCCCCAATACCATATGCAACAACAGCAGCAATAGCTCCAACACCTAACATTTCCAAACCAGCAATAAACCAGTGTTGTTTAGTGAATAATGCGCGTAATGAACCAACCACAAATAGCGCAATAGCTGTCATAACAATTGCCATATTAAAACCACCAGACATTCCAAACACATACGGTACTAGCGGAAGGAAGCCAGCTATTACAAAAGCAACAAACGTTGTTGCCCCATTTTTCCATGGAGTATCTTCCTCTCCTGGGACCATACCAAGTTCACCAATCATCATTTCATCTACCCATACTTTTTTATCACTGGTAATTACTTCCACTACACGATCAAGGTCTTTTCCTGTAAAACCTTTTTTACGATAAATATCTGCTATTTCTTTTTTTTCTTCTTCTGGCACATGTTCCACTTCCCACTCCTCCATCATACGTTCTTTTTCTTGAAATTGATTTTCAGATTTCGTACCCAAATAATTCCCCACTCCCATAGATAATCCATCAGCAATAAGATTTGCAAAACCTAAAATTAAGACAATCTTTGTGTCTAAGGCTGCACCAGCAACCCCTGCAACAACTGCAAAGGTAGTCACAATGCCATCAATACCTCCATACACCATATCTTTGAGGTAGGTGCCTGTTCCTACTTTATGGTACTTTTCTACGGCACCATCTTGCTTGTGTGCTTCAATTGCTTCTTGAATTAACTTTTCTTTTTGTTTGTCGTTCATAATGACTACGGATTACATATTCTGTACAGATATACAGAATCTATAAAAATAACTATATTTGTAGATTTGTATTGTATTTGTCATTCATGATTATACTTTTCTTTCTCTTACAAGATACCATGCTATAAGCAGTACTATCAATGTTCCCCAGTTCAAATAAAATACCCAAGGTGTTACCCACGGAATACCATCAAAAAATGGTGTTTGAAATGGCCACAAGTACGGTGTGGGAAAAAATGAGATACTATGGCTTGGTATATCAAACAAGACATGCAATGGCCACCCTAATAGCGGTAGTGCTTTTTTACCCCATTTGAAGTAACAGAAACCGCAGATTACTCCTGCGATAACTAAACTATGGGTTACATTGTATAAAGTGAAGATGTATGATGGAATGGCATCTATGGTTGGTGGACCTGCTTGTGAATATTCGGAAAAGCGTGCAAGAAAAGAATAGCCAAAAGGTATAATATCGGGCAAGGCACCAAAGAGTGCTGCATATATGAATAATCTTTTGTTTTTACGTCCAAAGGCAAGTATTGCCCACACGCTGTGTGAAATAGTGTCCATGTGTGTATTTTAGCATATTTTGGTACTACAAAAAAAAGAAACATTCACCTTTCGGTGTATGTCTCTTTTTTCCTTATCCATCAGTTTTTCCACCTTTTATCAATAACCAAAGAGTAAAGGACATTTCACCAAGTATTGATGGAATTGCCACTAACATCAAAAATATATTTGCGTATGATGTATAATCGGCAAACGCAAAATGTGCAATGGTATCAACAATATACATGATACCAGCAAGTGCGAGCACATAAGGAATAAAGCGAATACTTTTAACAATAGAAGCTAAAAGGATTAAATGAAAACCAAAAAAGAATAATCCAATAAGCCATAAAGTATCAAATGAGCTCACCTGTGAAAGAATTTCATATTCTGTGTTCAATTTTAAAATTGGTAACAGCGTAAAAATTGCTGCACCCATTAACACTGCATGAATAATACGAAAATATGTAGAAAGTGGTGTTAGTTGATTATCTTTATACAGTAGAAACAATACCCAAGCTATAACCACGTCAAATACAGCAGCAAACAAAAAAGCTAATGCCCCAAAACGAATATGCTGCTGGTTGTTAATCACCGTATCAATTGGAGCAGTTTTCAGTGCATCTAAAACAAAAAAATTTGCGTATATAGCTAAAAAAAAGATACCTACATAACATAACCCAGCAATAATTGATAATTTCCGATTAGTTATATGCATATGTTATTTATTCTGATTAAAATGAGAAATCCCCCAAAATAAAATACCTACCCCAGCGCATGATAAGAAAAAAAATAAGCCAAGCCCAAGTGGAGTTCCCCAATGAAGTATATATATAATATTTCCCATATTGTAAAAATTATTTTTAAGATATTTATTATACCATGAGTACTCATAACATTACATAATGAAATAAGCCTTCTGTGAATACACTGCAGACTTTTTTCATGGCTCGGGACAGGGATTTACCTGCAGGGCATAAACTTCGAAGCCCTTTTCTCAAACGATACAAAAAAGCCCTCGACGAATACATCGAGAGCTTTTTTGTATGGCTCGGGGACAGGGACATTATTCGAACCTTCTTCTCTCAAATTTGTCAAGAGGTATCGATTATTCCTGCTCTCCAGACCATTTAGTCGGGATCATTTTTTTGAAGTAATCTTCATCTGTTTCCCCTTTTATGAGGGCTTCATATTGTGGATGTAACTCAATACTTGAATTTATTTTTTTTAGTTCTTGCAACAGTCCTTTGATAGTTTGAACAGAATACATTGATTCTTGAATAGTATCCCAAGCTTCATTGCCATTTTCGTCTATATGGTGAACCTGTAACCTATTTCCCCATGTCTTAAATATGAATACAGATGTTCTATCTATCTGAGTTATTGTTTGAATATCTATCTTGAATCCTCGGCCAAGAAAAACTTTAGATAAAAGTCGTCCATTTTTCTTCTTTATAGAAATACAGGTGAAATTTGCCCCAACCCAAAGAAACACGAGAAGAAAAAAATATCCTACAAAGCCTTGGAGAATTCTGTTGTTATAACCTTGGTCATAAATGGCGAGAACGAAGAACAGGCAACCAGCCACTATGCCCCACCATACAAGATCATGATTTCCTTTGAATTTTATAATGTCTTTTGGGTGCATTTTTTGAATTATCGACTAATTATCTAAAGAATCCTTAATAATTTGAGTTGATCCAATTGTTGTAATCAGTTCCGCAGCAGATTCTGCCAAACGTGAGAAACCGATAAAAGTCAACTTACAATGGTTCTAATATAGACATAATGCATCCTATTCATACTTATCTCATTACAGTTTAAGCAAATCTTCATCGAACCAGACATCCTCATAGTCACCATCAGTTAGAAAACGCCAGCCCGGAGGCAAACCGAGAAACTTTAGTGCAAGGGGGCATTTTTCTTTTAAATGGCTAATGTGAAGAGGTTTGAAAAAATCTTCAGCATCAGAGAATTCTTCCCCAGCCCAAATGAACCAACCACTTGTGACACCATCCAACTGATGTCTTAACCCGTTGATTGGCATATCCCCACTATCTACGTTATCTGATACCCCGATTTTGAAAATTTCAGGGGTTTCTACATAATCAGTTTTGTACTTTTTGCAGATGTATTCCTGCTCCTTTTGAATATCTTGATAATTCATAGATTTCTCTACAATTCGTTTATTATTTTTTGTTCTTACCAAGCAAGTCTGAATGTTTCTTATATAGAGAGACTACCCAACTGTCAAACATGGCAAACTTGGTGTTCCCAATTTCTCTCTCAACTCCTAGACCATTCACATATAACCTTAAGCCTATAAGGCTTAAAAACATTAACACTGAGGCAAAAATGAAATAAATCTCAAATGACAAGTTAAAGCTTCTATTCATTAACAAAACACAAACTGTGCCAAACCACATAAGAACCCTACCAGTATTTAGCATCTTGCCTTCAGCTACTGTAACCGTCTTTTTTCTGTGCTTAATCTGAATAAGTGTCTTGACGCCAAAATATAGAAATATGGCTACTTCGACGAATAATATTAGGACAAAAACAGGAACCAACATAAAATTATGGGTTAATAAGCCAACCAGATAAGGCGCTAAGGCCAGTAGAAATAACGGCCGTTGACTGCGAAACAACAGCAACTCCAACTTCTATCAAATTTGTCAAGAGATGTCGGTTATTCCAGCCCTGGTTGAATAAAGATGTAGTTTATCATCTCTTGTTAATACCAAGAAAAACTGAAAGATAATCTACTAAATTACTCAACCATTCTGGATTTTCTTCTTTGGGTCTATATGAATGAAGCCTCAACTTCACACCAACAAAAAAAACAAGAAAACCAGAAGAAATAGCTATAAAATAGATCAAGGCAGATTTGTCATCATATTTATATCTTACATCTAATACACTTGGGCCAATAATAATAATGATGATCCCTAACATCGCCAAGTATCTACCTATTTTCTCAAGGTCAGGTTGTTTCAATGTTACTTTGTCATTTCTGAACTTTCTGACTTCAATGAGATGCAGTATGCCCACAAAGACAACAATAACTATTTCTATTAGTAGCAATAGCTCAATCACAGACTAAAAACTAGAGAATAAGTAAAAACAATAACCATAAACGCAGCAAAAATAATCGATGCCTTGCAAATTATAATACCCCACGAACTTTGCCACCCCATCCCAGATCCAATTGTTTTAATAGACTTCTTTATCAAGTATTTGTTAAAACGCATTGTCCAAGAATTGAGATTTTTAACAGTCAAGAACAGCACACTGATTAAAATTGTTACGAATATTATTATTTCGTGTGAAACCATAACTCAAAAATAAACAGTGCCGAACGCAAGTGGGTATGCGACTATCAAAAAAATTATGCCGAAAAAAATAACCATTATTCTAAATAACAAAACTAATCGAGGATTTTCCCAAGGAAATAATTTACCATACCAATGTTTTTTAGACTCGTTTATATAGTACCGATGAAGACTCATAGCCCATTCTCTGTTTTTGTAGAAACAGGCGAAAGATACTCCTAAAACAGAGACGAATATGGCAAAATTTACTATAAACATATAATTTTTATTCTTAGTTCCTTTAGTTAGACGATCCAGAGAAAATTGTTTCTTTTATCTGTGAAAATGCACTTGATACATTTGATAATAGCGAACTTATCGATGAACCGCCATTCGTCGATTGATCGGAGGAATTTCCACTACCCCAAACATAAAGTGGCTTTGAGAGTTGTTGCTCCACACTGCCACTGAAACCCGCACCAAGAGTTATCGCGAGTTCCGGTCCATCGAACGTGGTATAGGTTCCTGTATCAGGATAGTACGTAAGTAAATCTCCCGAGAGGCGGGCACCACCAATGAAAGTAGCCGTGCCATTTGCTGTGATATTTGCCTCGCGCTGATGTGAAAGTCGAGCACCTGGTTCCCATGTCATACTTATGCCCGCCGACAAGCCAACTCCAAATCCACCGCCAATAGAACCATCGACACCATTTCGGTCAAATCGCAATCCAATCGAAAATGTGCGACCAGGTACTACAAGTGCTCCAGATATTTCCACAGACTCCCCGTTAGGATCAATAAATTTCAGCGGATTATTAAGAGCATAACTGTAGGAATTCAGGTATTGTGGGTTTTGTAGATATTGTAAAACTACTAGTTGTGACGCATCTTCATTCTTATCATCAAATCTCCAATTATTCCTAAACCTATCATTAAAACTCTCAGCCCCAATAAGCAAATATACTGGATCTTGTGAGTCGAACCGTCCAACTCCTTGATCATAATACCTTGCATTGGCATACGTCAAATCTGTGTCGTTATCATACTCATGTCCCGTAAACTTCCTCTGCTCATCAAATGAACTGGTTTCATTTATTCTCGCCTCACCAAACGGGTAATAATCCAATAACTGAACCATATCCCCACTCGAATCCGTTACCACATGCGTTCCACCAAGATGATCCGTGTGGATATAATTGGTCGTGGTTGCTATCCCCGTTGTCTCTATTGTAGCAACCAACATATCTCCTGCATAGATATGCCGTGTTGTTGTACCAGTACTTTGATTAAAGTACTTATTTGGATAAACAAGGCTCTTGGTGCCATTGTCGTAACTGACACGTTGTTTGTTGTGGTCATACCCATAATCGACTGTAATAACACCGTTGGTTGAAGATGCAAGCGTGTTGTTGTAATTCCAGCCATGTGTCCACGTACTATCTGAAAGAAGATTGCCGTTCTTATCGTAAGAATATGTGGTGCCATTGATATCTGTCACCGCGTGAGGATTCGCATAACTGACTCCCGTATTTCCAGTATAACTATAAGCTCCTAAATCAGATTTGTTGGTAATATTCCCAAGAGCATCATAGGCATAATTTCGGATGTAGTCATTGCTGGTAGTTGCAACCGTTGTAGAGGCTGTTGTTAACCGATATAGATCGTCATAAAGAAAATCAATGACTTTAGCACTGTCATAACCTCCAATGTCGAATATCTGTGTGATGTTACCCACACTGTCATACTTATAGTTAAGATCTTGCAAACTCTCGGTCGTTGATGTTGCAATACCATCTCCACCACCACCTACCACGCTATGTTCGACCACCAATTTAGGGTCTTGGGTGGTTCCTGTCGTGTCCGCCATGCTTGCATTTGCAGAGGTATTTTGTCCAGATGCCCATGTACCAGTAAAGTTATTATCAACGTCCCACTTCAGCAGGGCTCCAAACCAAGTGTTTCCCGATTTGTTTATATGTGATTCACCGCTGGCATTCAATGTATAGTTATTATACGCGCTCGTTGAAAGAGAACTGATGTCTTTACCTGTTGCAAATCGAGTAGAGCCAAAATCTGAAATATCAAAGTCACCATTGGCAAGGTCTGATTCACTGGCAGGTACATTGCCTTCAACAATATCAATGTCTGTACTTCCCAAACCTGTTGTTACAGAGTTTATGTACAAAGATAAAGTCGCTGAGTCTATGCTATCTGTACCTATTGAACTGGTATCAAAACCAAACTTTGAACGTTTGAGATTTTCAAATTGATCAGTCGTAGCACTTGCTTTGAGATATCCAATATTTCGAGAAGTTGCAGTATCGTCATGGTCATCAGCTGTCGTACTTCGTAGGTTGCTGAATGTTTGATCATAAACACCGCCTAATCCACCATCACCGTCAATAGGGGCACTACCAGTACCTGCATTTGGGTATGTTGTGAGTGTAGTATTTCCAACCTTACCCTCTTGAATATTTTGATCTCCAAACTTTTGTTCTTTCACATCAAGCGTCTGTTCTAAAATTTGCAATAATGCTTCTTTAACATCTTCTGCATAAGTTTTTGTGAACAATATCGTTCCATCAGCATCAACGACATCTATGTCATATGTCCCTTTTTCATCTGGCACCATAATAGGAGGGTTAATCAATACAAATCGTTCGATATCTACAGAACCATCTCGTCCAAAACCAATTTGATTGCCTGCCTTATCCCATACTTTGACAAATACCTGGACGCCTCCTTGTATTGCCTGCATTGAAAGCACTTCTATAAAATAGTTTTGTCTTTCTGTTTTTGAAATTGATCCCAAATTTGCAATTGCTTGTCCTTTAAATGTCGCCTTTTCAATATCAGCCAATTCCTCAAGTTGCAATGTAATAGGGGTTGTCGTAGAAACATCAGATAAAACCGAAATCTCCGATTCTGAAAAACCAGAACCACCCATCATGAGCATCTCTTCGCCACCACCGTCTACAGATGTGACTTTATGAACCAGACGATATAACGCATCAGGATCATAGGTGTATGTACTTGAAGCCATGTTTCCAAAAAGCTGATAGGTCATCTGTTCTAAAGGTGAATAATCAATGTCATCAAGAATGTTGAAATAACTCCCTTCACCATCTTCCTTCTTGGCTACAGTTTCCAATAAACCAGCAGTATTGTACGTATACTTTGTTTCTGCATTATCAGGATGCGTAATTAAAATGATATTTCCCTGTCGATCATAATCATACTGCGTTTGATAATCGACACTGTTAATTGTCTGCGTTTCCGAACTCTTTAACCCCAAAGCGTTATATGCATTGTTCAATACTTCACCCGTGCTTGTGGCAGAACAAAGCTGACCAACACCATTTGAACACCAGTCATAAGCATATTCGATTTCATTACCAGGATTGCCTATATAATCTTCGACAACAAGACGATTAAGCCCGTCATAATAATAATCCACAACCTGTCCAATTGGATTTGTTGAGCTTGCGACATTTCCATTTGCGTCATAAACATATGTCCACGTCCCAAAATAGGCATCAGCAGAAGCATGTAAATCTTGAGCTGTTAATCGCCGTCCCAAACCGTCATAAGTAAAATTGCGAATATTGTTCAAAGCATCTGTAATCTTGGTCAGATTCTGAACCACATCATAATCATATGCAGTACTGTAAGTCGAAGTGCCATTATGTTCATTCACTTGAATGATATTGTTATAGGCATCTCTAAAAATGTCTTTTTTATTGTTTTTTGCATCAGTGACAGTAAGTTGCCATTGATCATATACATTGGCTGTCTCACCCATCGCATTGGTGGTTGTAGCCACTCGCAATAAAGGATCATAGGTCATCTGTTCATACAGTGTGCTGGTCGCTGTCGGTGTTGTTGTTGCAGACCCCGTCGCAAAGTACGGCAATGTTGAAGATCCCAATTGTCCAAGGGGATCATATATATAATCGATGATTCGAAATACATTCGCCTCTTCAGCCTCTTTTCGTTCTTGATATACTCTATCCAAACCATCAAGGTACTTATAAATTGTAAAGCTGGTTGCCCCATCCAAATTATGGGTTTCTATTTTTTTACGTATCGTTTTGGTATCTGTATAGTTGTAACTCACCTTGGTTTCAAGTGTTGTTGGCACATCTATATTGGGTTGTTTTTCTTCAACAACTCGCCCGACTCCATCATATGTGGTGACAAAGTTAAACCCATTTGCATTGGTTGTTGTAGCCACATTACCAGAAGAATAATCGTAGTAAAACTGCGTCATTTGTGAAAGCGGATTGGTTGAAGATGCCACTACCAGATTATAGCTGTCATATATGTAGTTGGTTACGGCATGGCGTGGATCTGTTTCCTGAGTAACCAGACCAAAGATGTTATATGTTTTTTCTGTATCGATATAAGTGCTTCCAGTAACCCAATTTTCCTGTTTCGTTTCATTACCAACATCTACATTTCCATAGCTTAAATTATCATAGTAAAATTTCGCTTCTTTAACTGTGACCAAACTTTGATTCTGTGTAACTTCTCGTTTTGGGAGTCCCAAAATGTGAGGCGTACTTGAGGCAACATACTCAATCGTTGTAGAAGCAAGATCACTTCCTGTATCCGTAAACGTGCCGTCATCTGCCCCTGTCACTTCACCATAAAAAATACGCTGTATCAGATTGCCGTTTACATCATCATACACGTATTCAGTCGCTTTATCTTTGTGGTCTGCATCACCATCATAATCATATATCACCGACCGTGTTAATTTGAGGAAATTCCTGTCGTCCTGAAGGTCATAATTTTCCCATTTATTTATCGTTTTTTGGTACAGATTGTCATTATCATCAAAGATTTCACTTCGATACTTTTTAGAAATCTTGGACACATGATCACTAAATTCACCAATGGTGGTAGATGACATGTTGCCTTGGTGGAAATAATCAATTGTAATATAGCCAAGCGGGTTGATGGTTTTTATTTTTTGAAAACCAGCAAATTTTCTGTCATACGGATTACTGAAATAGTAATCACCCCCTATATATTCAAATGTGGTCGTACCGATATTTCCAAGGCCGTCATTTGTGGCAATCGTTTCAACTGTGGACAGGCTAAAAGGCAAGTGAGGGTTAAGAATATTGTCATTTGTATCTATATATTCCGCTGAACCTTTGTAGGAAACTGTGGTCTCAGATCCCATGCTTGTATTGACACGTTTCAACTTATTCGCAACTCCTGGATTTGCAATTTTTACGCTACTCGATGATGCAGTTGTGTATATCATATCTACAAGCCCATCACCATCTACATCGGATAGAACACAACCTTCATCACCTCCCCCACTATTATTAAATGAGCATGGGATTGAATAACTTCCGTCATAAGTCCACCCAGTATTATCAGCATTATTGATATACACTTCCTGAACATTGTATTCTGCCCATAATAAATCTGCGAATCCATCTCCATTGATATCTACAATACGCACATTGTAATCCGTACCATTTCCGTTAGAAAAATAGACTGGTGTATTTGGGTCACTGTTTCGGTTTGGTATTGAGTAACGAATATCCTCAGTCCAACCGGTTCCATCACCATCATTGATATAGAAATGAGCACCCGTAGAAAGAGAGGTGAGCATATCGAGCAACCCGTCACCATTTATATCTGCCAAACGGGTTCCATTATCTTTTTCAAAAGCAGACGTGAAAGATAAGGGAACAGAGTAACTTGAAATTGACCAACCAGTACCATCGCCATCGTTTAAGTAAACAGTTGAACTATCTAACAAGTCACCGAGTCCATCCCCATTAACATCTGCAATTCTACAACCTCCATCTCCATCATTTTCTGTTATAAAAATACACGATACTGAAGTGTAGTTACTATCATATACCCAATTGCCATTTGTATCATTGATGTATACGTCACCCTCATCAAAAATGTCATCATAACCATCGCCATTGATATCAAACATGCGAACACCATAGTCTTTTCCAAGACCATTAGAAAACCACAAAGGTGCGGCAGGGTCACTCCCCTGTTGAGTTGGTATTGAATAATTCGTGTCCTCTGTCCAGCCCGTCCCATCACCATCATTAATGAAAACCTGCTCTGTTCCACCAGGAGCAGGGTAATTATATGACGCGACGATATCAACCAAACCATCACCATTTACATCCGCAAGTTTTACTCCTGGTCTATATACTCGAGAAGCACCACTATCATAACCAAAATTTACAGGTATTGAATAATTACCATCTTCTGTCCAACTCTTTATTTTAGATTGATATGTAAAATCTGTTGAAGGTAACGTTGTAATATTTCCATTTTCATCTTTTCCCGATTCTGTAATCGCAGATAACAATGTGGTTGTAGCATTGTCTCCTGTAGTGTAATCAAGCACATATTTCCTCAACCAATTGCCATTCATTTTTGCTTGTATCTCATTGATTCGATAATTTGTCACCACAGGAAATCCTGTTCGGGTCGAAGTGGCAACATCACCACGCTCTTCTCTCAAAAAATCAACATCAAATACACCATCAGTGGTATCGTGTCCCGTATATGTGGTGCTGGCAATATAGGTCTGGTTCAGATGTTTGTAATATTGATAGGTGATATAATTGTCATTTGTATCTCTCACTTCCTCTAACATCCAACGAAACACTTTTGTCCCATCATTATTGTCCTGACGAGAATCAGAAGTCTGACCAAATGTATACTTGGTACCTTGTTTGTCTGTGACCACCCAATATTCATCATTTACAAATTCATGTCTCAAAAAATCACCATTTTCAACCTTTGGGCCGTAATAACCTTTCATTGTAAAGGTATCATTGCCAGAACTCCATTCTCCTGCATTATCCTCATCATCCCAAAATCTTATTCGCCAATAATATGTCCTCCCATTTAGAGTTAGTGGTGTTGAACTTGCATACGAAATATCTGCAATTCGATTACCCTCAGAAGTTGTACTCGCTAAAGCCGTCTTTGTGCTATCCCAAAGAAGAGTAGTCCAAGCTGTTGAGGTAGCACTGACTTGAATCTGGAAATAACTGGCAACATCCTGCTCATCCACATCATTGTATATTGCAGAAAACTCAGGTGTTATATCAGTTACCTCGGTTGGATCTGTTTGAGTTTCCGTCAACAACGATGTGGGTGCTGTTGGTCCATTCGACGCAAGACTATGCTCTACGACCAATTTTGGGTCTTGAGTAGTTCCGGTATGATCTGCAAAATATGAGTTCAAGTATGTATTGTCACTCTCCCATGAGTAAGGAAAATTATCATCAAAATCCCACTTCCAGATGGTGCCCAAAAATGTATTTCCCGTAGTATTGATCGTGCTTGTGCCTGTGCTATTGAGTACCCAATCGTTATACGCACTCGTGGTAATATTTGCAAGGTCAACACCTGTTGCAAGCTTTACTACTCCAAATGTTGATGTAGCATAATCAGAAGAAACAAAACTACTCTCACTATTTGGTGAAAACTCAACCAATTCTACAACATCTGAACCTGCAAAATTGGATACAATTCGAACCGTATTGGCATACAATGAAAATGTTGCAGAATCGATAACATCGGTACCAATACTTGAGGTGTCAAAGCCATACCCACTCTTTCTCATGGTTTCAAATTTGTCAGTATTTGAGCTGAGTTTCAAATACATACTCACTCCCGATGTATCGGTATTACTTACACCTGTACCTGCCCCATTACGAAGCTCACTAAAAGTTAGATTTCCTGGATCACTATCGCTCTTCTCCATATAACCATCAATAGGGGCACTCCCTGTACCTGCATTTGGGTAAGCAGTAAGTGTCGTGTTTCCAACTTTTCCACGAACAATATTACTATCATCAAATACCTGTTTCTTTACAGCAAGTGTCTCTTCAAGAGCCTGTAACAAGGCTTCTTTAACATCCTCACGATATTTTGCAACATGTTCCTCACCCGTTTCAATATCAATCCATCGGCGTTCATACTCACCTTTTTTATCAGGAACTAAGATAGGTGGATTACTAAACACGAATCGTTCTATATCTACAGAACCATCTCGTCCAAATCCGATTTGTTTATTCTTTGCATCCCAAACTCGTGCAAACACTTCCACCCCACCTTGAATCACGTTCATTGAAACCACTTGGATGAAATACTCATTGCGTTTTGTCTTACTAATCGAGCCAATATGAGCGATTGCTTGTCCCTTCAACGTAGATTTCTGAGTTAAGGGCAACCCATTCATTTGGTCTATGACAGAAATAGAATCAGTGTAGGTGAACAAGGGAATGACTTCACCTATTTCAGGAGCACCCATCATTGCCATTTCTTGACCACCTGATTGATATGGAACTTTTTGCAATTCCCCGCTTAATGAAGAGTAGAAATATCCTTCATCACCTGTATATAATCTATCTACGCCCTCACGTGGGATACGTTCGATGTATGGAATATCAATTGACCAACCGTATCCAAATGGGCCGTTGTTATTATGAAAATGGCTGTTGTACTGCAACTTCAAATTTGGCTGTAATCCGTTTCTTCCAGGCGGAATGACCAATGGGAATTCATTTATGAAAGCCCCACTTGTCACATCGACGTCGATTTGTGGTGTAGAGCGTATAGGTGTTCTTTCTGGGCCATATGGTACTTCAGCAAATAATGATTTACTCGGTAAAAAAAGCACAAAAAAAACTAGCATACCTACTGCTAGTTTAGCTCCTGACAGAGTCATTTTTATGACAACTGATTTCAGATATTTCATACCTTGAACTTAATAACATGCCTCCCATTTATAAATTATAGTACAACAACATGCCTTTCGCAAATATTAAGAATTGAAATTAATTGCACTATACAATAGTCTTACTTTAATGTATGGTCACTCACTATGAATATTGATTTTGATCTTCCCCCAATTTCGAAAAAATCTGTTAAAGAGTTCAAACAAATTTATGAAAAGGAATTTAATAGAAAATTATCTGAGGGAGAAGCAACAGAGCTTGCAAATGATTTTTTTAAATTGATAATAAAAGCTGCAATTCACACACCAAAAAATATGTGTACAATTCGAAAGAGCCATAAGAAGTAATATTGATTTCTGAATCACAACTATGCAGTATCCATTATCAATATTTATCCACAGGCTGTCGAAGAATAAATGAAATTTTAATTCGAGCAAAAGAAAAACCGCTATTTCTAGCGGTTTTTCTTTTCTGTTCAACAGCAGGTGAAAATTGCTTATTTGGATATGGCTCGGGGACAGGGATTCGAACCCCGATTACCTGGACCAAAACCAGGCGTCCTACCATTAGACGATCCCCGATCGCTACGCGAAAAATCAAATACTAAACACCAAAAATCAAAATTGATAAATTCACGCAAATAGTACAAAAGACAGAATAGCCAATTTTACACAAATAATCAAGCCAAACACTCAACTTATAACTTTTACACCCGCAAATACCGACTCAAAGCAACCCAAGTAGCCACAACAGAAATAACAATAATACCAAGCAATTCCCCACCAAATACCATTACAATATTATTCTTTAAATACCCAATGAGCGTAAAATCTGTTTGCCCGAGAAGCCCCACAATGTATGGGTCAGAAATATTAGCAAATACATACGAAAGCCCAAATGTAATAAGTGCACCTAAAAATGCATACAACATAGCCTCACCAACAAACGGCCCACGAACAAAGGTATTAGACGCACCAACCAGCTTCATGATTGCAATTTCATCCCTATGTGTATAAATAGCAATACGAATAGTATTTACAATAACGAGTAAAGAAATAAGCGCAAAGAATAAGGTAATACCCCACCCAATAGCAGAAACTTGTTTAGAAATTTTTTCAAGCTTTTCAATAACAAACGTATTATCATCAAAACTGGTTCTATCAATAAGTACCGCATACTGAGGAGTTGCTTTAAGCACATCCACAATTTTCTGATAATCACCCGTTTCTTTTGCGCCAATAACTAAGGTATCACCAAGCGGATTATCATCTAACTCTTTAATTGCTTCAAGAATCAGTGGACTGTCATTATATTGCTTACGCAATTTTTCAAGAGCATCTGCCTTAGAAATATATTGCACTCTATTAATATATGGCAATGTTTCCAAATTTGTCTGCACCACATATACCTGCTCTTGGGTCACACTTGGTTTAAAATACACACTTACATCAACGCGAGATTCAACTAACCCAATAGCTTTATCCAAAACTGCATTTACAAACACCAAGGAAGTAACACTAAACAACGTTAAAATAATAATAGTAATGGTAACAACGGATAACCAAATATTACGAACAAAGTTCTGAAAAGAAAATTTTATTAGCCGGGAAAGAGAAAGAAAAATCATAACCGATGCCAATATACTAATGAATACTAATGATACGAATAGCAATGTCATCCCGAGGCTTTATTGAATATGCCATAAGGACTACATGTATTGCATCTATCAAGTAACTTTACGCTTATAACTACGCAAGCCGATGGGATCCCGTCATGAGAAGAATCACGGGATCCCATCGTCCTGAGTACCCTTCAGAGGCGGGCAAGCACGACTCGGGATGACAAGTTGTTATAACAAGTACTTACCACGTTTTTGATCGCTAATAACTACCCCATCTTCCAAGGTAATTACTCGCTTACGCAAACTGTTAACCACTTCGCGATCATGGGTTACTAAAATAACAGTGGTACCAAAATCATTAATCTTTTTTAGCAACTCAATAATTTCGTTTGAATTAATAGAATCTAAATTACCAGTAGGTTCATCTGCAACCAAAATTTTTGGCCGATGTGCAAGAGAACGAGCAACCACCACACGTTGCTGTTCCCCACCAGAAATTTGGTGCGGAAAACGATCCATCTTTTTATCTAACCCAACAATCTTTAACACTTGGGGTACAATTTCATTGATTTTTGCTTGAGCCTCCCCGGCAACTTCCAACGCAAAAGCAACATTTTCAAACAATGTTTTATTACGAAGCAGTTTAAAATCTTGAAAAATAACCCCAATTTGCCGACGCAATGTAGGGATTTCTCTGTATTTAATACCAGTAATATCCCAGCCACCTATAATAATGTTTCCTTTGCTTGGGCGTTCCTCTGCAAGCACCAGTTTAATTAGTGTTGTTTTACCCGTACCACTCTGCCCAACAATAGATACAAACTCACCTGGTTCTATAGAAAGATTGATATTTTTAAGTGCAGTTTGTTGTCCTGGATATATTTTAGATACATTCTTGAATTGAAGCATGGTATTGAAAAATCAAATATCAAGATACAAACACCAAGAAAACTACAAATATCACATTACAAAGCAAGCAGAATACCGTATTTTGTAATTTGGTTTTTTCTTGGTTTTTGGAGCTTGGTTTTTGTGTCTTTAACTTATTGACGTTCCCCTTCAAACAGATTATATTATAACACATAATTCGTTATGATTATACACAATTTTTCACTTGGGCCGAGGTACTCCGAGGTTAAGTGAAAAATTGAGAGGAATCCGCCCGGGGCGGATGACGAGCCGGGATAGCTCAGTTGGTAGAGCGACACATTCGTAACGTGTAGGTCGCGGGTTCGATCCCCGCTTCCGGCTCCATTTGTTTACATTACAATTTTTCACTTGGGCAGGTTCTGTTCACGCGGGCCTGCCCGACGAAGCTCAGCTTCGCTGAGCGTAGGCGGGTATCGTATAATGGTATTACATTAGCTTCCCAAGCTAGGAAAACGGGTCCGATTCCCGTTACCCGCTCCAGAGTTAACGGTCATGTGATATGACCGTTGATTTTATGTATATGAAAAGACGCCGATACAATGTATCAGCGTCTTGATGTTTTAAAATGATCTTACATTTACTTGATCACAGGAGGTTTATACCCTGGATCAAAATGTGAAATAGCTTTTTGCAGGAGAAGTAACTGGCAATCTACGTCAGAAAGCGTATCGGGAATATTCATTTTCCCGATAATCGTACTTGTAACCAATTCATTTTTAATCGCTTTTTTAAACTGAACCGCAATGTACATAAATTTGCGGTCAGGAGAAACCACGTATACAACTCGCTTACACCGAGATGGCACGTTTCCGAGGTCGCTTGCCTCTTCAATAATCAATCGTGCACTTTCAAGATTGCCCTCAGATGTTACATTCATGTATTTGTTATAAAACTCTACCGGCTTCAGGAGATCAATGTTGAGCTCCTCAGCTTTCGCGGTGTTTTGAGCTTGTGCATTGGCACCCAACAAGAGGAAAGCAAGAATGAAAATGGTATTGTACATGACAACCCCCAAAAAAATGGATTTTTAATATGCTACTTCGATTTTTATATAAATTTAGTATAGCATATTTTAATATTTTTGTCAACATCTACTACTTTTCTATATAAAAAAGCCCGAAACAATTTGTTTCGGGCATGTAATTTAAAAAACATACACTCTTGCTACACCATCAACAGCAACAAGACGAACTCTGTGATGAGGTAAAAAATTGAATTTTACGATACGTTCACTCACTTCAAGCGGCATATCGAATTTCACAGTCCAAGCATGAGCAAAGTCAGCAATAAGTATCGGCTCTGCTTGAATAACGATTCTGTTAAATCCATGCTTGGCAATAGCAACAAGCAATGAAGCAAACAGATTGTCAACGATATCTGTTAGATAGTTAACCTCCTCCACTGAAAGTGTATTAATTGATTCCTCAATAGATGTCATATGCTCTATTTTTGCACGAAGAGCTTTTGTCATCTTTTGCTTTTCGATCGGACCTTCATGTTCCCACTGAACACTGAAACTTGCATCGTAAAGGGCGTATTCTTCTGCTGGCAATGGCTCAGATACTAACAAAATAATCATGACATACTCCTTATTCGCTTGTGGCGACTAAGGGCATATCACTATATCGATATACTATTGCCGCCGTGGGAGGTCCACGTACTAAAAATGAATATCCATAAAAGATGGAATACAAACTTAGTACATGAAAAGTTATGGATTTGATACAGAATGATATCACCAAAATACATACACTCACTGGGAAAAACCACATGAGTGATATGTCGTTTGCATGAGTATCATCAGACAAAGTATCAATACAGAGCGATACAACAACCTGATGAAATGTTGGTATTGCTTGATGAGATCGAATAGAAATGACAGACAAACTCAACATCCATACCAACAGACCTGCAAGAAGTGGTTTTTTAATGCTGATACTTCTATCTCGTGCAAGCTTAATGGCTACATCTATATCACACGAACGTTCCAAGCATATCCACGTTGCACGTTCAATGATTCGAGAAGATACTGTTTCGTCAGCATATAACTCTATACTGCGATAGGTACTTCTAAAACCATCTAATTGTTCAAATGGATTCATCTCTTTTGACAAACATAAGGGCCAAAAAACTATTTGAAAAAAAAGATAATGTGGCTTCCGGAATACCGTGCTTTTTAGACATGGATGTGTCAAAAGCATATACATAATGCCAATGACACTTATGATGCATGCCCACTTAAAAGCTAATTTTATGAGAGCCCAAAAACTGACTCCCGCAAAATCATCATAGCCTTGCCGTTCACATTCTTCTTGCCAGGCTCTTCGAAACATGTGAATCTTCTTTGCATTTTCTGGTGATTGTGATTGAGTACTTATCCTCAAACCAGATTTTAAGCCGGTTGTTAGGGTAAAGGCGAGATATTTTACATGATCTGAATAACCATCAGCACGTCTCGGTCCGCCAAATGATCTCAATCTCTTTAATTTCCCGTACAATGACACCGCATCCGGTATGGTAATGCTTTTACTGGTATCATGCATTGCAACTATTTGAATAAGACTGTCTACAACAGCATGGGCTTCACTTCGTGTCTGAATGTTAAACTCCGTCATAACAGACTGCTTGAATGCACGATACTGCTTGCTGTAGTCAGACTCAGGCACATAAGTAAAAGCGAAGTACATCCAAAAGCCTGCCATCAACCAAAAAATGCATTTAAATACTTCTCCATACTTCTCCTTCAAAGTAATCACCCCCTTTCTATGGTGGATTTTTACTACATTGTTAACGGACTATTTGTGAATGAATAATATACAATTTATAGTATTTTTTGTCAAACACACATTATTTGTAAAAAAAACACCTACTATTGTAGATGCTTTATACTTAGATGAGCATTTTTCTTTCCGATGTGATATGCATCGTACATAACCACAGCCGAAAAGACCTGTTGTATTACAAGCCCATAAAAATCTTGTAAATACATAAGGCATCCATTTGAAAGGTTCATAAAAATAAAGAATGCATACCCTTTATAATTTTCATTTGCAAGGAGATATACTCCCGCAAAAAAACCAATCACAACCCCCATTTCTGCAAACTGAGTAGAAGAAGTAAACCAGCCAATATCATACATGCTATATCCAAAGCCAAACAATGCAGAAACTTTTGCTATATGATCCAGCCAGCTTGAAGTATTTTCTTTTCCTTTCAAAACAATGACAATACCAAGAATCATAGAAGGTATGCCACCTGTTTCAACTGCTGCAGCCATCCAATTATGATGTTGAACAAATAGGATAACCCAAGCAGGAACACCGATAAGATACACAATCCATGAGGCAAGTTTCCATATTCTTCTCTTTTTAGGAGAAACTCTCTCGCTCACACAGAAGAGAATTTTATTCAATAAATAAAAACCACCTCCCCATATTTGTAAATATAGATACACAACGAGCTCCTTTGAAAAATAGATTGCACATGGCGACAATCAACACTCAAGACAGAACCTGATAGTAATAATTGTAAAATAACAACAAAAAAATGTAACAAAAAAATTATTTTCTGTCAATGTACTTATAATCTACTCTGCTACCTCACTAAACGATACACCGCACGAGATTCTTTTTGCTCAGCAAGCCAAGCATTAAAATCAAATGTTTTAAGTAATATATGTCGAGCACTTGCTTGTTGAGCAACATTAGCATCATCAAATAACAGATCATCCAACATAAAAATATGATACCCAAAAGACGATTGTACTGGTTCGCTTATCTCTCCAACAGACATATTAAAAATAACCTGCTCTAATTGCGGTTCAAAACTCCCTCGGCTAAAATAACCTAAATCTCCACCAATAGAACGAGTGTGAGTATCTTCACTCACCTCCTTTGCAATTGTTGCAAAATCAGCATCAGGAGCAGTAACGTGCCCATACACCTCTAGAGCACGCTGTGCAACTTCTTCTGCACTATTATTACTTTCTTGTGTAAGATATGCTTTTACCTTTTGTTGTAATAAAAATGGGGTAAGCACACGTTCTTTAAAACGATCCTCACTCCACCCGTAGGCGTCCCCAATAAATTGTGCAATCTCCCGAGTGTCCTCTGGTTTATTTTGTAAACGGTTCCATTCTGCTTCCAACTCATCATGAGAAATCGTAATACCATTTTTACGAGCAGTAATAGCAACTATTTTTTCGTTAATCAGTTTTTCAATTAATTGCTCACGAATAAGCTCATCAGAAGGGATACCGAGTAGCACATTCATATTATCTCGCTGGTATGCCCAATAGCGTGATAATGTTTGATAATCATCCACATATGTTTTGTATGGCACCAATTCCCAATCAACCAATAATGCAGGATACGGGATAATGCTACTTACTTTGTAAATAACTGGTGATTTCCACTGATACCGATATATGCCATACCCAAACATGCCCACAAAAAAAAGAAACACCGCTACAATAAACAGAATATATTGAACATGGGTGTCTTTAAGTGTGCGCATAGTTACTCAAGGGGAAGTTGTTTTCTATCAAAAAAATATTGCCACCACAATTTTGCATTTGATGTTTTTGTTTCTACAGTTTCAGCAAGTGAAAGCTTGGTGCCCTCGTCGGTTTGGGCAACTTCCTCTGGAGTTGCATCCACATCCGGAATAACCACTAATTGTTCCCCAGCTTGCACTAAGTTTAATTTTTCACGAGCCTCATTAGCGACAAACTCATCTGTTTTTACATACTCAAGTAATGCACTGAGTTCATTTTTTGAATGTTCTAATTGCTGAAGTTCTGATTCTAGTGTTTGAATCTCCTGCTGAGTTGCATTCTCTGCTAACATTTCTTTTCCAAAATAAAAACCAAGGAGCGCGAGTAATCCGAATTCAATAAGGAGCAAGGGCTTTGATGATATAATCTTCTTAAACGTAAGTTGAGGCATAGTGTTGTGGAATTCCTGCCTGCCGGCAGGCAGGGGTGAATCTGAGAATTGGAGAGACAGAGTCGTCATCCTGAACTTGCCTGCCGGCAGGTCTCGCTCAGGAGCACTTTCGTTCGGGAAATAAAATATATAATACAGTATTCAAGATACTACTCAACAACAACAGTCGTGCTCCATGTAGCTCCATTATCCAAATATACTGGCTCTTCGGTATCTTTGAGTTCCATGTTAAATACCAAGGTATACGTTCCTTTACCTACAATACGAGGGTTTAAGGTAAATCGAATAGTAGCGGTTTCACCTGGAGAAACATAGGTATTATTTACAGGCACACCAACAATAGAAGTATCTAACCAATCGTTTGCATCGTAAAATGGACTTTTGTTTCCCTTTTCATCGGTAATCATGAGTGCCGCACGCCTACCTGTCCATGTAGTTTTACCAGTATTTTTTAACGTAACACTTACTTGTTTTGGATAACTACCAGCGATAAGTGTTTCTGGAATAGTGGTACTTTCTACACTGGCAGTGGTATCAGACAGCACCGTGATTTCTGTTCGTAATAATCCGCCAGGCATTTCGTAGATTTCACCTGTAGCGGTTTGATATTCAAGATTAAACCATTCAACAATAGTTCCAGGTTCGGCAGGTGCTTTGAGTGGCACCACAAATGTTGCTAAACGGTTGTAACCGGCTGTTTCCTGCAATGGGATTCTATTTTCTTCAATAAACGAACTGGTTGGATGATTTTCGTCAATTAACTTAAGATATACTTTCCCTGCTTCCCACGTAGCGTCACCTCGATTTCTAAAACGAATGGTTACGTTAGTTGTTTCTCCTGCTTCCATACTTTCTGGAATGGTTTCCATATCAAACAATGCAAAGTAGGGGTTAAAGGTTGGTTCTGCTGTGGTGGTGGTATTTGTTGTTCCTACTCGAGCAGCATAACTCACATAGTTTGCAGGGTCCTGAATGGTGTCATCAATGTAATCAATAGCATCTCCAGCTTCGTGTAAAGCAAGTAATGTTTCACTCGCTTGTGGAGCGGTAGTTACGGCATCGATGCCATATAATCGGCTTACAATTGCGGGACTCGTAAATCGTTTACGTTTTCCTGCAGAAATAAGATAATAAGTACCATCACTATTTTTTACAATACTACCATCGTTAAGTTTTATTGGGTCTCCTGTAGAAAAAGCATTAACTGTTGCTTGATTTACTGAAATAGGAGGTTCACGATCAAAATTCTCTTGCCATACGGCTTCGTCAATAAGCGGATGCTTTATACCATTTTGTACAAAATAAATTGCCCCACCAGGTGCGGAAAGTAAGATACCTTGTGGGTACTGTGATTGCTCGGTAATAGGCTCACCTTCTGGAAAACTATCTAACACAGATTCTCCAATAAGTATTGGCGTGCTCAAATTAGTTGAAGCAAGTGTATAACCTAATAGTGCGAGTGCTTGGGTGCCAACTACACGAAACTTTTTATTGTTAGAAATAAAATAGGTATTTCCAGAACTATCTCCACGGACAACAACATTATTACCAAGAGTGATGGTTTCCCCGACCTGATAATAAGCAAGTTGCTCAGGAGTAACGGTTATCGCATCAGTAGGTTTGTAATCTGATAAAAATACATCTTCGGAAGCAAATTGTCGGCGTTTATTTTCTTCAATACGCCAATAGGTGCCAGTTATGCTATCACGCAATACTGCCCCGTCGGGATAATCACGTTCGGTAAAGTATTGATTCCATACTCTCCAAAACCAAAAATTACCACCTACGCCGGTGTAGCCACCTTGATATGGGGTATAAATATATAAATTAGCGGTTGCTTGGTTTTTTGGAGTAACCATTTTACCGTCAGATGTTTTTGATGTTCTGCCTATTTCAAAACCAAAGTATCCACTACTTTTTGCTCGCTCAGCATAGATTTTTTGTACGGTTGCTGCTGCATCGAGCTGTGCGTACATGCCTTTATATTTTTCGTTACATCGATTATTAAAACACGAATACCCAGTTGACCAGTTTAATGCATTTTCGGTTGCAGTACGCTTTTCTATGAGACCTTGTTCGTGTTGTAATTTTGCAAGTAAAAACTTTTGGCTAATACCACTATTTTTACCAATTTCGTATATCATTTCTGACACTAATTTTGGTACGCCATTTACTTTTTCCACATAATCCTTAAGTACGCTATTTTTAGAATCTAAAAAGCGTTGAATTGCTGTAATAGAGAGTGCGTTGCCATCAAACAGCTCTTGATCGGTAAGGATATCGTTTGGATCAAAAAATCGGGCATGCACAAACTGTGGTGTGAATACCAGTGAAAGTACTAATAAGCTTGTCAGTATTATGGATTTCATCAGTATTTCTGGGCTTATGGCTACTGTTATATATGACGCAGAAACGTCATATGTATTACATATATTATAACACAAAATGAAGAATAAAAAAAAGACGACCATTTATATGATCGCCTTAGAAAAAAATAATACCATAAAGGGTACCATGAGCAAGATAGCAAATAAGCACAAACACGATAGAACGTGATATCGAATGTTCTGCATTTTCTATAGCATCAGAAGTAACCACAATACATAAAAAACTAACAACTATGGGAATCAGTAACAATAATGCAATAATACATGCAAGAAGAAAAAAAGTGACAAAAAGTGTCATACATGTTTCGACAAAACCGAAGCCACATGAAATAACATACTGAAACACATGAATCGATAATGCGTGCGTAGTTGTTCCGATAACCAACAGTATCGTTGTTGGGATATGAAGAAATAGTGCCAATAAAATATTTTCACTACGATTCTGTACAATGGCAAAAATGAGCACCACAAGTGTTGCAAAAAAAGCATATAAACTCTGTGGTATATGTAGCAAAAAGTTGCTTTCGTAGATTGCTCCCCCAAATAAAAAGAGGAATCCGGTAACTCCACCCCATACAGAAGTGTATGCAAATACTTTTTCAGTTGAAATTCCATCTTCTACTGACAGATATTCATACCGAGTAGCCATGAGGTACCCCCTTATACAATAAGGTTAAAAAGTATACAACTAAAAAGAACTGGCTACTGTAACCTGTAGCATATTTTTTGTCAATAAAAAAGCTGAATCATTTAGATTCAGCTGGCTTCTTAAAAAAACAACGTACTTTGTATCCTCCAATAGCGATAAGTATCCAAAGCATCATTCCAATAACACTGATGCCAAAAAGAGAATCAATATCCATGCTTCTGTAGGTGCCACTAAACCAACACATGCCAATAATAATACCTCCCGCACCAAGCACACTATCTATAGTAATAAGAGATGCACAGTTACGAAAACCATATAACAGTGTACTGCATATGCCAATAATCAGCAGGATTAATGGCATATATGAAACATACGTAGTATATGCCATAGAGTTTCTCCTTTCATGCATTTAGGCACGTTCAGAACCAATGCCAATACACACCAATTCCCAAACACACATGCCTAACAATAAAAGCAATTGAATAAAAGGTATTACATCAAGCAACATTGGCGTGCCAAAAGGAATGGCTACACAAGTACATAGCGATATGACAAATATGTGCGGTTTGCGTATGTGTGCACATTGCTTACCTAATGTCATTGCGCTATATGTTGCTATACATACTAACAAAAAAACAATGCATTCCACACAACCTCCTTTTAGAAATTAGATTATGTGAATTTTTTCTAAGATATAAGTGCTTTTCACTATATATCCTGATTTACTTAAGCGGTTTCCGTAATCATAAGCAATCATGATACAAAATAGCGACAACACTACTGGGAATATCCACCATAAAGTTGCATACAGATGCATTCCAACAAAAAGACTTAGAATCATACAAGCAAAACCAGCAATAACCAATTTTACTCTTGGTAGTTGGTAGCGCCATCGATAGCCGTACAGTGAGAGAAACCAAAAACTGACCATAACAAAGAATAACGCAACGGATATCATTTTAAAATCCCTTCAATTGTAAATGAACCTAAATTTCGCGCGAAAAGAATTGTTCTATAGCGCGAGCTTTCTCATTACTCTCCTCTGACATTTCATCAATCAATTCTTGTTTTAATTCCCATTCCCCTTCCGCAATCGTTTTCCACCTGCGTTCACCAACACGAGAACGAATTTCTTTCATAACCGAAAGCAAATCAGCTTCAGAAAATTCGGTTACTGGATCATCAACATACTCTGATTGCAAATCAAAAATCTCCTGCTGTAATAAAGCAGGCTTTCGTAAATTTTTTAAAATAAGTTTATCCGCAGAGCTACTTACCTGAATAGCAAGTGAACCATAGTTACACGCCGTTTGCAGAACACCTTTTTTGCGGTAGGATACATCATTAATTTTATCTAAATTAGTTTGAGAGACACTTCTATCGAACATGCCTTGCTGATCCAACACAATTAAACGTTGATCCGTGAGCACTAAAATACTGTAATACCACAACCGCCACGTGCGCACAAACCAAAACAAACCTCCAAGAAACAGTAAGGCTAACAAAATTGTCCCAATAGTCCCCCATTTAAGCAACAAATATAACAAAAAGAAAGAAGACAAAAACACAGCAGTTGCACCAAGCCAATGCCAAAAGAAAGCTAAAGCAAACTGGTGGTATACTCCACGTATTTCTTCTTCGTCCTGAAGATTATGTACTATACGACGAACATCCATAGATACTATACAACGCTTTGATATTGCAAGAATGGAAGCAACGCAAAACTAAGCGCAATCATGATAGTGATGATAATCCACACTATTTTAATTATCTTTTTCTTTTTCATAGGGACTACGGATTACAGATTCTGTACAGATATACAGACAAGAAATCCCGATCTACTTAATATTTACAATTCGTTTAATTTTAACACCATCTGATGTAAAATTTGCAAGTAATGCTAATTTTAGTGATGATGCTTTGAGATACTCATTCACTTGGTGAATATTTCTCTTAGAAAAATAATTTCCTTGTTTAAGTTCTAGTATAATTTTAGATTCAACTAAAAAGTCAAAATAATACCTACCAATAAGTTCCCCTTTGTATTCTACTTTATACGGTAATTGACGTTTAAAAGATATTCCTGATCGTATAAACAATTTTTCTATAATTCGTTCATACATTATTTCTTTATGCCCTGATCCCAACTCATTATAGGCCTCAAACACAATTCCATTAATACGATAACTCAAATCTTTATAAATAAAATCCTTCATACCCCTCCAAGTATCATTATAGCATCTGTATATCTGTACAGAATCTGTAATCCGTAGTCATAGTACTATCTTTTCAATACCTCAAGAAAAGCCTTACTTGGAATTTCAACTTTACCGTGGGACATCATCTTCTTTTTACCTTTCTTTTGCTTTTCAAGTAATTTACGTTTACGAGTCACATCTCCACCATATAGTTTGGCGGTAACATCTTTACGTAATGCCGAAATGCGTTCTGATGCAATAACTTTTGCTCCGATAGAAGCTTGGAGTTTTACGACAAACTGTTGCTTTGGAATAATATCTTTGAGTTTGGTAACAATTTGTTTTCCTAAATAGTACGCATCATCTTTATTAATAAGCATACTAAATGCTTCGACAATTTCTTCTGCTACCAAAATATCCATGCGTACAATGTCTGCACGGCGAAAATCGAGCAATTCATAATTTAAAGATGCATACCCACTTGAGACACTTTTAAGCTTATCATAAAAATCGGTAATTAAACCAGAAAGTGGCATTTGGAAATGCAGTACTACACGAGTTTCATCCAAATACTCGGTGTTTCCAAAAATACCATGCTTTTCTTGCGCAAGTTGCATAATTGAACCTATGTAATCTTTTGGAGTGACAATTTCTGCCTTTACCCATGGCTCACGAATTTCTTTTATTTTTGATGGGTCAGGAAGCTCAATTGGAGAATGGATTGTTTTTACTTGCTCGCTACCTTCTAACACTAATTCGTACGCAACAGAAGGTGTGGTAACGACTAAATCTAAATCATATTCTCGGTGCAAACGTTCAGAAATAATTTCCATGTGTAACATGCCCAAAAAACCACATCGATACCCAAAACCAAGTGCTGGAGAATGTTCGGACTCAAAAGCAAGTGCTGCGTCCGTCAGTTTAATTTCGTGAATAGCATCACGCAACTTTGGATACTCATCTCCTGATTCTGGAAACACACCTGCATATACCATTGGTTGCACTTCTTTGTATCCTGGCAGTGCTGGTGCTTTATCTTTTGCGCGAGTAACGGTGTCCCCCACACGCGCTTGGGACACATCTTTAAACCCAGTTACAATATATCCTATTTCCCCTTCTTCTAATGTAGATTTTGGATCAAACTTTGGTCTAAAGTACCCTACTTCTAATGCGTGCGTATCCTGCCCTGATCCAACAAGATGAATAGTATCGCCTTTGTTAATACTTCCGTTTATTACACGAACATATACCACTACCCCACGGTAATCATCATAAAATGAATCAAAAATAAGGGCCTGCGTTTTTTCTCCGGTGCTTTTTGGTTCTGGCACTCGCTCGATAATGCGATCTAAAATTTCGGGCACACCTTCCCCTGTTTTACCTGAAGCAGCAAGAATATCCTCATCTGCAACGCCAAGCAATGCTTTAATTTCTGCTTTTACTTTTGGTACATCTGCACTGGGTAAATCTATTTTATTAAGTACTGGAATAATTTCTAAATTTTGCTCCATTGCTAAATATAAATTAGCAAGTGTTTGTGCTTCGACACCCTGAGAAGCATCTACTAACAAAATAGCTCCTTCTACTGCTTGGAGTGAACGGGACACTTCATAGGTAAAATCAACGTGTCCAGGGGTATCAATCAAATTTAATACATACCCATTATAGTCCATGCGTACTGGCTGGAGTTTAATCGTAATACCTCGTTCACGCTCGAGATCCATGGTATCAAGCAATTGCTCTTTCATGTCTCTATCTGAAACGGTTTTTGTTACCTCTAAAAATCGATCCGCGAGGGTCGACTTTCCATGGTCGATATGGGCTATGATACAAAAGTTACGAATGTCTGACATGTGTATAAAAGCGTAAAGAATAGTAATGAAGTGGTAATGAAATAGTAAAGAGTAGTAATAAGGTTGTAATGTGTGGGAATCACTTCTTTAATTGCCTTCTTGTTGATGCTATTGAATTATTTATTTTTACGTGTAATGTCCGCAACTGATCTATAAGTGATTGATATTCTTGTTCTGTAACATCTTTCATTAAGTAGAAATGTCTGAGTCTTCTTACTGTCTCGTCAAGAGAACCACGTGAATAATATAGAAAATTAATGTTTTCTCGATAATGGTATCTACCAAATCCTTCTGCAATATTTGACCCAATTGAAACAGCAGAATCTACTATTTGATCAACAAGTTTGTATTTATGCTTCAAATGATTTTTTGATCTACAGAGTTCATCAATTTCTATGGCTACTTTTTCAGAAATTTGATACATCTCCATATCAAGAAAACTTTTTATTTTTTGATTACCCATATCCCTCCATATGAATATTAATTGTTACAAAGCATTACAATTTCATTACTATACTTTACTACTCTTTACTGAATTACTTCCTCTTAAAACGAATTTCCTCCATATTAAATAATCTTGCCAATCCAACATACACAACAACACCAAGGCTTCCTGCAATACCTGCCTGTACTAACAACCCAAAAGTCGTGCGTGTGGCAACATATGGCTCAATCGCAAATAGCATACCATAGATTACCCAACCAGCAAGTACCGAAAGCCCCGTAATGGTCATAACAGAACGAAATACACGCATATCATCCAAATCTCCTATACGCTTACGCAACAAGAGCCACAGCAGCAACACATTCACAATACTTGCAATAGAAAAACCTAAACCAAGCCCTGCAACGCCAAGTACATCAATAAGTTGTAATGAAAGGTAGATATTAAGTACTAATGACAGGGTACTTAAGATAACGGGTGTTTTAGTATCCTGTAGTGCGTAAAACACACGAGCGAGTAATGGAATAAGGCTTTGAGCAAAAAGAGACAATGCAAAAAAACTCAGTGTGCGTGCGGTTAAAATAGTGGCGTCCCAATCAAACTGCCCTGCACCCAACACTAATCGCACAATATGTGCGCGCAACAAAATAATAAAAATAGAAGAAGGAATAGCGATGAACAAAATACCACGCATTGCTTTAGAAAGTGATTGCACCAGTGAAGGAATATCTTTTTTTACCCATGCTTCGGTAAATACTGGGAAATATGCCAAAGCAACAGGAATAGCAAAAATGCCAATAGGCACTACTTGCAAATTATTTGCTGCATTAAAAATAGCAACAGAACCAATTGGTAACACAGAACCAATAGCGGTGTTTACTACTTGGTTAATTTGGTTAATAGCTAAACCAAAGGTACGAGGAGCGATAAGTTTTCCTATTTTGCGTACGCCTTTGTGTCCGGTATAAAAACAAATAGTGTACTTAAACCCTAAACGTGCGACCGTTGGTATTTGTACAAGGAAATGTAAAAATGCTCCGAGTACCACGCCCCATGCAAGCCCTTCGACACCTATCATTGGCACGAGCACAACAATACCAATAATAATTCCGATGTTATAAAATACCGGAGCAACCGCAAATGCGGTAAAGCGTTTAAATGCATTTAAAATACTTGTTGCAACATTAGACAATCCTAAAAAACCGATACCAATAAGCATGATACGAGTGAGTTCTGCTGTTTGTAAACGTTTTGTTAAATCAAATCCTGGGGCTATAAGGGCTATAAGTTCGGGTGCTAAATAATAGGCAATAATGCCTAATACAAATAACACCACCAGCATGATATTTAAAATAGAGTTTGCTATTTTCCATGCTTCGTTTTTATCTTTATTCCAATATTCTAAAAACACAGGAATAAATGCAGATGATAGTGCTCCAAGTACTAACGTGTTAAAAATAAGATCTGGCAGGCGAAATGCGGTGTAATATACATCCAATGCGTCCCCTGCTCCAAACGTGCTAAAGAGTAACCTGTCTCGAACTAACCCCAGTATGCGTGAAAGTAACGAAAAACCGGCGATGATGAGTGCTCCGCCGGTTATGGTGGTGGTAAGTTTTTCTTTGAGGGTTTTTACCATATTTGTGCTTAGTATAGCTATTATTATACCATACAGCACAAAATATATGTATTAAAAGAAAAACGGCTCAATCGAAAGGTTCGATTGAGCCGTTTGTGGGTTAACGCCGTAACAGACGTGCAATGGGGCACATCTTAGGGGCGGCAGTTACAAAAAGAATGCCCATCGCAAAAGGTACCATGGGAAGGACACTTTTTGCGACAGTATACGAAATAAAAAATTTTTCTTTCAAGATATATCACCTCCTTGCCTGTATGACGTAATGATTGTCTGAATGCTCACATTCAGACAATCTTGGTTAATATATATGAAATAAAATACCACCAACAACTTGGAGGAAAGGGGTGGGTTTGGGTTATATAATGATTGAACCCTCCCAAAGTATAACCCTTTAGGCTACATAACGATTCCCGCAAAGCGAGTATATAGTGTCATGAGCACACCCTCCAAATTGTTAGTGGCACACATGTTTTCTTTTCCTCTACATTCCAATTGCTTGAAATGCTGAGGAAAGGGGTCGAACGCAATTGCTCGACCCAACGGCTTGGATGTGAAGGCGCCGCCAGAGCCCCCTTAAAATCTAAACACGATAGTATCACTCCCTTCTATACACATATCAGGGTATCTAGCTGATATGGCCTATGTGTTATTGTTTTAACGAATTTTTAACAAAAAGATCAAATCTATGTTAATAGATAATTATAACATATTAACTTATTTAAGTCAAGTATCTATGTTATTTATATAGCTAATATTACATAAAAAAACAAAAAATCGGCTAATTTTAGCCGATTTTTAGCTTATATAATAACGGGATATCATCTTTTTTCGCTATGGGTCTGATCTAAATGACAAGGAAAGTACTTATTACTTACAACTTGTTATTCAAATAATACCCCAAAACCAGTGTCACTATTCAACGTACCCTCAAACGTAGCCAAACCAGGACCAAGCAATTGTAACTCCCCTTCTCCAACTGAAGTATCCCAGGCAATGTTCCAGTGACTAGGATATTCAAGAGACACTCGATACGGAACCCCACGAGCACCAACTTGTTTTTGCATAATCAATGAATAACTATTACGAATATCCGGGTTTAACAAATCATACGGTTTTACTTTAAACGGTAAGGTATACGTAACTTTGGTAACTAACATGTTCCCTGGATCAACTTGTAACCAATTACCAAAAGCAGTTTTATTAAACTCATGCGTAATACGTGTACCAGTAGACTCATCAATGCTTGGTCTCCCTTCGATTGCAACTAATTCAGCATCAGGACGGTAATACTCTCCAGGCGTTTCAAACAACGAAGCTGGAGGAGTTTTTGTTCCGGTAAACTGTGCAAGTGTGCTTCCTTCAGGAACATACACACGCATATAATCTACATTATTAAAATGTTCAAAAGCATGATCAGGGTCACCTGTATGTTTCCTGCGAATAGTCAGTTCAACAGATACAGTACCATCTTCTGCTATATGCACGATATGGTCGCGTTCTTCATCTATTACCCCATCTGTTTTACCTCCACCAATATTTGCATGAACAATAGAAAGATAATCACTGGTCGTATGAACAATAGTTGGTTGCCATCCCCGCTGTACAAACACATTATTTATTTCTGAATCTCTAAAGTACATCAGCACATTTTTACGTGCAACCTCCGTACCAATTAAACCAAGAATGTCTAACAGTTGTGTACTTTCCGCTGAAAGCATTTTTTCTATAATTTTTGGAGCAAGCTCTGCAACGTATTGCTTTGGTTTATTTTCAGTTCTGTCAAAATCAATTTCTACTGCTGTTTGAATTTCATCTAATACATTTGAAGAATCAAGCACTACATCATACTCAGGGAACTCAATAGGTCCCAATAAATCAAGCAACTGTACAAACGTGGTTGCCTGCATAGCAATTACTCCATCTACAGAGGTAACATTCGCTTTTTCTAAAAACCATGCAACTTTTTCTGCGCTGGTTGCCCAATCTGGATACCAGTTAGCATCCTGCAATTGCCAATGAGGGTTGATAAGATGCAACGGTTTTGGGGCAATAACATGTTCCGTTAAGTATCCTTGAAAATCATACGAACCACCGCCCGGAATATCCATATCAACAATGGCACCATCTTTGATGGTTACCAATGCAAGGCTCCCAATAAAACCACCAGCAGGGCGAAGCTCATTATTGTTTTGGAACAACACCGCATAGCGCATTTCACCATGTGCACCTAAGATAGTTTGTAGTGTTTCAGCTAATGCCAAAAATTCTTCTAACGAAGATTGTACCGAAGGAAGTAATACTCGAGCTTTTGCAAATTGTGCTTGGTATGAATCAGGAACATGATCAATATTAATGTCCTCAATATACGCACGTGCCGCTGCAATGTGTGGTGCAGCAAGTGTCAGCCCGTTTGTTACGGTTGCAAGATTATCCGTAATAGTTCCCTTTCCCACACCTTCAACTAAAATAGGTTCTAATGCTTCGGTAAGCAACGCTCCTGACTGAGCTAATTCTTCTCCTGCTCGAATAGCATTGGTACCATCCTTCCCTTGCGGAGAAAGTTTAATTAATCCTCGAACAACTACATTAAGTGAATCAATGGTATTTCGAGCCTCCGCAAAGTGTTCTTCGGCTTCTTCCCATTGCATAGCAGCAGCCACCACCTCACCTTGACCAACACTATCTTGAATAGCGGTTAAACTACCAAATCCTGCTTTTGTTGCACCAAGGACATTACCCTCAAGCTTACGTACTTGTTCTGGTGCGTCGGCCGCAAATTTAACCGGCACCATAATAAGCAAGGCAATAATCGCAATAGATGCCATTTGCACATAGCGTTCTTTTGTTGCATGCACAAATGTGTTGCCAACAGAAGCTATAAACTCATAACAAGCGGTTGCAACACGAGCAAGAAGCATGCCAAAACTGCTTACTAATCGATACGTAAACAATAGTGCCAGAGAAACAAGTTTAAGCGGTAAAATGATAACGCCTTTAATAAGACTAATAACTCCCAATATTGTTTGCTCAAGCATCATAACCAATACGCGATTGATTGCTCGAACCATCTGCACCATACCACGGTGGCTTGCCTCAACAATGTTTAAAAGTACTTCTATAGCAAGCAAAAATCCAAGAGGAATAGACAATGCAAACTCAAACAACCAACGTAATGTTGCCACGAGTGCTTTTTGAGGAAACGTTACTAATGCTGTAATTACTTTTTTAAGGGTGACAGGTCCACGTTCGAGCCTTCGCAGTTCACGTTTGGTGAGCCCTTTTTTACCCACAAAATTAATAGATACACGAGCAATGCTTGATCGATATTTTGTTGAGGTTTCTTTGCGTAAGCGTTCAACCTCTTTGAGCCATGAGTGTGCGGTATCTGTGGATTCCTTAGCCACTTTCTTTGTAGGAGCAGTATGCGTACGCAGTTCCTGTTCCCCTAAACGAAGCACATAGGGAGAACGCGATTGTGTGCCTTGCGTAATAGCAATATGTTCCCCTTTCTTTACATTCTTTGTTTTCTTTTGCTTTAATGGTTCGGTTAGTTTTTCACCAAAGGAATCCAAGTCATTTTCAAGTGTTTGCCAAAAACCTTCACGCCGTTTATCCTCGGCATCATCCTCTGCTTGGGACTTCTTTTTTACATCAAAACTACGCTTATGAGCGGTATCTTCATAAGCGTGTTTTTTTGTTGCATGATGCGTTAATGAGTACGCTAAATGCGCATCATGATCCTGTGCTATTTTCTTTTTACCAATAGACTCATTTGGAGCCTTTTGTGTATGTTTCTTTTTACCAAGCATGGGTTTTATATTGAAATAGTATACCACAAAAGCACCTTTCTCGGAAAGGTGTGGATATCATCTTCCCACACTACTTTTCTGTTGCGTAGATCTCGGTTATTTGATCCACCATTTTTTTCCACGTGTATTGCTTGACCTGTTCTAACCCTTTGGTACGTAACCATGTTTGAGCTTCTGCATCATGCAATAACTCGTGCACACTTTCTGCAATATCTTTTTCGCTATGTGGATTAATATATACAGCAGCCTTGCCTAACACTTCGGGCATGCTTGCTGCATTTGATGACAATACCGGTACTCCTCGTGCCATTGCTTCGAGCGGAGGTAGTCCAAATCCTTCGTATAACGAAGGGAATACAAAGAGTGAAGCATTACGATACAACTCATCTAATTCTTTTTCACTTACTTCTCCGGTGAGAATAATACTTTTTTGTACCGAAATAGGGAGTTTTTTAATTGCTCGTTTTATATTTTTATAAAAAAAATCATGACGTCCAACAAGTACGAGCTGATATTCATCTTTGTAGGTTTTACGTACTTGCGTAAATGCTCTGAGCAATGTTTCTACATTCTTGTGTGGATATGCAGCGCCTACATACATAATATATGGTTGGGTAATATGAAACTGTTCCTGTATTTTTGTTGATAATTTTTTTGAGTTTGCAAGAACCCCAGTACCTAACACAAATTGGTCTACCCCTAAATGAGTAACCTTGATTTTTTCTGGATCAACTTGAAAATGATCTAGAATATCCTGCTTGGTAAACTCTGATACAGAAATAATACGTTGGGCTTTGGTAATGGCGTGTTTTAAGACCTTATGATACGCCTTAAGCTTGAGTGCATACAGCAATCCAGTTCGAGTGGTAGCTCGTGAATCAGGAAAATGATACACAATAAGATCATGAATAGTAACCATAAATGGTACCGGACAAAAAAATGGCACATTTAAATGTGGCCAGTGCACCATATCGACACCAGATTCCTTTATAAATCGAGGCATGTGTATTTGTTCAGAAATACTGTACCATGGCACATCGGTTATCATTACGCGAAACTTTCCTGGAAGTTTTGGTAACAACGCTTTTGATTCGGTTGTTGCAAACAATGTGTATCTGTTGCCGTCCTGCTTTTTTGCCAAACCTAAGACAAGCTGTTCGACATAGCGTCCAATTCCCCGATGATATGTTCCGTACATGCGTACATCAATACCAATATGCATAGGTCTTATATGTTACCTGCGTGCTCAAGTATCTGAAGTGTTTTGGTAGCAGTAGTTTCCCATTGGAATTTTTTTGACTGTTCAAAACCTTTGGTTACAAGAGTGGTATACAAATCTTTGTCGGATACTAACGCATGTATACCTGAAACGAGTGTATCAATTCTATGGGCAGATGCCAAGATCCCAGCATTCTCAACAACTTCTCCTAAGGACGAATTATCTGTAGTAATAACAGGTGTGCCACAAGCCATAGATTCTAATGGAGGGAAGCCAAATCCTTCATATAAGCTTGGGTACAACGTTGCGTACGCCTCGCTATACAACACTGGAAGATCTTTAAAATCAAAATCTGTAATAACATGTATATGCGAACGATACGCTGAGGCTTCAATTGCTTTAAAAATACGTTCTGATTTCCACCCAGCATGCCCTGCAAGTACCAAGTGGTATGCAGATGATTCTTGTGGATACTGTTTTTTCCATTCTGAAAATGCTTGAATGGTTGCTTCGTAATTTTTGCGTGGTTCAAAAGTGCCTACTTGTATGAAATATGGATGCTCTGGAAGCTCATATTTTTTGCGCACTTGAGTAATTGTTTCGGCAAGGTGATGAGGTTGCATGTGAGGCGCAATACCTGAATGTATGGTGGTGATTTTTTCTTTAGGAATTGCATAGGTGCGGATCACATCCTTTTTGGTAGCTTCTGAAACCGCAATAATGTGCTGTGCCCGTTCGCATAATGTTTGTGGGCCCACTAATCGATGCCAGAGTTGTTGTTTCCATGTAAATAATCCATCAAACAATGCAAATGAAATATCATGCATGGTGAGCACCAACGGAACATCTTTTGACCATGCTCCATAGAGCATGCTTGGTAAAAAATATACATCACACCCGCCTATTTTTATGTCGATGTGTGGTTTCTTAAAAAATAAAAATGATGCATTTAAAAATTTATTTGGTGTCGTGAATCTATGCAATTCTACATGATCATACTCTGCGTATTGCTGAAGTATGGGAGCAATATCATGTGATGCTTTATTAGCAAATAACTTTATAGTGTGTTGCGAAGCAATCGGGATCAACGCGTCTAACAATGATTTGGTATACACAAAAATACCGCCATTCCCCTCTTCTAATACTCGTGCATCTATACCAATAATCATATTAGTGCTGTGGAGCATGTTCCATAACAAACTCACTTAATTCTTTTTTAAAACGCTCTTCGCTAAATAATTCAGCATGATCTCTGATTGCTTGGTAATCAAACGTGGTGTGCCGAGCACGAATAACCGCATCTGCAAGGGATTGCCATGTTTGTTCTTCAAAAAATAAACCTGTTTTTCCTTCGATAACGGTTTCGCGTGCACCACCTGCATCATACGCAATAACAGGTGTTCCTGCTGCCATTGCTTCTACCAATGCAATACCAAAGTCTTCTTCTTGTGGGTGTATAAAACCAGAAGCATGGGCAAGCAAACTCTTTTTTTCTTCATCCGACACATCGCCAACAAATCGAATAGTATCTCCTGCAATTTTTTCTAAATGTGCACGCTCTTCTCCGTCTCCTGCAACAATAAGTTGCATACCTAAACGGTTAAATGCACGTATTGCGAGATCCATTCGTTTGTATGGGCGTAATCTTCCTAGAATAATAAAATAAGGTTTCTTGTTATCTACCAAAGGATATCCTTTGGTATCAACAGGTGGGTAGATAACGGTACTTTCTCGATCGTAATACTTTTTAATACGTTCTTGTATGAATTTGGAATTAGCAATAAAGTGGTGTACCCGTGTGCTTGCTTTTTTGTCCCACACACGGAGATCTTCCAACATCTTTGCTAAAAAATGTTTGGTAATTGGGTTTACCCGTAGTTCTGACAAATATGATTCTGCATCACTCCACAAATAACGTGTTGGCGTGTGGCAATAGCATATATGTACCGTCCCTTTTGGAGGAATTGCTCCTTTACCAAAAGCAGAGGCAGAAGAAACCATAACATCATACCCTGTTAGATCTAATGACTCCATTGCTTTGGGCATTAAAAACAAATACCATCTCAATTTTGAGAGGCTCAAAGGAAGTTTTTGTATGAAAGATGTTTTAATAACCAAATCACCAAAAAAACCTTTTATTTTCTTTTTGTCATGCACCAAAGTAAACAATGGAGCATCTGGCCACATGGCATGCATGGTACGCACCACACGTTCTGCCCCACCGATTTGGTTTAAGTGATCATGCAATAATGCGATTTTCATATTATGAGGCATGCTTGCCAAGTACGACGACCCAAGGAGTACGTAATAAAATTTGTATATCAATCAAAAATGTCCAGTTTTCTATGTAATACATATCAAGGCGTGCTTCCTCATCAAAATCTAAGTCAGATCTACCAGAAATTTGCGCAAGACCGGTTACCCCAGGTTTTACATTGAGTAATCGTTTGTGGTGATGTGCATACTGCCCTACTTCTTCTGGTTCATGTGGACGTGGACCTACAAGACTCATATCTCCTTTTATTACATTATAAAAATTAGGAAGTTCATCAATACTCCATTTGCGGATAAATCGACCGAGTGGTGTTATGCGTGGATCATTTTTCATTTTAAACAATGGACCACCAGAGCGTTCGTTGTGCTTTTGCAGTGTTTGTTTCATGGCATGTGCACCAACAACCATTGAGCGAAATTTTACCAGTTGAAATTGTTCACCATTTTCACCAACTCGTGTTAAACGTACAATCACAGGCCCTTTTGAAGTTACTTTTACCAGAAGAGCAATCAAAAGTAATAATGGACTCAATACGACAATAAGTACAAAAGAAATGCAGATGTCGGCAATACGTTTTACAATGCGCCCCCATCCATCAAGCGGTGTGCGCTTAATCTGAACAAGTGGAACACCTGCAAGGTCACTCACTGCTACCGTTCGCAAACTAGATTCCATCATGTCCGCTGCATAGGAAAAATCAAAATGTTGTTCATGAGCGCATTGAGCGAGCTTAGCAATATCTGCACGATTATGGTTTGGATCTGCATGAATAACCAAATCAGCACTATTGTGCTTACCAATATTGCTTAATGAACCTAAGGTTGCATTATCAACGGTTTTAAAATGACGCACCACATGATATCCAGCTTTTGGATCTTGTTTAAGTGCTTCAATCATGTGATAGGTTGTTGGATCATCTCCAAACACCACCACTCGCATAGAGCCAATGTGTTTTGCAAACAATGAGCGCTGTATTGTACGAATAACAACACGGCCAAGAAACACACAAATAATAGAAAACAACCAACCAAACAGTACAATAAAACGAGAACCAAATAACTCATGTCTAAAAAAGATAGCAAAAACTATAACCACTAACCCTGTTGAACATCCGAGAATAACTCTACTCAACTCGTGAACCAGACGTTTGGTTCCTTGCATGCGATACATATGTGCAAACGCAAAAATGGGTAGCCACACCAGTGATACCACCGCAACAATTGCCATATATTCAAGTAATCCAATTTCAAATACTACTGGACGAACTTCTGTCAAAAAGGTTTCATATCGAAGTTCATACGCCAAAAAGCCTGCACATAAAAGCATCAGGTAATCTACCGGAACTTTGAGAGCGCTAAACATGAGTTCGTACTTTTTCATAAGGATATTATACCAAAAAGATCCCTCTTGTGGGATCTTATAGTCTTTCTCATAGACAGGGAAACGATAAGCCGAATTCTGTTGCTCTGTTTCACAAGGATTCAGAGTGACAATCATCTATCTAGATCTGCTATTGCTAACAGATTCAAGCGAGCTACCTTTAAGCGCTCTTGCACCAAGTAGGGTTTACCTCTTCTTATGTGTCACCACATAAGCGCGTAGTCTCTTACACTACGGTTTCATTTTTCACCTGTGCGATAGCCATCGGTGACATACTTTCTGTTGCACGTGCCCTAGCTTAGAACCTGACAAAAACTCTCGAGAGATTCTTTCTCAATGTTCGTATACCGGTCGTCGTTAACGACTACTCTTGTTCCATCTAAAAGTTGGAGGTGTTCGGACTTTCCTCTCGGCCAAAATGACCAAGCGATTGCCTGTTCCCCTGCCTGTGAGAAATACCAAATAAAGGTTCAATAGTATTGACAAAATACCAAAAAAGAGCTATCATGTCAAGTTCTTTTTATATATATAATCTTTTCTAAAGGGGGGCAATTTTGGAAGCTATCATTCAAGATACTACGAATATTTTGGTAGTACCTGCTGGAGGTATTGAACCTAACAATACATTAGGACGATACGATACGATACCATGCACAGATGCACAACTGGATTGCAACTTTGGCAAACGGGAATATATCAATATATATTTCTTCTTGGAGGAATTTTTACAGAGTATCAAACCATGGCAGCATCTCTTGCTATGAAAACATGGTTTGTTAATCAAGGTGTTCCTGAAGATGCAATCATCATTGAAGAAACTTCAAGAGATACCTATGAAAATGTACGTGAGTTGATTAAGATGGTAGATCAAATGAAGCTCACCAATGCACATCTTACTGTTTGTACTCATATGACCCATGGAAAACGATTTAAAAAATTGTTTTCCGGTCACAGTATTCCTTATTCAATTCACTGTGTGCAATATAGCATTGATAAGAAAACTATCCTTATGGAAATCTTTGGACTCATACTTTGCTATATTGATCCAAAAGGCACTGGACGAATAGCACAGTATATTCGAAAAGGAAGAACCTTCACCACCGCAACGTAATTACGCTGCGGTTTTTTTATCCAGTGCTTCATTCACCAACGCATCCGCGCGTTTATTTTTTGCACGTTCCACATGAGTAATAGTATATGCTTTAAATGATTGCAATGCATTCCACACCTGTACAAATAAAGGAGCAAGATCTGCATTTTTAACTTTATACTCTTGCTTCACTTGTTTTACAATCAATTCGCTATCCATAAAAATAGCAACTTCAGTAGCACCTAGTTCTTGCGCTTGCTCAAGCCCTGCAATAAGGGCTTTGTACTCTGCTTGGTTATTAGTTGTTTCCCCAATATATTCAGAAACTTCTTTTAGAATATTGCCTTCTTCATCCGCAATAACAACACCAATACCTGCTGGCCCTGGGTTTCCTCGTGCTCCTCCATCCGTATGTATGATTACTTTTTGCATAATATATCCACTACTTTTAATTGTGGCTCTTTTTTATTATTCCACTCATTAATATCAACAGTATACGCGAGATCAATTGTATCACCAAGGGAAAGCTTTGCACCATATTCATGACCAAAACCAAAAGCAACCGCGGTGCGTGTTTCACCTTCTTTTGATATCGTGAGCTTCATGTGTTGCTTTTCTGATCCCATGAGAAAAATATTTTCAATAACAACTCCCTGTGTTGCAAACACAGGTGTTGGATTCCCCATACCAAACGGTGCAAGCTCAGTTATTGACTTAATAAACGGAAGTGTGATCTGTGCAAGTGTTAATGCAAGATCTATGTTCAATTTTTTAATAAGATCTTTTTCAGATAACTTATTTTTTGCATATTCATTCAACTTTTGCACAAAGGGCTCAAAATCTTCCTCTGATTTAACGGTAAAACCACAAGCACCTTCATGACCCCCAAATTTTTCAAGATGTTCTGACACCGCATGCAATGCCTCGGTAATGTTAAAGCCAGGGATACTTCTGCCTGAACCAACCAATCCATGATCTGATTGAGTTACTACCAAAGATGGACGCCAAAAAGCATCCGTAATACGTCCACTTGCTAACCCAACAACACCGACAGGCCAATCAGTACCACGTGCCACAAGCACGGTGTTGGTATCCTTTTGAGTACTCACCTGCTGTTTAGCTTCTTCTACAATACGCAAGGTCTCTGATTGGCGTTGTGTATTGGTATCATTTAAGCTTTGTGCAATATCGACGGCGTGAGTAGCATCCTGTGTATGTAATAAATCATACGCAGTGTTTGCATGATCAAGCCTACCAGCAGCATTTAAACGAGGTCCAATTTTAAAACCAATATCATATACACCTAGTTCACCAGACTGTTCTCCCATGGCACCAATAAGTTGTTGTAAGCCTACTCGTTGCGTTTTATTTAATACGATGAGACCATACTTTACGTATACTCTATTTTCACCAATAAGGGGCATCATATCGCTTACGGTTGCAATGGCTACCAAATCAAGCAACCATTTTTCGGTTCCTTCTGATAATGCATACGCTTTCCATAAGGCTTGTACTACTTTAAATACCACACCTACGGCAGCATGCTTTTTAAATGGATAGGTTTCGCCGGTGATATGTGGATTAAGCAAGGCAACCAAATCCTGCGGTATTGTTTCCGGTTCTTCGTGATGATCCACAATAATAACATCAATACCCTTACTCCGAGCATGGGCAACTTCTTTATGGTTACTGGTACCACAGTCAACCGTTATAATAAGTTGACCGCCTTGCTGTGCAATGTAATCGATAGCCTGTGTATTTAAGCCATAGCCTTCTTGTTCCCGATGAGGAATATATACCTGTGGTTCTGTAATACCAACAGCACGTAATCCCTCAGTCATAACGACGGTAGAACACACACCATCTGCATCATAATCTCCATATACCCATACCTGATCATTTTTTTCTTGTGCAATACGAATACGGTCAACAGCTTTCTGCATATCCCGAAAAAGAAACGGATCGTGCAACTGTTTGTAGTCAGGATGAATAAAATCATTAACCTCATCTGGATCCATAATATTTCTATTATGCAACAGTTGCAAAATAACCGGGTCAATGCCCGGATATTTTGTTTTTGTAGTATCGGTAAGTTGTTCAGCAATATGCCAGATCATGTTTTTTTCTGCAGTTCAAGTTGTTTAAATATGTGTGCAAAGGCAACCATAGTGGTAGGGATACTCCACAATAAACCTATTCCTAGAGCTAATACACCAAGAATATTTATGCCTATGACCACAAGGTTTACCAGTAGCACATTCCAAAACTTTCCATCGGTCATATGCCAACTCATTTGTAGTGCTTCTATTGGGCCAGCCTTGTGTTCAATAATGCAGTATCCATAAAATTGGAAACGTACCCATATATATATTCCAGGAAGAATGAGTAATACAAAACCAACAAAGGTCATGACCCCGTATAAGAGAGAGCTTACAACCATTGAAACCAAGTGTTCAATACCATCAAACAGCATGCTGTATGGTGGCTTTTTACCTTTTACAAATGACAGTGCAATTTTGGTTACACCAATAGATACCAACACCTGCAAAAGCCAAAAGAATAATGCTCCAATGGTAAAAAATACAAATACAATAAGTGGAATATCTCTATTACTGAAGGTATCTCCAATAAATTCTGGGATAGCACTAATAAGACCGGTGGTAACAATTACTCCCAAGAAAAACCAAAAATGTTTCTTGGCCGTTTCCCAACCAAAGTCTACTGCTTTTTGTATTAAAATAGGTTGTGTAGGCATAGCATTACTCGTCTGCTTCGTCTTCGAGCATACCGAGTTCTTCTTTAATTTTTGTTATTGAACGCCCAATACTAAAAGTTACGATAACGACGATAAGAGTAAGTATCACTGCGTATATGAATTTTACTACGAGACTGTCTGGTTGTCCAAAAATATTCACTCGTTTAAATAGATCTTGAATAGCGCTATTCCACGCAAGAGCAGCAACTAAACCAAAACCAGCAGTTGAAAGTTGTGATAATTTATCTAAAATCTCGAGGCGTAATTGTTTTTTTGGCATACTTATCGTAATCGTTTAATGGCATGTTTTTGAGCTCCAACATGTTTTTCAAGCTCTTTTTTATCTAAAATCCCTTTATGTGGACCAATCTCTTGTATCACACTTTCCGCATTGCAAATAGCTACATCTAACGCATAGGCAACATTTTGAAATTTGGTAGCAAGCATACCTGCTGTAAATGCAGAACCAAAGGCGTCGCCTGCTCCGGTGCGTTCAATAACAGGTATACGTTCGTTTGCCATCATATGAAAACGTTGTTCGGCATCGGCATAATACACTCCTTTAATCCCATCTGTAATAATAACACGCTCAGGTCCCCATGCGAGCAACGTATCCAGCAATGCACTTTTTGAATCTTGAATATCTGGATCCTCTTGCATGGCGAGTTCTAAGGCTTCGTCTCTGTTGAGTAACAACGCACTACAGTGCTTTAAATATTTACCAATGCTTGCTGGGCCTGCTGCAAGTTGCTCCCCACCAGGATTCCATGCCCAAAACATGGTATGTTTTTTTACTTGCTCAACAATGGTAGAAAGTACGGATCGCCAGTTACTCCCGGTAAGTGCTGTGGTATAGAGAGCTTTTGCGTGCAATTCTTTTTCGTGTTTTTTTAATATCTGCAAGGTATCATTTGCTCCTCTTTCAACTAAAGCCACACGATCACATTGTTCATCACAGGTAACCACTAATACTGAAAAACCAGTTGTTTCTTTTTTTGCTACTTGTACAAGTGCTGGAGCAATTTTTTCTTGTTTTAAAAATGATTGAATAAGTTGTGCATCTGGATCATCTCCAACCGTAATATATGGTGCAACTTTGTATCCAAACCGTTTGAAGGTTGCTGCCGCGTTGACCGCCCCACCACCTACGGTAATAAATGTTTTATCTGCATTTATTTTTCCACCGTATTCCAAACCAATAAGCATTTTTCGTGTTGGATCTTTATGTGGGTTTTCAATAACTAAACTATCCTCTCTTTTTAAAAAAAAGTAGGTATCACGAACTGCTGAACCTATGGTAATAACATCGTACATACTTATAACCAATCACGTTTACGAGAAATACCTAAAAATACCACAATGATGAAAAACAATACTCCAAAGATTCCCCACACAAAATGTGGTTCATGAATAAATGGGAGTTCTTCAACGTTCATACCATAAAAACCAGTGAGCAAGGTCATCGGCAACAATGCGACAGAAATAACGGTCAACAATTTAATAACCTCATTCGTGCGTTGAGAAATAAGGGATTCATTTACATTATGCAAGGTATTCATGGCATCAAAATACCCTCCAATAATTGCTTGCATACGATTATAGGTGTCCTGAATATCATCAAAATATACACTTAAATCTTTTGGTAGGTATGCTTTATCTGTATGCACCAATGTACCCAATACCACTTGTTGTGGATTTAAAATTCGCTTTAAGCGAATAAGGTTGCGACGAATAAGAGCAATTTCCCACACCGTACCCTTATGTGTGTCCTCACTATAAATTTCTTCTTCTATATCACCAATTTGAGTAGAGAGTTTACGCACTACTGGCCAACAGCTTTCTGTTAATGCATCAATCAGTTCATACATAAAAAATGCTGCGCCTTCACCCATGAGTTCATCTCGAACTGCTTTATCATTTTCAAGATTAGTAAACATATCAACCAAGCGCTTACTTTGCCCTTTACTCACGGTAATGACATAATCCTTGCCTAAAAAAATATCAAGCTCATGTACATGGATTCTACGCTCGTCTGTTTGAAAATCTGGAAAATGAAAAATAGCAAACAAATAATCTTTATATAAGTCTACTTTTGGTTGTTGTGGACCTGCGGTAACATCTTCAATATCCAATTCATGGAAACCAAAATTTTCTTGTAAGTGAGCACCTACTTCTTCGGTATTCTCATCAAAATGATACCAGGTCATTTTTTTATGTTTTATTTTTTGCTCCATAGCTAATCTTTTTGTTTGGTAACTGTTTCAAAAATAATGTATCCAGCAAGAGAAAGAGAAAATAATCCGAGTAAGGCAATAAGAATCTTTACCCATATATTACCAATGTCCCAAAAACCAATACTGATAGCAACATCCTCGGTACCAATACCTCCTAATGAATCACTCACAGAAAGCGTGACCATGTATTCTCCTGAACCAGAAAATGTATGGGTAACGCTACGTTCCTGTGACAACGCACCATCACCAAAATCCCAGAGCAATAAATAAGAAGGATCTACTCCCAATGCTTCAAAACTGTAGGTATTCCAGCTAACTTTACTACGAGCAATAATTACCGGAAGTGTATAATCAGCTTCTGATTCATCAGGAAACGTGTAACTCACTTCCTCGATATCAGTTTCAATAACTTCCTCTTCTACAACATCTGATGCATTTTCTTGTGTGTCTGATACTAATGGTGTTTCTTCTTTAGTAGAAGGTATTGTTTGTGTTGGAGCTGGTTGTGTCTCAACTACTGGTTGTGAAACTTTTGGTTCCTCCTTTTTTTCTTCAACTACTGGTTTTTGAGCTTCTGAAATTGAAGGATCAAACGGAGCAATATCCTGATCATCAGGAACACCATCGTTATCATCATCAGGATCCGCATTGTCACCAATACCATCCCCATCTGCATCATGCTTCTCTGTTGGGTCATTTGGGAACATATCTAATCCATCGTGGGCATCATCGCCATCGGTATCTGAAAGCAATGGGTTGGTTCCACGAATAATTTCTACTCCGTCGTTTACGCCGTCACCATCATCATCTAAATCATTGCTATTTGGAATACCATCGTGATCAGTATCTAAGTCAATAATAACATCGGTAAGTGTCACGCTATTATTTCCATTGTTTGGATCACCTGTTTCAATATCAATAACATCTACCCGAACCGTATAATAGCCTTCTCTTGGTCCCCAATCCACAAATACCGTAGCGCTATCATCAGCTAATACGGTTATTGGCTGCTCCGAACCTATTTGGATATCATTTGCATAAAAGTACACCGTACCTCGAGTATCTGTGGAATCGAGATTGTGTACGGTTGCATATACGCGAATCGGTTCACCAGCAAGTGGTACCTCTGGTGAAATAGATATTTGGCTTTTACTCACAGCTAAATCAGCTCCCCACACACTCAGTGGCAAGCAAAAAAACAAACCTGCAAGCAATAATACTTTTTTAAACATATGTTGTGTATAGTATAGTACTTTTTACCCATTTTCGGCAAGAATACAAAAAAAAGTGCCTCTCCAGCACTTTTCTTGTATCTGCGATTATTCTACGATTGAAACGCTGTTAATAAACACATTGGTGAGTGGCCTATCACGACCGTCTCGTTCAACTGATTGAATAGCTTCTACCACATCCATTCCACTAGTTACTTTACCAAACACGGTGTGCTTACCATCGAGCCATGGTGTTGCGTCTGCGGTTACAATAAAGAATTGTGAACCATTGGTATTTGGTCCTGCATTTGCCATGGCAAGAGAACCATACACAATTTTGTGATCGTTAATTTCATCTTCAAAGAAATACCCCGGTCCGCCAGTTCCATCATCATTTGGGTTATCATTTTTTGAAAGTGGGTCACCACCCTGAATCATAAAGTCAGGAATCACGCGGTGAAACGTAACGCCGTTGTAAAAATCTGATTGAGCGAGCTTTAAAAAGTTCTCTACTGTTTTTGGAGCATCTTGTGGGTACAACTCAATGCTGATATCTCCCATTGAGGTTTTAAGTACTACTGATGATGCATCTGGTGTTGTTGGTGTATCCATATCGACTACCTGTGCTGAACCATCTGATGGGGTATCTTCTACCATAAGTGGATTATCTTGATCTGATGTTTGTGCAGTATCATTACTGTACAGATTGGTTGTATTATCAAATACTGAATCAGCTGTGGTATTTGAGCCACATCCAGAAAGCACGATTGCACACCCTACAAGTAATACGCTATATACAAATGTTTTCATATCAGGTGAATAGTTACTAATTAAAAGTTTACAGGAATACGAACAAGGTTTATTTCTGAACCATCTTCTGCACTTTCTGAATATACTTCCACAAATCCTTCATCGGTATCTACTTCATCAAACACGAGTAATTCTCCAAAGCTACCAAATTCACCAACATCTGGAGCATCTGCTGTTGCAAATTTTTCGGCAATAACATTTCCATCGGTATCAACAAGACGCATATTAAAGGTGTTTTCAAATACTCGTGCTTCCCCTCGAATAAGTACCGGGCTTGAAATTTTAGCTCCTGGTTGTGGACGAGTAACTAAAATATTTCCTGATTCACTTACCACTGGCTCGCCTTCTTCCAATTGTTGGGCAATATCTCCAGGAATTGATTCCACAGGAGGTTCTTTTGGTGCTTGCTTCAATGCAAGTGCGATTATAAATACGAGTAACAATGAGGTTATCCAAATATAACGTGACATAGATATCTAGCTAATTGACAATATAATATGAGTACCATATCATGCACACAAACCAAAATCAACTGTATATATTCGGTCTTTTACAAGGGGGTTCGTTGTGCTGATAACAACATGTGATAAAAATCGGACGTTAAAAAAATTCGATTTTCGGGCACAAGAAGTTGCGTATGCATTTATGTCTGAAGTTGAGAAGAAATTAGGACTTACTATTGCTTTACAGTATAAAGCGACAAAAAGTCATAGGGGAGCTTGTTTTGGAAAATGTACGATTATCATACTTGAGTATCAGAGAACATTTAAAGATGTTCTCAGCTTTTCGTTTCATCCACATCCAAAAGATCGATCACATCCTGTTGGGTGGATACGGGGAAGAGGAAAAAGAAAGCAGGAATTAGATAGGATTGTCCGCAGAATTGCAGATGCTATTCGTTGCGAGATGAGAGGTGAAATGAGTGAGAAAGAAAAACTCTATAACAATCTTCGTGAGATTTGCAACATTCCAACATAAGATATGTTATACAACATATCTTTTTTTATTTAAAAATCACCAATTTCCTTTTTCAATGCATTCTCAACGGTGTAGGAATCAATGGTCCACACCAATTGGCTATTCTCTCTACCAATATAATATTCCTCGGTATTTTCTAATGTATCTCCAACAATTAACGCATCACGTTCCCCTGTTTCAAACGTTAACTCAATACGAATATCTTGTGGTTTACCCACAATACCAGCTTCTTCTTTGGTAATATCTTCTCTAATATTTGCAGCAAATAAATCGGTTAAGGTTGCAAGAATTGGACCAATAACCTCATCAGATGAATCCTTACTAAACGGAGTTACTTGTTTCCACCCGTCCCCTGTTTTAATAAGAGAGAGATCGGTACCCTCGTATCGCCAATCAATACCCGTTACTTTTAATGGATCAAATACCCATACGCGCTTATCTCTCCAATCGGTTCGGTTGAATACTGGTCTAATATTTTTTACCGAAAGATATACATTATCAGAATCTGCATGACGCATATAGGTGGTGGTAAATCCTGGACCTTCTTTACCAATCAATGCATCTACCAATAGTTTGTCGCCATCCCATGCTTGAATACCAACACCAAGATCATCAACCTGAAAGTCTTCGTGCTTTTCTGGATTACGGCTTGCTAATTCACCTCTTGGCATGGTGGTAAAAATATCAAACAAATCCGTAATGTAATCTGGATTTACACGATAGTTTCCTTTGTTCTGCACCACCCAGGTATCAGTATCTTCTGTATCACGTACCAATACATTTTCGTATAATCCATTGATACCAACTACACGTATTTTGTCTATTTTTTCTGGTTTGGTGATGCCAAAAAAGGTTGCATCCGCTCGAGTGTTTTTTCCACTGTTTACACTTTGCATGATCCCTAATGCAATTAAAATTGCAGCAAGCACCACAAGCAAAATGATAACATTTCTAAATTTTGAAAAAGGGATGGACATAGAGTATAGAATTATGGAATTTGGGAATTATGGAGTGACGAGATCTCTCATCCCATAAAGCGTATTGTTCTTTTCACATTCTGTGCACTCTCACGCTTTTTGGTGCTCATTATAGCATTACTGGGATTCGAGATGACATTAGATGGTAATTTTGCTCTTTCTTCGTTTCATAAAACGTAATAACCCAAAGGCAGAGAACACAATAGAAACACCAAGGACATTTCCCCATTTAACAAAACCTTTTGCTCGATCACTCAATTCTTTAAGAGGTCGATCGGTTACTGCCTTTGAACGAATATTAATTAAGGCCTCATCAGAGGTAAGTGCGTCCACAAGGTTTTGGAAAAATACTGCGTTTGATTGAAATCGCTGTAAGTTTACATCAAGTGGAAAATCAGCATCTCCAACAACAATTAAGCGTCCATCGGTTGTTTCTGATTGAAATACTTCTTTTTCTTCGGATGTCGGTGGAATGGTTTCTGTGGTTCCATCTTCTTTCACTGTTTCCTTTGCAGGAATAGTTTCTGCATCAAATAAACTGGTAAATTTTCCAGAAAGCATGGTTGCCAACACATGTGATTGCTGTTGACCTTCTTCTGGTTGAGGAATATCTCTTGGATTGAGATTAAAATCACCATCCTGCACCCAACCATTTGCGGTTGTGCGTACTAAATCAACATGTTCTGTTTCTGCTGTTAACTTTTCATCAAGCACATCTAAGGTACTTGCCCATGTTAACACTAATGACTCCAATTTATTTACAATACCTGAGTCTGGGTTAAATCCACCTTTTGGTACTTTAATCCAAAAAGGATATGGTGAGAAAAATTGGACTTGATCCGTTCGAAATGCTGCAAGCTCGTTAGAAGCATCAAGTGCCAAATTTTTGTTTAAGCGAACTCCGTACTGTGCAACCAATTCACCAATACCCACATTTACTTTTTCAACAGAAAGATCAGCACCATTAATGAGTGCTCCTTCTGCAAGTATCAATACATCTCCGCCTTTTATTAAAAATTGATCAATCACATATTGATCTCGTTTTGAAAGTTTTTCTTTTACTCCAACAATAACTAACGTATCTACACTTTCTGGTACTGGGTTACCGGCGGTAACATCAAAATCAATGACACGATACTGGCGTTGTAATAACTGGTTTACTTGTGCTAATTCGCTTTCACGAGATGCTGCTCCTCTGCCTGATAAAAATGCGACGGTTGGGATTTCATCTCTGGTTACTTTGCTAATTGCGGCAGCAAGATCATACTCTAATGAACTGGTATCCTGCACAATCGGAATAATTTCCTGCTCATCTCCATAAAATACAGCAATACCTAAATACCCGTTGGTTACTTGATATTTGTCTTGTTCCACAACATTAAATTGTAATGTTGGGATACCAATACCGCGAGCTTCTTGTTCTATATCGCTGTTTCCACTTGGATTAAGATACGTAACAATGACATTACCATTTGATACGGTTTCAAATTCCGACAAAATATCGCGCACATCTTGATTTCTATTTAATAAGTACCCTGGAAGTTCCTCGGTAAAGTATGCTTTAACATTTACCACATCATCTAAATTGAGAAGCATGTCTTTTGAAGTTTGTGTAATACTATAATCCTTATTTTCAGTGACATCCCATCTACCAAAAAATTGCGCTGAAAAAATATTCAACACTAATACAATACATACTACTACTACGGAGGCAATAAGTGCATTTGCTCGGTTAATTTGTTTTTTTGTTGATAAGCTAGACATATTATCTCCAATTTCGTGATCCAATACTTTGTACATTCAAATATAAAAACAATATAGTGAATGAAAGATAGTACAGAATGTCTCGTGAATCAAAAATACCTCTCACAATACTGTTAAAGTGTGTGGCACTTGAAATAAATTGAATAACATCCGCAAGTGGTCCGGTAATAAAGGAAAGCACATTATTGCTTCCAATAAAGAAAATAACAAACAACACAGATAAACTTACTAAAAAGGCAACAATTTGATTGAGAGTAAATGATGAAATAAGTAAGCCAAGACCAATATACATTGAGCCAAGGAGTAATGCACCAAGATACCCAGCAACAATAACACCCATATCCATATCCCCAATAGATCCTATGGTAATAGGTACAGATAGGCTAAACAGTAGTACCACTACTAAAAATGCAAGTGAAGAAAAATATTTTGCAAGTACTACTTCCCAATCTCGCAATGGTAAGGTGAGTAAGAATTCGATAGTACCTCCTTTTTTTTCTTCTGCCCAACTGCGCATGGTCATTGCTGGTACCAACAATAAAAACAACCATGGTAATAATCCGAACCAATCGCGCATGTTTGCCTGACCAGTGAGGAAAAATCTTTGGAAGAATAACCAATTGGTTACTATTAAAAATACCGCTACAAAAATGTAGGCTATTGGACTGTTAAAAAAACTTACAAATTCCCGTTTGAAAATTGGTTTTATGTTGTTGTAACTGTCTTGTAGTGGTTGTAAGTTCATAGGTTATTTGTTTTCACTCATAGTTAACCGTCTAAACACATCTTCAAGATTTTCTTGTTTTCGATACATTTCGAGTAATGTCCAATTATTTGATACCGCACATTTGAAAATCATTTCTCGTGCATCGTTGGTACCTTCCACCTCTACAGAAAAACCATACACATCCCCTGCTTCATCCGTTGTTGAGCTCACCATTCGCACATTATTATATTCAGAAAGGGTGGTACGGATAGTATCCTTTGGACCTTTTACTTTAATATGTACTACTTCTCTCCCTGCTGTCGCGGCTGTAAGCTCATCTGTGGTTCCTTGAGCAACGATTTTCCCTTGGTTAATAATAACCACACGGGAACAGGTTGCTTGTACTTCTGGCAAAATATGTGTGGAAAGAATAATGGTTTTGGTTTTACCAATACGTTTAATAAGATCACGAATTTCTACAATTTGGTTTGGATCTAATCCACTGGTTGGTTCATCTAAAATCAAAATTTCAGGATCATGCATCATAGCCTGTGCTAAACCAACACGTTGTTTGTATCCTTTGGAGAGTTGATCGATGGTTTTTCCAATGACATCTTTTAAACCACATACGTCAACCATGTCTTGTATTGCTTTTTTACGTTTGTCCTTTGGAATCTGACGTGCTGCTGCTACAAATTGCAGATACTCGTATACTCTCATTTCGGTGTATAAGGGATTTGCTTCAGGTAAATATCCTATTTTTGAGCGTACATCAAAAGAATTATCCACAACGTCGATATCGTCCACTTTGGCAGTTCCGCTGGTTGGAGAGATAAATCCGGTAAGGATTTTCATGGTGGTTGATTTTCCAGCTCCATTTGGACCCAAAAATCCCAAGACTTCTCCGTCTCGTACATCAAACGTTACTGCATCTAATGCTTTATGTTCTCCGTAGGTTTTTGTTAATCCTTGAACGGCAATCATAGCTTACACACAACATTAAAGAAAATAATACCTCCAATGGAATAGTATTATATCAAACTGAACTTGAAGATCAAATTATCCAAATAGTTTAAAGAAAGAATCAAACTTTTTGGTGAATTTTCGTATTTTGTAGGCAATCATGAGTGCACCAAGCCCTAATAATACAAAAATAACAGAAGCTACTAAAATGAGTAGACCTGGGTACTTAATGACTAATATACCAAGTGCAATAAGAAGAACTCCTTCGAGACTAAAATGCCATACTAAATCTCTGGATGATCTTCGTGCTTCTTGAATGAAATGAATCTTTTCCATATGGCTATAGTATACCACTACAGCTCATCTGAGTCCAAGAGTATGGTTACTGGCCCATCGTTGTGGATGGTTACCTGCATATCTGCACCAAAGATTCCTGTTGCAACGGTAATGCCTTGCTCACGTAACGAGTGTATCATCTGTTCGTATAACGCGTTTCCTATTTCTGGATCTGCTGCTTCTATAAAACTTGGGCGTCTACCCTTTTTGCAATTTGCATAGAGTGTAAATTGTGAGATCAACAATATATCACCTTTGATATCTAACAGGGATTGATTCATCTTACCTTCTGCATCTTCAAAAATGCGTAGATTAATTATTTTATCTACCATTTTAGGAATGAGTTCTTTGGTGTCTTGTGTTCCGACATCAAAAAAAATCGTAAGGCCTTTGCTTATTTCTCCTACTGTTTTTCCTTTTACCTCTACTTTTGATTGTGTGACTCTTTGAAGTAGTGCGCGCATATGTTTTGAGGCACGAGATTGCTTCGTCAGCTCCTCTCGCTGCGCTCGAGTAGCTTCCTCGCAAAGTCTCTTATTTGATTTTGCGAGGAGCTGTACTCAGCGACGAAGCAATCCCGTCAAAATATAGATAAGTCTTTCCACTCAGGATTTTGACTATGTATAAACTTTATTTTTTTTTGACGTGACCCTGCTTTAATTTGTGTTTCTCTGTCTACAGCATCTTTAGCATGTGCAAATTCTTCTAGATACACGAGCTTATTCACATTGTACTTTGCAGTGAATCCTTTTATGACTTTTTGCTTATGCTCATGTATACGTCTTTCTATGTTGTTTGTACATCCAGTGTATAGTACTGTATTTCTTTGGTTTGTAGCTATATATACGTAATATTTTTTTGACATATCCCCTCCTTTCACGGGATTGCCACGGTCGTGAGTACACTCCCTCGCAAAATCGAAAGATGACTCAATGCCTGAGGCAGTCACGTTAATTACAAAGCTATAGCACTGTTTGCTAAGCGATCTTTCACACCCGCATCCACAACTACCTTTTCCTCTATCATTTTCCGTATGGGCATTAAATCTTGAATACCTCCAACAAAGCTTGCTCCGATTATATTTGATTCATGTACCAATATTTTAACATATCGCTCAGCATCTTTTCGAACCACGATAGCATCAGCATACTGTGGGTCTGTTTCTCCGAGGGTTGCAACAAATAATCCACGTACATTCATGGTGTAATAGGTAATGTCATCAAATACGGTTTGTTGACCTACCATGTTTAATGCGGCAACTTTACCTTGCAATAGTGCATGGTTCCAGTTTGCGGTCATAACATGCCGACCAAGTTGTGGATGGTAATATTCTGCTACATCCCCTGCTGCGTATATATTTGAGTCCGAGGTTTGCAAATATTCATTTACTACAATGCCCAGTTGTTTTTGTATACCAGTGTTTAATATAAAATCTATATTAAAATCTAAACCTATTCCATAGGCCACAAAATCAACATCATAGGTTTTATTATTAGCAATAACACTATTCTCTGTAATTTCTTGTATTGGTTCTTCGGTATGAATGTGTATGCCTTGTGCTTGTAAGTGTTGTGTTATTCTCTCACTTTGTTCTGGATCCATGGTATCGCTCCAGTACCCTTTTTTGCGTAGAAACAAATGTGTTTCAATACCTCTGTGGTGTAATGCGTCTACTAACTCTAAACTAATAAATCCTCCACCGGTTACCGCTACAACTGAACTTTTTTGTGCTTGTGCTATGAGTGCTTCTGTTTGAACAAGGGTGTGAAACTTAAACACATGTGGTAAATCACCACCTGCTATTGATAACTCTTTTGGTCTGCCACCTGTTGCAATGAGTAATTTGTCATAGCTATGGTTATCTCCATTTTCTAAAGTAACAGATTGAATCTGTGTATCAATATGAATTACGTTTAAACCACTCAATACCTTAATTCCTTTATCCTCTATCTCTTCTCTTTTCTTTACAAACAATCGTTCTCTTTCTGTTCTGCCTTTGAGATAATTTGGCAACACTACTTTGTTGTACACTAAATCCACCTCATTGGTTATGATGAGTACTTGTGCGTCTGGTTGTTCTTTTTTAATCGTTTCGGCAGCGGTAGCACCTGCTATGCCACTGCCGATAATGATGTATTGCATTTTTTTAATTGAAAAGGGTTCCGAGAACGGGAACCCTTATATAGTTAAAACGATAAAAATTATCGCTTATGATTTTGGTGTTCTGAAAGATCTATACATTGCGATAGCCGAAGCAATGAGCAACACAGCCGCAAAGATTAAACATCCAATAATTGCAGGGTCTACATTACTGAAATCTAAGCCTAAAATCATGGTACCCCCTCAGTTATGGTGATTAAAGGATTTTAGAATTGGTAAACTATATATAAAATATTTTTGTGCTTTTGTCAAATTGCAAAAATACGATATGCGAGTATATTGGTATAAAAGCTGTTCCTTTCAAAAAGGAGAATGCATATGCATGAGCATGATAGAGGAAGTGACGCAAACGAAAGAGATTTTTTTGCAACACTCTTTTCGAGCAAAGCATTTCGCATTTTTTTCGGATTGTGCATTTTTATTTTTGCAGTAGCCATCTCCTCTTGCTAACAGTTGCTTCATTTCGCAGTTCATATTAACCAAGCAGGTGTATCATGCACAAAATGAAGAAAAAATGGGAATTCCATCAATACCTCATTGCCGCACTAGCTGTAATCGGGCTAGGTGTCGTAATTGCCTCTTGCTAAACACAAAAGCCAGTCAATACGTTTGACTGGCTATTTTTTTATTTCTTGCAGAACTTTTTTTAAAGCTTCCAAAACTAAGTAGGCACACTTTTCTCTCCCTTGATTAATCTCCGTATGCAGTAACTCACGAATAGTGTGTTCATCAATCGTAAGCAACTGTGCATGTGTTTTACCCTTCAAGTACTCCGTCATAAGAGAAGCACTTGCAACACTTACTGCACATCCGCTTCCCTCAAAACGAACATCTTCTACTTGTTCGCAGTTATTAAACTGAACATGCAACGTTAAGGAATCCCCACACAAAGGGTTATCTACAGAAACAGAAGTGGCATCAACTAACTTCCCTACATTACGTGGGTTTTTATAGTGATCTAAAATGTGTTCGCGGTACATTGTGTTCATAGAAGTTCAGAATTATGGAATTGGGGAATTTTGGAGTGTCTGCTCTCTCACAGATTCTCTAATTCTCCTCACGTGCTAGTTAAACTTTTTTTGAATTAGAGCTATTCCTTCAATCAACCTATCAATATCCTCAAAAGTGCTATAGATACCAAAACTCACTCGACACGTAGCAGGAACACCAAGCGTTTCCATAAGCACTCCGCAACAGTGATGCCCTGCACGAATAGCAATACCGTGTTCATCTAACAAAGAAGCAACATCATGAGGATGCACCCCTTCTATACTAAAAGAAATGATGCCTATTCTGTTATCAATATCTTTTGAACCATACAGTGTTATGCCTGTAATATCTTTTAGTCGTTCTATAGCGTATGCTGTAAGTTCTTGTTCATGTTTCACAATAGTATCAAAACCAATCTGCTGGATCTGTGCAATAGCTTCGTGTAAACCAACAATACCACTCACATTAAGCGTACCTGCTTCAAATACCTCGGGTGCTTGAAGCCAATTTGTTTTTTCTTTGGTAACTGATGCTACTGCTCCACCGCCAAGTATCATTGGAAACATTTCGGGCAATACATCTTTTTTTGCATATAACACGCCAACACCCATAGAACCATACATTTTATGAGCAGAAAAGGCATACCAGTCCGCATCACATTCTGTAACATATACAGATATATGTCCGACAGCTTGAGCACCATCCACTAACACTTTAGCACCACAGGCATGTGCATGTGTAATAATATTTTGAATAGGATTGATCACACCAAGCACATTGGATACATGCGTAAGGGCAACCAGTTTAGTTGTGTTGTCTATAACAGATTGAGCATGTTCAGTATCAATAGCCCCTTCTTCTGTAAGCTTAATCCATTTGATAGTTGCTCCTGTTTTTTCTGCAACCATGTTCCATGGCAACATATTTGCATGGTGTTCCATTTCTGAAATAGCAATAGTATCACCTTTTTTAAGATGTTGCAGTGCCCAACCATACGCAACTAAGTTAATACTTTCGGTAGTGCTTTTGGTAAAGATAATTGAAGTGTCTTGCTTTGCACCTATAAACGTTGCAACAGCTCTACGGGATTGTGATACCTCTTGCTGTGCACGTACTGCGGTCGCATGAATACCACTGTGTGGATTAGCGCGACCTTCTATCTCAGACTTCTGAATACGATCAAGAACTGATTGAAATACCTGTGTTGTTCCAGCACTATCAAGATACACTACGGGTGTAGTGTTCTCTTTTTTATTAAAAAATGGAAACAAGTCTTTCATAAATTGAAATATATTTTAACTTTAGTAAAAATCTCTTTCATCTTCTTTTTTTATGATGTACGTACATTCTAAATACTACAAACAGAATATTGAAAGGATGTATCATGCTCATTTTAATCGCAGAAGATGATTTGGTGTCAATGACACTGCTCAGTGCCCTACTTGAAAAATCTGGACATCAATCAATTAATTGCTTCAATGGCAAAGAAGCTTGGGATTATGTATCAAATAATGAAAACCCATTACCTCAAGCATGTCTTATTGACTGGATGATGCCTGTAATGGATGGGATTACATTGGTTAAGGAAATACGTGCTCAACCACGTTCTGCCAACATTCCTCTTATTATGGTTTCAGCGGTATCACAACAAAAAAAGATTTTGGAAGCAGAAACTGCAGGAATTGATGCCTATATGACAAAGCCAGTTCGTTTAACAGAGTTACATAATCTTCTCAATGAACACGTTAAAGCATAACACCCGTTATGCTTCTTTTTTTATTAAAGGAACTTCCAATGTAAGTGACTCAGGAATACGTTGCAACACACGGTCCATAAACGATTGCACAATGACCTTTTGAGCCTGTTCAGTATCAAGTCCTCTACTTTGTAAATAAAACAATTGTGTATCATCTACTCGTCCAACGGTTGCACCATGAGATGCTTGCACTTCGTTTGTATGAATTTCTAACTGTGGTTTCCCCCATGAACGAGCCTCGGATGATAACAAAAGCACATCTTGTTGTAAATAGGACTGTGCATGTTTTCCTGTTGGATCAATCTTAATCATCCCTTGAAATCTACAGTGCGCTTTGCCTGCAAGCACTGTTTTTGCCGACACACTCCCTTGGCTGTGTTGTTCGGTATGATGCATAACAACATCTATTGATCCTTGCTCACTACCATGCCCAACAATAAGTAGCGCAATATCTGCTTGTGCATGTTCTTGTAACGTAATAGTAATCCGATGTTCACATTCCTGCATATTCCATGCAACAAAAGTTGCTACATAGGAATCATTTTTTTCAACAACAATATCATGCACATAGGTACCTTTTTGTGATTCTAATTCGATGACGTGTGTGTTGTTGTTATTACGTAAATGTGACATGTAGTTTAAACGATGTAGATAAAAAAATCAGATTGGAGGTAAAGAATAGTAATGTGTTGTCATGAAGTAGTAATTACCATGCATTACCACACATTACTACTTCATGACTGCTCCCACTAACTAGCAGATGAAGCCTTTACGTTGATCAAAATAGCGAGTACGTGGTTTATCCAACACTCCCTTCCATTTCTAATTCAATGAGCCTATTCAGTTCAACCGCATATTCCATAGGAATTTCTTTTACAATTGGTTCAATAAAGCCATTCACCACTAATCCACGTGCTTGTTCTTCGGTTAATCCTCTGCTTTGTAAATAAAATAATTGTTCTTCCCCTATTTTAGAAACGGATGCTTCGTGTTCTATGCGAACATTATCGTTACGAATATCCATGGTTGGATAGGTATCTGTTTGTGCTGTTTCATCTAACAACAAGGCATCACACTCAACTCGCACGGATACATCTTCTGCTTGCGGTAGCACCGTTACTTGTCCACGATAACTCGAACGCCCAGTTCCTTGGCTCACTGATTTTGATGTAATAACAGAAGACGTATGCGGAGCCATATGAATCACTTTCCCTCCTGCATCTTGGTGTTGCCCGTCCCCAGCAAATGCAAGTGATAAAATTTCTCCTCGTGCTCCTGGTTCTTTCAAAAAAATAGAAGGATACTTCATAGTAACTTTGCTTCCAATGTTTCCATCTACCCATTCCATGGTTCCGTTTTTGTATACGTGTGTTCGTTTGGTTACTAAATTGTATACATTGTTGGACCAGTTTTGTACGGTGGTGTATCGGACACGCGCTCCTGGTTTTACAATAATTTCAACAACTGCAGCATGCAATGATCCTGTTGAATATATTGGTGCCGTACACCCTTCGATATAATGTATATAGCTGTCCTCTTCCGCAATAATAAGCGTGCGTTCGAACTGCCCCATGTGTTCTGCGTTGATTCTAAAATATGCTTGTAGAGGCATATCCATTTTCACCCCTTTAGGTACATACACAAAACTCCCTCCACTCCATGCTGCTGTGTTTAATGCTGCAAATTTATTGTCGGCAAATGGTACTACTGATCCAAAGTATTCTTTAAATATGTCTTCGTGTTCCGCGAGTCCATCACTTGGATCTAAAAAAATAACCCCTGCTTTTTTTGCACGCTCACGGAGTGAATGGTAAATAACTTCGGAATCATATTGCGCACCTACGCCTGCCAAAAAATCCCGTTCTGCTTCGGGGATACCAATTTTGTCAAATGTATTTTTAATGTCCCTTGGAACATCTTCCCAACTACGTTCTTTTCTGTCGGTTGGTTTAATATAGTAGTAGATGTCATTAAAATTAATAGATGATAAATCCGCACCCCACTCGGGCATGGGGCGTTCGTTAAAGTGTGCTAATGCTTGCAAACGGATATCAAGCATCCATTGTGGCTCTTTTTTGATACGAGAGATTTCTCGTACTACAGATTCGTCTATGCCCTTTTTTGTTTTAAATACAGAATGGTCTGGGTTTGCTGAACCATGTTGATATTCTCGCTCTTTGATGTCTGGAGTATTCATACAATAAAGTAATGAAGTAGTAATGCATGGTAATGTATAGTAATTACCATTTCATTACGACATATTACTACTCATTACTTTTATATCCTTTTTTCTCTACTTCATCGACCAGCGACGCATCTCCTGACTGAGTAATTTTACCGTGTTGCATAACATGCACAGCATCGGGTGTTACGTATTCTAAAATGCGTTTGTAGTGCGTTATGATGAGTAATGTTTTTCCTTGTTTTTGCAATGTATTCATTCCTTCTGCTACAACACGTAATGCATCGATATCTAACCCAGAATCTATTTCATCAAAAATAACAAAAGGTTGGTCAAGCACAAATGCTTGTAATAATTCGAGCTTCTTTTTTTCTCCTCCAGAGAAACCTTCGTTTAATGCTCTATCTGCTACTTCGTGTGACAGATGTAGTTGATCCATATAGGTTTCTAGTTTTTTTTGAAAGGTTGGAACATCGAGGACTTCTTTCCCTTGTTTTTCGGCGTGGGTGTTGTATGCCAAACGTAACACATGACGGATGGTTGCACCGGGGATAGCAATTGGGTATTGAAACACCAAAAACAATCCAGCAAGTGAACGTTCTTCTGGCGAGGCTTGTGTGATCTCTTGACCTTGGAAGGTTATGTTCCCTTGGGTTACCGTATAACTAGGGTGACCAGCAAGCACATGTGCAAGGGTGGATTTACCTGAACCATTTGGTCCCATAATGGCATGTACCTCACCTTTGTTAATAGTAAGATCCAGGCCATTTAATATGATTTTTCCTTCTATTTCTGCTGAAAGTTGTGATATTTCTAACATAAAGTTATCTGACTATACCAGAAAATGCTGTTTTTTTCAATAAAAAAAGGCTGCTAAAAGCAACCTATGCGTTCTCTGTACATTGTTCTTGAATGAACGCTACTATTTTGTCAAAACTTGTAGGTTTATGCATTGTTTTAACAATATGTCCAAAATTTTTTAATATCTCCGTATAACGATCAAGTGTTTTTTGAGGATCATCAGTTGTGTTCCCTGGATTAAAAATAACAACTGGGGGTAAAACGACATCACGCAACGTACGCTTCATTATATCTTCAAAGCTATCACTACAATATAAAATATCAAATATGCCAACATCAAATTCTTTTTCAAGCAACATTTCTATTGCTTCTTGTGCATTTGCAAGAGCAACTACTTCAATATTTTTATGTTGGGTGTTAACATATGTCTTCAGTGCTTGCCGAATACTTAAATCATCCTCAACATGCAGTACGGGTATTTTTTGCATGTGCCTTCTCCTCAAGAAAAGTGAACATTATTTATACAAAGAACAAGAAAAATATACTGTTTGAAACATATTTTGTCAAAAAAATAGCCACAATCTTTTTTGTGATTGTGGCTGGAACTTACTCAACGGCAATAGGTTCGACCTTGTGTTCACAACCTTTTTTGAGCACATATCTTAGATCATCTATCGTAAAAGGTTTTGTTAAAAGGTTTTTATACTTCTTAACCAATGGGCCATATGCAGGATCCTGCAATAATTGCTCCCTTGTACCACTTCCGGTAATCAAAACAACTTTTTTAGGAATATGTATTCCTGATTCAGAAAAAAGTATTTCGATATTTTTGGAAGGATTATTTTTTTCTAATTCACGGTCGGCAAAAAGTACATCATAGAGATACCCAGCTCGCAGTGCGACACGCGCATCTTCGTAGGTGTGCATGAGCGTTACAGTGTGTCCCTCATTAGATAAAAATCTATGGAGGAACTCAGTTATAAATGTATCGTCATCAATCACCAGTATGTTAGACATATGAAAACCCCTTACATTAAGGTTAAAGGCTGTTTTCGATAGCAATAAAACAACTGCCCGACTCAATCTCCTATTTTTAGTTTATGTTGTAAAAAAACATTACTTAAAATTTTATTCAATTTAAAATATCAAAAAATTCAATTATTGTCAAGAACACAAAAAAAGCCCCTTTTCATATCTATATTGTTTTCTGATTACAGCTCCTTAACCAACTTTTCAAAAGACTTTTTCATGTTCTTTTTAAGCCCAACCACCTCATGCAATGTCTGCAATACCGGAAGTTTCAGTTTTTCCTTTTGAGCCAAAAAGTATAAAGCTTCTATAGCATCTATCCCCTCTACGGTTTCCTTAACCGTATCCAACGCACGAGTAACGGTTTTACCTTTACCAAGCAAAACACCAAAACTCCTATTTCTGCTCTCCTCAGATGTACAGGTCATAAACATATCACCAAAACCTGCTAAACCAAACATGGTTTCTGCTTGTCCACCAAGTTTCCAAATGAGACGAGACATTTCACGAAAACTTTCGGTCATCACCCATCCATAGGTGTTCATGTGCAACCCTAATCCCATAATCATACCACTCCCAACAGCCAATGCATTTTTCGCAACTCCAGCAAGGGACACACCAATAACATCACGAGTTTCGGTAATGTGTAACCAATCTGTTTTTAATGCATCATACGCACGCTTGGTATACGCATTTGCTTTTTCGGAAGCGAGCATTGCTGCTGTTGGTTTTTTTTCAATAAGTCCTGTTGCAAGTGTTGGGCCTGAAAATAATACCAGTTGATTATGGAACGTTGCACCCAATTCTTGTTTCAATACATGGTACATGGTTTCGTGTGTTTCGTGTGCTAAACCTTTTACTACCGAAATAACTACACAATTTCGAGAGAGCGAATCGGCAACAGTTTGTGCTACTTCACGAACAGCTTTGCTTGCAACGGCAAATACCACAATATCAGCGTTTGCCACTGCGGTATGAATATCGGTTTCTGCGGTAATGCTTTTATCTAACTTATAACTTGAGAGAGATCGAGGATTTTTATGCTTTCTGCGGATATCTTGTACTACCTCTTTTTCAACATCCCACAGGGTTACAGCAAATTTATTTTCAGCAAAAACAGAGCTCATTGCTGTTCCCATGGCTCCTGCACCTAAAATTGTAACGCGGGCTTGTGGCATATATGTAGTATAGCAGATCTCTTATGTTGTCTGAAATTTACGCGGACAATATGTCTGGCCGGTCAGTGAATATAGCATGAATTCCGGCATCGTAAAAGTATTGTGCATCTGCTTTGGTGTTTGGTACGCCACCAAATACTACATAGCCAAGTGATTCCGCAAAAATACGAAAATCGTACAAGGTATTTTTAGGGAAATGTGTTTTAAAAATCTTTTCGCTCCCTTCTACCACATCGGTCCAGCCAACGCTGATGCCATAGGTACGTGGAAGTGACGCAAGATACTGCTCTAAACCTTCTTTTGGGGTAAAGTCTTCTGGCATGGGTTTATCGTATGCTGCGTCATAAGCTCCAAAAGTTAACAGCTGTACCACTCGTAGTGCTGGGTATTTCTCTTGCATGGCAACAATAGAATAAGCAAAGACCTCAAAAGCAATAACATATACTTTGTCCCAAATATCTTGCTCTGCTATGTGTTGTACCACTTGCTCTGCAAGTTCTTGTGAGGCGTGCTTGAGTTCTATAAAAAATGGTATCCCTGTTTTTTTAATATAAGAACACAAATCCTGCATGGTCATCATGTGTTCTTTTTTTTCTACAATATCAAAAGAATGATACACAATAGCATGACCTGTATCACTTAAACACACATCCGTCTCGATGGCATCTGCTCCATGAGCCAATGCTGCCTCATATGCGGGGATGGTGTTTTCGAGTTCTTTATGATGTAACCCTCGATGGGCTATAAGCATACTTATTTGAGCTTGACTGCTGTTCCATAGACCAAGAGCTCTGCTGCTCCTTGGATCACTTGTGAAGTGGTGAATTTTACACCAACTATAGCATCCGCATCAAGTTTTTGTGCTTCGTCCAGCATGCGTTCTATTGCTTGCTCACGAGCTTCATTCAATGCTTCGGTATACTGCTTTATTTCTCCTCCGACTATGGTTTTAAGCCCTGCAAGAATATCTTTACCTATGTGCTTGGCTCGAATGGTGTTTCCACGAACAAGCCCAAGTGTTTCGGCTATTTCTTTTCCTTGTATGGTTTCGGTGGTGACGTATAACATAAAAAATATTTAATGCTTTGTGTGCACTATACCAAAAGTGTCTAAAAAAAGCACGTTTTTTAACGGTCACTGAATGTGACCGTTAAAAAGTTCTCTCAGTTTTGATTGAGAATGCTCCAAGGTACTATAAGGATTCAAGTATACCTTTTAATCGATTAAATGAAAGTTGATCAAAGGGATTTGATAACTCCCCATTTTCTACCCATTCTGTATAGGTAAGTCGTGTCTTTGTATCATCAATAGATTCATATACATACTGTACATGGTATGTACTATTATTATCTTTTAGAGTGAAAGTTTTATCTTGATGATACTCTACAACCGTTAAAGTACTCCATGTATCATCAGAGTAACCTCGATTACTATACTGTGTATGAAGACCAATAGGAGAGGTATCAACTTTTTCTTCTTTTATATCATCATACCACTTTGGTGTATTATTGGGATCAGTAGTATATGCAAAAACTTCATCCACAGGCCTTTCTATGATAAGTGAAAGTGTATTTTTTTTCATACAATATTATTTATAAACTCGGGGATAGGGATTCGAACCCCAATACTCAGGACCAGAACCTGATGTCCTACCATTAGACGATCCCCGAACGCTTCGCGAAATAACCAAAAACCAATTTCCAAAAACCAAATTTATTCCAACACCGCTCCATCAAACACATCCAAAGCAGCCTTAACCATTTTTTCTTCGGAAGCAGAAGGTTTTGCAATATTTGTTTCTTTAGAGGTAACGGAAAGGTCAATATCATCTTTAAACGTAGCTTCGACTAAATAGGATGCACCATATACCTCACTAATCACCTGCTCAACCAATTCACGATTCTTTAAATCAGTCATTTTTTCTTGTTGCAACTTATATTTAAACCCAAGTTCAACCGTGCCATCTGCAACAGCAACAGGAGCTGCAACATTGAGCACAAAATTAAGCGATTGATTTTTATCTTTTACTTTAGCAAGTACCTCTCCCCAACCCGCAAGAATTTCTTCCAAAGAATGTGTACCAGTAGGAGCAGATGGTTTTGGTGCAGCCTCAGGAGTTGGCTCTTTTATCTCCTCGGTAATAGTAGCAACAGGCTCTTCAACCACTGGTGCTGGTTTTTCAACGATAGTTTCAACAGGAGCAGGTGTAGGTGTAGGAGGTTCTGGCGTTGGGGCAGGTTGCGGTGCAACGGGCTGTGGTGCTTGTTGCATGGGTGCCTTTTGTTGTTGCTGAGGGACACCAGCACCTTCACATATCAACACCACCGCAATTTCTATTGGTAGAATTGGTAAATCAACAGAAAGCTTCATATCGTTACTTGCCTTAAGTAATTCAACCAATACTAAACGAATATGTTGTGGGGAGGTATGTGCAAGCAATGCATTTACTTGTGTAATTTGTTCTGCAGAGAAAAACTGTTCTAGGCGTTGTTGCTCTTGCATCACACTGTGCAACAATAACTGACGAGCTATTTCTAACGATTCTTGTAAAAAGAATTCAACATGAAAGCCATCATCTTCTACTGCTTGAAGCTGAGTTAATGCTTGTTCTGTGTTTTTTTCAAGTAAGGACTGAATCCATGCAAATGCTCGATCAAAACCAATGCGAGGTAAAAAGAGCTGTGCATCTTCATAGGTAATATCTTTTTTACCAATACTTAAAATTTGCCCAAGCAAACTTTCTGCATCTCGCAATGCACCATTACTCTTACGAGCAATGTCCGTAACAATTTCTGGAGCAAGCTTCACTTGTTCTGCTTCTGCAAGAGTGGTAACTCGATGCGTAATTTCATCGTGCGAAAGCTTTCCAAAACTAAAGTGCTGACAACGAGAAAAAATAGTATCTGGAATTTTGTGTAGCTCAGTGGTTGCAAGAATAAAGACCACGTGGCTTGGTGGTTCTTCAAGCGTTTTGAGTAAGGCATTAAATGCCTCGTTCGTAAGCATGTGTACTTCGTCGATAATATACACTTTGTACTCAGAGTGAGCAGGCATATATTTTACTTGTTCACGAAGTTCACGCATTTCATCAATACGGCGGTTTGAAGCAGCATCTATTTCTATCACATCTGGATTATTCCCTTTGGTAATAGCAGTACAGGAATCACACTCATTACATGGCTCGCTTGTTTTAGGATCACGCTTGGTACAATTTAGTGCTTTTGCAAAAATACGTGCAATAGAGGTTTTACCCGTACCACGGGTACCAGAAAAAAGATACGCATGAGCAATGCGACCTGTTTTTAATTCCTCGGTAAGAATAGTTTTTATAGCCTCACGACCAACCACATCTGCAAAGGATTGCGGGCGATATTTTCGATACAACGTTATGGACATATAGTACTCTAGTGTAATGTAATTATACTACAAAATCAAACGAACCCCGTAAGGGGTTCGCTGTGTTCTGTTTAAAAAATATGTTAGAGAAGATCAGCCGTTGCTTTATCCAAAGGATCCATTTCTTGCTCTGTTGGTGCTTCTGGCTGTGGGACTGTTTCACGTGCTGGTTCAGATGCCGGAGCAGTCGTTGCTCCACCAATTTGTTTGATAATATTTTCTACCGCTGCCCAGCTGGATTGCTTATCTGAAGGTACCAGAATAATTACTTCGTCCCCTACTTCGCCTTTAAAGTATGTGACCGATGCAGATAATACTTTATAAGTATTGCCTTGAGCCATAACAGAATATTCACCGGTGTCTTCATCTTGCATTAAGGTGCCACGCAATCGTTTGCGTTCTACAGGACCAATTTGCTTATAGAGGAATGAACCGTCGTCTAAAATGGTGAGCTTCATAATATCACCTTCTACCAATTTAGATTTAGAAGCATAGTTTGGTGGAATAGTGTAACTGCGTCCGTCCTGTCCGATCATGGTTACCCCATCAAACACACCTTCAACAATCTCACCTTCGGCTTGGTCAGATTGTGCGCTACGTCGTGGAGCATTTTGTCCAGTAAGAGAACTAAGATCTACTTGTTCTCCGGCTTGTACTTTTTCAAGTAATTTGTGTGCAGTTTCGAGTTGCTTTTCAGCTCGCATAATCATCTGCTGAAGCAACACCACTTGATTTTGGTTCGGCATGTATTTTATTTTTCTTTTATTTTTTGCATCCCACTTTCTGTGGAATCTGAGCATAGTATATCACAGAATACCAACTCCTCCAAAAACAAAATGTGAAAAAATAATAAATGATAATGGATGAGCTTAGCACACTTTTTGCAATGAATACAAATTGTGTTCGGTTGATATTTCTCTATTTTAGATATACATATATAACGATGACTATACTAAAACGTTACAGCTGAACGTATCGGATACCTATTTAAGTGCATCAAGCATAGCTTCTTCTACACTTGCTGGAGCTTGTTTTTTCTGAGTAATATTCATTCTATCCGTAATATCTTGCTCTACCTGAACACGTTCTACTCCATATTTTAAACGAGAATATTCTTTTAATTTTTCAACACGCGTAGTATCTCCTTCTGGTGGTGCATAGGTTGCCATTTGGAATGGTTTTGATGCGGTGTTATCAATAAGCAGCTTTACATAGGCATGATACTTTTCCACATTAATCACATCATACGCATTAAACACTGGAGCAAATTCCTGTGCAATGGTTTCTGCATCATCCACACCGATTTTAAAACTACAAATAGTTCCGACATTTCCGAATACCGCATCGCGGATCTGTGTGTTGCCATTCGTGCCAACTAATTGGCCGACATATTGATGAGCCATAATGAGATCCAAGCGATATTTACGTGCCTCTGATAAAATGGTTGCAATCGAGTCTGTTACGAAATTTTGAAACTCATCAATGTATAAATAAAAATCATGACGTTCATTTTCAGGCAATGCTGCTCTGCTCATTGCTGCCATTTGTAATTTAGAAACGACAATTAACCCTAAGAGTGAACTATTAATTTCGCCGACCTTACCTTTTGCTAAATTGATAAGTAAGATTTTTTTATTATCCATGACCTCTCTGAAATCAAAGGCACTTTTTGACTGTCCAATAATGTTTCGCAACATTTCATTTTCTACAAAGCGACCAACTTTTGAAATGAGATACCCAAGCATTTCAGACTTGTGAAAGTCAGACGTTTTTGCCATTTCTTGTTCCCAAAATGCTTTTACCGTTGGATCAGTTACTTTTCCTACTTTATATTTTTGAAAAGCTTCGTTACTAAACATTGCAGGAATATCAATAATGGTTCCTGGTTGTTCTTTGTCTGCCATTAAGGTAAGCATTACATTACGCATGTTGTGTTCGAACATGGGGCCAATCATTTCTGGTGGAAACAGTTTCATAAAAATAGCGATCATATCCTGTACCGCAAAATCCTTTTGGCTTTCTTCTTTATACTCCAACATATTAAGACCCATTGGACGTTCAACATCACTTGGATCAAAATAAATAACATCTTCAAGCCGGTGGTCTGGAATATATGAAAGCGTGGTGTCTACTAAATCACCATGTGGGTCTATAACACACACACCATCGCCATTATCAATATCTTGCTTAATGAGGTTAGAAAGCAACACAGATTTACCAGAACCAGACTTACCAATAATGTACATGTGGCGTTGTCTATCCGGCCGTTGAATACGCACAATAGTATCGGTACCACGATACACATTATGCCCAAGAATAACACCTTCTTTTGGCATATTCACCGGAGCACCTGCCTGTTTTGCAGTTAACCATAAAATATTTGGTGTTTCAGTTATTGGGAGAGGAAAATGAAACAATGAAGACATTTCAGTGGTGTTGAGTACAACCGTATTTTTGTCATTAAAATTGCGATAAATAAAATCATTTAAAAAAACACCAAATCGTTTTGGTTTTATTTTCCTAAAACTATTCCCATATTGATACCCACTGTATTGAGAAAAGGAATCAACAATACTAGTAAGTTGGCTATTTGCGGTTGCTTCATTTTCCGCACACACCACCACCCGAATATTTGCTTCAAAGCCAGACTTTGCAGCTTTTTGCTGAATACGTGCAACGGCTTCCTCTTCAAACTGAGAAAGTCCTTGAAAGCGTTGTTGTTCCAGCTCTTGTGGCTTTGAACTTTTAAAAAATTGAGTAAAGACATTTCCGAGTGTTGACCCACCAGCAACTTTAACGGCATCTCGCAATTGTTTTCCTTGGCGAACTTCTCGAGCAAGCGTATTGCCTGCAGCATGCCAACGTGGGTGTGCACTACGCAATACAAACTGAATTGCTGCACCCGCGTTTGGGAGATCTTTTATTTTAGAAATAGAGTTCGTAAGCGCGTTGAGTGGATCGGTCTCCATTTCTTGATACGTTTGAATCGGAAAAAAATATGACTTAGTAAACTTCAAGACATTCCCCACAATTGCTCCTCGTGGGTTAAAAATATTGTAATCCTCTCGTTCCTCTATGTATGCGTCTGGATATTGTGCCTGCAATTGCTGTTCCACAAATTGGCGCAACTCTAAAGGAATAGTGACGTAAAAGGAAATAACTCCCTCATGGGCAACTATTTCAAAAGCAAAATGATCTCTTCTGCCAAACCAAAAGGCTTTCCACCCGCGTTCTGCACGCATACCCGCAAGGTTTGCCATAAAGCTTTCTATGGGCGCTATCATTTGGCGGGGTTCAAGATGCCCTTGTTGTTCTGCTTCTAATGACTCCTTTGGTAAAAGGACACGCAAGGTAATCATTTCGAAGGGATTAAAACGATTATGTAACCTTCGCGTTACAAAACGAGTCACAAACACTCCAACAAGTGCTATAACAATAATGCTTAATAATGTTGCAAGTTCTACAGGCATGGTTATTCAAGACTATCACCACGGGTTTTACGTGCCATGGACATAATGTCATCTGTCTTAATTTTAGATTCTTGCTCAAGAAAATATTTATTGACTCCAGGAATTTTCTTTAACCAATCACGCAAAATATGCAGTACTTTTTTCCCGGCTGCTTTTCCTTCTTCTATCAATTTTTCGATTTTGTTTGCGGCTTCTTCACCTTCTGTTTTAACGCGTTGTTGCGTTGCACTATCCAAACCTTGGTAAATATCTGCTAACCCTTCGGACATTATTTTTTCTATTTCAATAAGGCGCTCTGACTTTGTTGTTGGTGTGGCTACTCGTTCTTTTAAAGGAGATACATGCGATGGCACAACCTGCTGTGGCGGTTCTGCGGGCTGTGGATCCTGCATGCGTTCTGGTTGATTTGACTCCTGTTCTGCCTGTTTTTCTTGGGTTGCCTCAGGTGTAGGAATCACTGCGGTTTCAGGCGTTGCTGGAGCCACTTTTGGCGCCTCAAAACCCGTATCCGCAGATACGCTCTGTTTTTCGTTAGTTTTAAGAAAATCGGGCATATTTTGTGTTTGTTTCTAACTCACATTATACCATATTTTACACACTCTTGACCACAGCACTATAATTTGTTATTATCTGTTGGTATAGATTATACTTTTATTTGATTATTATTATTCATTTTTACTTGGGCCGAGGTACTCCGAGGTTAAGTAAAAATGAAAGAGGAATAATGAGGCGAAAGGTGTAGCGGCTTCTGGGTACTCCCAGACGACGCGGAACCTGAAGCCACATTATGACGACGACGCTATGGCACATAAGAAGGCCGGTGGTTCAACCAGTAACCTGCGGGACTCGAGAGGTCAACGGTTGGGTGTAAAATTGTATGGTGGCCAACAAGCTACCACAGGTGCACTCATCGTACGACAACGAGGAACCCGCTACATCCCAGGTGTAAACACGAAACGCTCTAAAGATGATTCTATCTTTGCGCTTGCAAGCGGTTTAGTATCATTTAAGCACAAGAAAAAACGTGGCTACGATGGAAAACTTAAACCACGTGTAGAAGTTTCAGTGGTTGCTCAATAACTCACCGAAGAAAAAACCCCACGACATGTATGGGGTTTTTTGATATAAAAAATCGGCTCACCGCATAAGCGATGAGCCGAATACTTACCGTACTAAGGTTAAGCGTAAGAACGTCTGATTCTGACGTTCCTTTGTAGAACGATTCCACAGTATTTCGTGGTCCACAGTAACCGCAATGCCATTGTCCACTGTCCAGAGACGGGCTCCCTGAACGAACAACACATCACTACTACTATCTTTGAACCACTGTGCATCAATTTGAGTATGCACTTCTACCCGAGGAATAACCTCGTAGGCAACAAGCACATACCCACCATGCCGAGTGTCCTGTGGGGATACTTCACTGGCATGATACACAGCACCTTTGATGTACAAAGGATTATGAGGATTGTAGAGCCAATCGAGCCCTACCCGAGTGTACATATCGGAGGTTTGCAAACGTACATGATACTGTACCCCTGCAATACGTGCACCAACAAAAGTATACACCTCGGTTTTTCCCCACCGACGAAAGGTTTCTCTGCTTTCGCTTGAAACACCAACAGTAAGTGAAAAAGGTCCATATGCATGTTTCGCTTGAAAAGCGTATGCATAGATTCCAAACGGAAGCCTACCGGCGGTTATGGTATGAATGACATGCGGAGCGAGTAAACTGTTATCAATAAACATACGCCCAGCACGTAATTCAGTCCCCTGCACCTGCCAAAACAGATATGCTTGCCGAAACCAATTGGCATTCTTTTTGTCCGCGTTTGCAAGTTCAAATCTGGTTTTTACACCAAACGTTTTTTGAACATTAGTCACTTGGTACATAATACGCAAAGCACGCCACTGGGAACTAAACGGCTTGTGTTGCCACACGGTTTGGTTAAACACCGTGTGCTCTGCAATAACAGATGGTCCTTCTGCTTGTGTGTTTGAATACACACACAGGCACATCAAAAGTGCTACTACTAACTTTTTCATGATCATTTCCTTTGATAAGATATGAAGTTACACGAATAGAACCGAATAACTCATATCAAACCGAGGAATGTGATCAATAGCATCTGGTATTTTTTCTTTCCGAACTAATCGATCAAACCAATAAAGCCAGTACCACACCTCCAACGGAGGATCAACACCATGCTCTATAAGGATGAATCGATCAACAACGGGTTGAGAAAAAATAGACTGCTGTGATGCATCGTCGATGTTTGCCCGTGCGAGATGCATTTCCCCTACGGTCTGACTAATAACAGCACTCCCAATAATTGCGTGCGTGCTATATGTCAGTGTTGAGGTACTGATTTGGGGAAGAACGGACAACGTAATGGTGGCAAATAGTGCACAACCAATACTGTGTTGTCTTCTTTTCCCAAGAGCTTCAAGTTGATCAACCCATTGTTTAAAACCAAAATGGTCAAGGGCGTGAGAAAGATATACTTTTTCCCGCTCACTCAATGGGTCAAAAATCCTTTGTTTCCGACGTCGTAGCTCTGTCTCAAACCAAATGTGTCGTGTTGCTTTCTCATGCCATTTCCATAACCACAAAAAAATCACATAGCTTATAGATATGGGATAACATAGGCACGAAAGTACATACATCAAAAAAGACGGCCATTTCTTTTCTGGATGTGCTTCACGGGCATCATAAAACCAAAGACCAATGACAAGCAATCCAAGAATAAAAAACTTCTTGTACTGCGTTATAAGCCATCCCAAAAAGTCAAACCACGTTACTCCAGAAAAAGCATAATCATGCAGTGCTTGGTCAAGACCAAATCGATACGCATTGCTCACTGCTAACGTTCGTCCATGCGAAGGGTGTGACCCAAGCGCAATAAGCCTCAACTGGTGAATTAAATCTTCGTGCTTACCATGATCTCCTATGTTTGCCTGTTCAACAAAATAAATGTTACGAACATCTTGTTGGAAATCAGGGGCATCATACCTTTCTGTTGATTGTCTTACTGTTTCTATACGCTTCTCTATTTCGCTACGTATAAAAGTAAGCCGCTCAACGCGTTCTTCTTCGGTGAGATGAGAAACCTTGTATTTCTTCATCTCATCCAATACACCGCTTTCTAAAAGAAAAATTGCGATGCACATAAAGTTAAACATATACCGAAAAAAACTAGACATGGTTCTCACCTCCTTTCCTCGGTAAAAAATAGGTTTTTTAATGGACAATTTTTGAACATACAAAAATACCAAAAATATCTATTTTTGTCAAAAAAAACAAACGTTCCACCCAGGTGGAACGTTTGTAAGTACTCTATTATTTTGCCTTATTGGTCACTGCCCCAATAAAATCCCTAAACAATGGGTGAGGACGTAACGGGCGAGATTTAAACTCTGGGTGGAACTGTACCCCCACAAACCATGGGTGCTTTTCTATTTCTACAATTTCTACAATATGCCCATCTGGTGAGGTGCCAGAAATATGCAACCCTGCTTTTTCAAGCTCCGTGCGATAATCGTTGTTGAATTCATATCTATGGCGATGGCGTTCTGTAATTTTCTTTTCACCGTATGCTTTGTACACCTTAGTACCCTTCTCAAGTGTAGCGTCCCACGAACCTAAACGCATAGATGCACCATAATCTCGCTTGAGCATCTTTTTTTCTTGATCAGGCATAATGTGAATAATCTGATGATCTGATTGTTCATCAAATTCTTGTGAGGTGGCATCCTTATAGCCAAGTACATGACGAGCGTATTCAATAGTTGCAATTTGCATGCCTAAACAAATACCAAAATACGGAATCTTCTTTTCACGTGCATATTGAGCGGCAAAAATCTTTCCCTCAATACCACGTTTACCAAAACCACCCGGTACTAAAATACCGTCTACCTTTTTGAGCTTACGCAAAGCTGTTGCATCTTTCTTTTCAATTTTTTCTGAATCAATGTGTTCAATCTTCACTTTTACATGATGATGATACCCAGCAGATTTAAGTGCTTCGTTTACTGAAATGTATGCGTCCCCATGGTCGGTATACTTCCCTACCATACCAATGGTTACCGTTTTTAAACCATTCTTCACACGTTTCACTAATTGTTGCCATGGCTTTACATCCAATTTCTTTGGACGCATATTAAAGTGATTGAATACAATATCCGTAATTTTGTGTTTATGAAAATTAAGTGGGATTTCATAAATACTTTTAACCGTTGGTGCAGGAATAACTGCTTCTTTTTTTACATCACAGAATAACGCAATTTTTTCAATAAGATCCTTATGAATTGGGGTGTCCGCACGAGCAAGAATCATATCTGGCTGAATACCACGACGATGCAACTCACGTACAGATGATTGTGTTGGTTTGGTTTTTAACTCATCCGTTGCTTTGAGATATGGCAACAACGTAAGATGAATAAACATCACATTGTCGTGCCCTTCTTCATTATGGAATTGGCGTATCGCTTCGAGGTATGGTTCACCTTCGATATCTCCGACGGTTCCACCAATTTCTACCAAAATAAAATCAGCACGTGATGATTCTGCAGCCTTGCGAATACGTGCTTTAATAGCGTTCGTAATATGTGGAATAATTTGGATAGTTTTACCAAGAAAATCGCCTCTGCGTTCTTCGTTTAATACTTCTTGATAAATTTGTCCGGTTGTTGCGTTCGAGAGCTTGCTTGCATGCTCATCAATAAAACGTTCATAATGTCCCAAATCTAAATCTGTTTCAGCTCCATCATCGGTGACAAATACTTCCCCATGCTGAAAGGGGTTCATGGTTCCAGGATCAACGTTGAGATACGGATCCATTTTAACGGGGAATACTTTACATCCAGCGGATTTCAAGAGCGCACCTATGGATGCGGCAGCAGCGCCTTTACCAAGGCCACTACAGACTCCTCCTGTCACGATAATATATTTTGTTTTGGACATGTTCGTGGTTTTGAGCACAAGCTAAAAATAAAAAGGGACGAGAAGTATAGGTATACCGTCTCTTTCCTTCTTATTTCTACTCTTATGATGAACAATGTTCGTTATGATGCTGAGGCTTGGACATCCACAATAACTAGTAGGTCATCACCTCCACCTAATTTTACCACAACCTCGTGTTTCCCCAAAGTCTTGATATGATTATGTGGAATAACAATAGTTTTAGGGTCTACCTGCACTTTTCGTCTTTTTGCTATTGCTGCTGCAATGTCCTGTTGGGTTACTCCTGCAAACAACTGTCCTTCTTCCCCTACTTGTGCACGAACCAAAATAGTTTGTCCTGCTATCATGTTTTTTAATTTTTCTCTCTGGCCTTCTGCCTTTTCCTTTTGTTGTTTTTTCTTGCGCTTTGCAGCCATGGACGCTTGTATTGCTTGGTTGGTTGCTTCCTTTGCTAATCCTTGTGCAATTAAAAAATTACGCCCATATCCTGGGGACACGTTTACAATATCTCCTGCATTGCCGAGTTTGTCTACTTTTTTAGTAAGAATGAGTTGCATATTAAGATATACGTTATAAGAAATAAGTTGTAAGTAGATAATAAGGATACATTTCTTATATAACAAACTTACTTCTTATTACTTACCACTTACTACTGTAATATTTCCAAGGCTTTATCTAATTGAGGATCAAGATCTGCATTGAAATCTTCTTCGGTGAGTTCGATAATTTCATCTGGTTCAATACCTTCTTTATCAATTGATCGATCAAGCGGGGTGTACCAACGAGCAATAGTAAATTTCACACTGGAGCCATCCGGTAAATCTTCGAGTACTTGTACTGAACCTTTTCCAAAACTTTGTTCACCAATAATGGTTGCTGCTGCGTAATCTTGCAATGCACCTGCAACAATTTCAGAAGCAGAGGCACTTCCCCCATTTATTAACACTACGGTTGGTATTCCCTTAAACAACGGTTGCCCACTACTGTAGTATTGTTTGGTACCATTTTCTGGAGATTTTTCTGTTACCACTAATTCATGATCTACCCAACCTGATGCCACATCAATTGCTGTTTGTAGGAATCCACCAGAATTACCGCGCAGGTCAAAAATAATACCGTGTGGATTTTCTGCAATAATTTCTTTTTCGTATTGTTTAAACAACCCAGTAGTATCCGTATTAAAATTAGTCATTTTAATATAGGCAATGTTGTTTTCTTTCATTTCCCAGGTCACACTTTGTACCTGAATGGTATCGCGAATAATGCTGATGTCTCGTAATTCGGTTGCACCTTCGCGTGCAATGGTAAGCACTACGGAGGTTCCTTTTTCACCACGGATAAGACTCACAGCTTCATCAAGACGCATGTCCTCGGTACTGGTTCCATCGATTTCTACTACTTGATCTTTTGCTTTTAGTCCAGAACGTTCTGCAGGAGAGCCTGGAAGCGGAGAAATAATAGTGAGAATATTATTTTTAATACCAATTTCCGCACCAATACCTTCGAACCGTCCACTGAGTGATTCGGTAAATTCTTCAGAAATTACTGGTGTAAGAAATACTGAATACGGATCATCCAGCGCAGCAACCATACCTTCGAGTGCTCCGTAGAATAATTTTGTTTGAGCAACAGGTTGATCAACATAGCGTTCTTGCAACATATCCCACACTGAAAGGAAAATATCAAAATTCACATCTTTTCCAAGATATGTCTTTACTTCGTTTCTGTTTATGGTTACTTCACCTGCTACGGTTGGTTCACCTTTTTCGTTTACAATAACGACTTCGGTATCCCCTTTGCCGACGGTGTAGCCAACAACAAAACTAACGACCATAAGGCCGATAGTAATAACGGTTGTGCTAAATTTTTTTTGTGTTTCCATGTGTATAGTATTAACTATGATATTCTATCACATTCAATGGATCATTCAACTCGACTGATATCTGCACCAAGTTCACGCAAACGTTCATCGATACGTTCGTACCCTCTATCAATTATACCAGCTTCATCAATAATAGTTTTTCCTTCTGCAATTAACCCTGCAATAAGTAACGTTGCGCCTGCACGTAAATCTAAACTTTGTAATTGCGCCCCGTGCAAAGGAGTCGGTCCGGTAACTAATGCAGCATGTTCATTAAACACATCTACAGTAGCCCCCATTTGCTCAAGAGAACCAAGATACCCCAATCTATTTTCAAACAAAGGGTCACAAATAGTGGTGGTTCCGTGTGCCTGTGTGGCAAGTACCCCAAACGGTGCTTGTAAGTCTGTTGGGAAACCGGGAGCCGGTGCGGTTGCAACAAAAAATTCTCGCAAGGAATCACGTGAATCATGCACCACCCAGGTATCACCTTTTTCTTCAAAACGAACACCAGCATCATGCATCACACGAGCTACGGCATGCATGTCCTTTGGTACTACAGGATGAATAGCTATAGATCCATGTGTTAATGCACCAAGTACTGCAATGGTTCCTACTTCTAATTGATCAGGAATAATTTCAAAATCAGTGCTTCCCATGTCTGTAGTACCCACAATAGTTATTTCTCGTGTACCTTCGCCAGATACTTCTGCACCAATGCTACGTAAAAAAGCCGCAAGGCATACAATGTGTGGTTCACTTGCAACATTAGTAATAACTGTTTTCGCAGGGATCCTACTTGCAACCATCATAGCGTTTTCTGTTGCGGTAACAGATTTCTCAGCTAATTCAATAGTACCTCCTTGCAATTTTCTAGAAGAAATGGTATAGTATTCGTCCGAAACAGTACTGATATCAGCACCAAAAGACTCCATTGCTGAGAAATGGGTATCTAATGAGCGATTACCTAAATTACAGCCACCTGGTTCAGGGAATTCCAATGTACCAAGTCGTGCAAGCAAAGGACCCAGCAACAATACAGATGATCGCATTGATTTTGCTAATTTGTAATCAAGCTTACTTGTTTTAATATCCTTGGTTTGAATATGCAACGTGTGCGTATCTTCCCAACGAATATCAGCACCTAATGTTTCAAGTAATGCAAGCATTTGCTCAATATCAGCAATACGCGGTACATTACGAATAACACAGGACTCTTCGGTAAGCAGTGTCGCTGCGACAATAGGGGTTGCGGCATTCTTCATCCCTTGAGTTTTCCATTCTCCATTGAGTGGTTGTCCTCCATTAATTACAAACTGTGACATAATTGTACGATAGTTATGAAACTCAGAACCAGACGCTTTTTATATTCATTTTTTATTGCTATTTTTTTCATGGCTGCTCCGCCATTGATTTTATATACCGCTGGATATCGGTATGATTTTGAGTACGGTCGTGTGGTTGAAACCGGTAGTTTAGTGGTTAAATCATCACCTGAAAATGCGACTATTTATCTGAATGGTGAAGAACATTCCCAAAAAACACCAACCATTATTAATACTATACTACCTGGAAAAATTAATCTAGCAATAGCAAAAGAAGGGTATCATACATGGGAAAAAACCATAACTATTGAACCACGTGTAAGTGCCTTTGAGGAACGTATACATCTGTACCCGATTACTGAGCCAGAAGCTCGTATTTCGAACAGTATAACATCCTACTGGTGGAACACCAAACAGGATAAATTACTCTATAGTACCGCCGAAGGTCAACTGAGATTATTCAACACATTAAACGAAAAAGACACACTTGTTGCAAATATTACGAAGGATGAACTTACCGATGTTTCATGGTCTCCACATGTGGATCAGTTTCTCTTTGGTCGCATATCACAACAACTGAATGAGTATTATGTTGTTGATGTTACGGCTCAAACCACCGTTACCCCATTACATACATTTTCAAAAGAGCCACTTCACAACGTACGTTGGGATCCAACGACTGACCATACCGTGTATGCACTCAGTGATACCGCCTTAGTTCGCATTCCTTTTATATTACAGGTGGTGCGAACTGTGTATGAAGGTGATGTTACTGATTATCTTATTGAAGAAAAAAGAACCATTATTATAGAAAAAGATCCATTACTCGAAACACAAGTAGTGCGTTGGTTTATGAATAATGATCAAAACACCTTACATATATTCCCAGAATTTACTATTGATGGAGAAGCAACATTACAATCAACATATTCACATCGTATTGCGGTACACAACCACATAACACAACAACTTACTGTTTTAGATCCAAGTATTCAAAACACGAGCGCAGTACCTCGATTTGAATCTATTCCTCGTGTGACCTCTGCACTATGGTCTACTGACGGATCATTGCTTGTGTATACTGATGGGTATGGGGTGTATAAACAATCATTTATTGCGCCATTAACCGTTGTACCAACAAACCAAACAAGCACATTAGTCACACGGTACTCGCAACCAATTACTGCTCTGAGTTGGACGCATGACACTTTTCATATCGCATACATGGTTGACCATACATTACGTATTGCTGAATTAGGTACCGCAGAAGATCCACGAAATACTATTCTTATTTCTGATATTGAAAATGCACATATGTTACAATATGTGCATAAGGATACCAGTTTATATTACATCGGAAATGAAGGAATGCTCTATGCACTCCCTCTGACTTTAGACGATAGCAGATCCTTCTTTCTTGGCAGCTAATATATTTGCTTTTAACAAAGAATCAAACGTTCCTGCATCGATCCATTCACCTTCCACGGTACTTACTGAGAGTTCTCCTTTTTCTAAATAAAAATTGTGTAAATCAACAATCTCAAATTCTCCTCGAGCAGAAGGTTTGAGATTTTTTGTTGCTTCAACTACTCGATTATCATATAAATATAATCCGGTAACCGCATAATCAGAAATCCAATCTTTTGGTTTTTCTACAATCTGCTCTGCTGTGCCATCTTCACTAAATTTTACTACGCCGAATCGTTCTGGATCTGGCACTTTCTTTGCAAACACATGACCTCCTGTGGTGAAACCTTTTATTTGTTCTGAAAAATCATCCTCAAACATGTTATCACCTAATATCAAAGCAACACTATCATCCCCGATAAAATTTTCACCAATGGTAAATGCTTGTGGTAATCCTTCTGGTTTATCCTGAATTTCGTACGTAAACTTGACACCAAGTTCTTTTCCACTGCCAAGCAATTGTAAAAAATCACCTGCACGTTCTGGCGCACAAATAATAAGAATATCTGTAATACCACCACGCATGAGTGTTTCGAGCGGATAGTAAATCATTGGTTTATTGTATATAGGAAGCAGTTGTTTTGAAGTGACTTTAGTAAGCGGATGTAACCGAGTGCCACTTCCTCCTGCAAGGATAATACCTTTCATATAGTTATATGGAATTATAGAATCTGATTATTGATGTGTATATACGTGTCATCCCGAGCCATGTACTCATGGCGAAGGGATCCCGTCATGAAGATTCAGTGTGATACGCAAGCAATGCGTCCTCCCAGCTTCTCAAGGGTTCAAGCTTCGTTGATTGTAATACAGAAAATGCTGGTCTTTTTGCTGGTCGTGGAAAATCAGCGGTGGTGCATGGTTGTATATCAACGGTTTTACCATACACGTCAAAAATGGCTTTTGCAAACGCATACCAGCTGGTGTACCCACTATTCGTTATGTGATATATGCCAAATGGTTTAGATGTGTTGATGATAGCAAGCGTTGCTTCTGCAAGATCTTTCGTGTATGTCGGCGATCCTATTTGATCATCTACCACTTTTAAAGGTTCACCTTTCTCTGCTAACGACAACATCGTTTCTACAAAATTCTTTCCATGGTGTCCATACAGCCATGAGGTTCGAATAATGTAATAGGATAATGTGTTAGTATTCACTATAGCTTCCTCCCCTGCCAACTTGCTTCTACCATACGCATTGATTGGATTGGTTGTATCATCTTCTGTATATCCTTCTGCTTGTAATCCATCAAATACATAATCTGTTGAATAATGTACTAATGGAATATCTAACATTTGTGCAACATGTGCCAGATACCCTACTGCTGTTCCATTTACTAATGTTGCTTGTGCTTCTTCTGATTCTGCTTGATCTACATTGGTATATGCCGTTGCGTTGATTATGATATCTGGATGTAGTGCTGTAATTTTTTCGGTGACGTCTGATTCTCTCGTAGTATCAAGATCGCTCCGTGTCCACGCAGTTACGGTGTGTTCTTTTGATAATGTGGTAACCAGATCATGACCAAGCATGCCTTGGGACCCAAGCATTAATACATGCATATTATGTGAGTAATCGTTTAATATACGAAATATACTTTATTTGACTTGCGAGGGTATTGCTTACTTCTAAGCTCACAACCGGTCCAAAACACTTTTTAGGAAGCTGTTTCACATACGTGTAGTATGTTTTATTATATGCCCAGTGAATTGCTTCATCTGTTTTTGGATGCACCCCACTTGCATGATTTGCGAGAACAGGAAAACGATCTATCGCCATGTCTACAATTGTTTTAAATGCTGTATTATGGCGTACATATTCTGCATAATGAGACACATCAATCACCATACCACCAAATCGTTCAATACCTTTTAAACTACTTAAATCTACATTATTTTCTATGCCTATACATTTGCGCAATGTGGGGCTCCAATGCCAAAAATTTTTACGATACTCATAATGAGTAGTAAATCGTTGTGTACCATAGGTATCATAATAATACCCAACCTCTTTTTCGGTCATATCATTACGGATATGAATATGAGGGATTGAAGTTACCGAACTTGCTGCTACATGCTTACGAATGTATTCACGTTGCTTGGTATTTCCCGTTGTAAGAAAAAGTGAAACTTCTTTTAATCTCAACCGTTTCAACTCACGAAGACGTGTATCAATATACTTTTGATACGGAATCGAACGAATATCATGTGTTACCACAGAAGGGGTAATGATCATAGTACTATTTTTCGGAATACTGTTTTTCATAATACTCTTGGTATGAACCATCTTTCACACGTTTCCACCAATCCTGATTTTCTTGATACCAAGTAACGGTTTGTTGTAATCCTTCTTCAAGCGTTACAGAAGTCTTCCACCCGAGTGATCGTATTTTAGATGCATCTAAGGCATACCGTTGATCATGCCCTGGACGTAATCCTGTTACTGACTCAATTAATTCTTCACCTTTTTTGGTGAGAGATAATATCATGTGTGTGAGTTCTTTATTGGTTACTTCTGGCTCTTGTTCTGCACCAATATTATATACTTCACCAATAGTTCCTTTTCGCAATACCATATCAATACCACTACAATGGTCTTCTACAAACAACCAATCTCGTATTTGTGTACCACCGTCATACAATGGAACTTTTTTGTCTTCTAAAGCATTGGTAATAAATAACGGAACAATTTTTTCTGGAAACTGGTATGGTCCATAATTATTTGCAGCACGAGTAATCATCGCTGGCACCTGATATGTGCGTATTGCTGCGAGTACCAACATATCAGATCCTGCTTTTGCTGCTGAGTATGGCGAAGACGGCCAGATAGTGGATTGCTCATCTGATTTATGTGGTGCAGAAACATCGCCATATACTTCATCTGTGCTGACATGCACTAATGTTTCTATTTTTAAATCACGTACTACATCAATAACACATTGCGTACCTTTTACATTGGTTTCAATAAAAGCATCTGATGAATGAATAGAGCGATCCACATGAGATTCTGCAGCAAAGTGCACAATGGCATCTACCCCTTCGCTTGCTTTGTGTAATGCATCGTAATCAAGAATATCCCCTTTTACAAAGGTATAGCGATCATCTGTTTCAATGTCTTTTAAATTTTCCAAATTACCTGCATAGGTTAGTGCATCATAATTAACAACACTATCTTCTGGATAGTTTTTAAGGATGTAGCGAATAAAGTTTGAGCCAATAAATCCAGCTCCACCGGTAACTAATAGTTTCATACTTTTTTATTATGTAACAAATATAAATATAATGCAGACAGTGTTGGGCCATCAAAAATGTCTCCATTTTTTACCATCTCTTCACAGGTTTCCATGGTAACTTCTTGGACCACAATGTCATGAGCTTCATCCTGTGTTGCTGTTGCCTTTTCTAATCCATGAGCAACAGCTAACTGCATTTTATGACTACTATGACCATTTGCGGTGTGATACGAACCAAGGTGTTCCCATCGCTCAGCTTTATACCCAGCTTCTTCCATTAACTCTCTGTTGCCAGCATCTTCAAGTGATTCACCTTCTTCAATGCCACCCATAGGAAGTTCCCAAGAGTATGATTCTGCAGGATACCGCCATTGCCCAACGAGCAATATGTTGTGATCTTTTGTAAAAGCAATAATAGCCGCGCCATCATTCTTTTGTACTATTGAGTAGATACCTTTTTTTCCATCTACTTCTGTTTCATCTTCAACAACCGTCATCCATGGATTGGTGTAGACTACTTTTCGTGAGAGTTGTGTATAGGGATTACGTTCGTGAGCCATAGATCTTTTCTGCCTCTGCTAATGATTCTTTATTTCCAATATCATGCACCTTCCCCTCGATTTCAACCACATGAATTGGTTGTTTTTTGTATAACCAGCCAATAAAATGTCCTGGGGCATCAGGGTTATTCCCTTCTGCTAAAAAGGTAGTAAATAATGGTAACACGCTTTTCGGATACAAATAGAACGGAGGTACTGCCCAGTGTGACTGTGGATTTTCTGGCTTTTCTTCAAAATTGGTTACCCTATGATCCTCATTAAAACTAACAATACCACGCCGTTTCCTATCTTCAAAGTCTTCAATAACACGTGCACCAATAACAACTGATCCTGTTTGTGCATATGTTTGAATATACGTATCAAGAGAAAACGTAATAATGTTATCTGCGGCACAAACCAATATATCATCATCAATATTTCCGTGTTCTAATGCATAGGCTATATCGCCAACCGCACCAAGGCGATCATCTTTTGAAGTGGTGTGGTTATCAATAAGTGTTATAGAGAATCTCCCATTGTACCCTTTTTCCCACTCTTCAAAATGATGAAAAAATTTATGATTGGTAATGAGGACAATACGATCAAGTGCGGGAATAGCATGCAATTGATCGAGCAATCTATCCAAAATGGTTGTATTGCCAATCTCAAGAAGTGGTTTTGGAAAATGTTCTGTTAACGGATACAAACGCGTTGCATACCCTGCTGCAATAATAACACCAACCATACTTAAAAATTAATATCGTTTTTAAGTGGTGTTTGTTTTTGTTGCGTTCGTTTAAGTGGCCATGGATGGGCAAAATGTTTTTCGTAACGCTCTTGTAAATCTTGCATAGTTGGTGCATGTTCTTGTGTGCCGTAGTTTTCTACTACAAAAGAAGAAATTGTTGCAGCTACTTGTCCGGTGGTTTGCCAATCCCAACCATACGCCATACCGGCAAGCAATCCTGCACGGTACGCGTCCCCTGCACCGGTTGGGTCAATAACATTATGTGCTTGTGCAACTCCAATACGATATTCCTTTTCTTTCTCATAGATCATAGAACCAGCACGTCCACCAGTAACAATTAAAACAGTGTCATAATCAAGCACGTCTTTTTTAGATAACCCCGTTTTCTTTTGAAAGAGTTCCCATTCATAATCGTTGAAGATGGCAACGCGTGCATCACGAGCACAATCAATAGATTCTTCTGGTGAGAGTGCGGTAATTTGCTGTCCTGGATCAAACACATAGGGAATATCTTGTTGCTTTGCTTCTAGTCTACGTTTACACATTTCTTCCTTTGAAGATGGAGCAATAACTAATAATGCATCGCCTTTTATATGAGGTAATGGATGTTCATGACCATGAATAAGTGCTCCTGGATAAAATGCAGTAATTTGGTTTCCATCCATATCCGAAATAATGTGTGCATGTGCACAGTGTTCATGTTCAAATACACGAATATGTTGTGTATCAATATTGCATGCCTCAAAATGCTTGAGATATCGTTCACTGTCTACACCTCCAAGTACACCGACAAGTAATGGATCTAATCCTAATAACGAGAGATTATATGCAATGTTCCCTGAAGTACCACCAAAACGTTCTTCTAACTTTTGTAATACAAAAGAGACATTCAACACATGAATTTTATCTGGCAAAATATGATTTTTAAATCGATCAGGAAAATCCATGATCCGGTCATACGCAAGTGACCCAGTTACAATAAGTTGCATATTAAAAAGGTGATGATACTAAATCAAAAGTTGGCAACGCAGCATCTTTTTCAGAAAGGAGCGGTTTAGCTACGTGCCAATCAATAGCAAGAGTTGGATCATTCCAAATAATACCACCATCATGCTCGGGGCTGTAGGTATCTGAAACTTTATACTGCAAATCAGCTCTATCCGACAGTGTAACAAAACCATGCGCACATCCTTTTGGTACAAACAACATCTGCTTATTTTCTTCAGAGAGTTCGTATCCAACCCAGGTACCATATGTTGAAGAATCTTTTCTGATATCGACTACAACATCGTACACCGATCCACGTGTGACCCATACTAATTTGTCTTGTGCTTTTGGAGGTGATTGAAAATGCAAACCACGAAGCACGTTTTTTTGAGATTGCGAATGGTTGTCCTGTACAAAATCTACATCAATACCATTCTCTGCAAAGAGCTGTTTGTTATACCGTTCAAGAAAAAAACCACGCTCGTCGGTAAAGACACGTGGGGTAATAAGATATACTCCATCTATTGCTGTTTTTTTGAATTCCATATGCTTGGAGTATACGAAAAAAAGGCAATAAAATCAAATAAAAAAAGGCTTATTTTGTATAAGCCTATGAATTAAGAAAGTTGATAAGTGCAAAAGAATCAATTGGTTTTTCCCAAAAAGAAATATCTTCATTTTTATCAACAGTATTTTTAGCAACAGCAATATCTCCACTGATAATTAAAATTCTAATTGGAAATTGGTTTTGACGAATATAGGAAACTATATCTTGCCAGCCATAGGTATGTACTCCTAAACGAATATCAATCATTACCGCACAGATATTTGTGGCATCAATTTCCTCAAATCGTTGCATTCCCTCTTCGGCATTTGATGCACACACTGCTTGAAACCCTGCATACGTTAGCAGTTTGGATAATGATTTTTGAATAATTACTTCATCATCAACAATCAATACCTGCTTTGCCATTCTCCCCCCTCAAAAAAATATATATTAATGAACAATGAACCCATACTGTGGTATGGTTTGTATCTCGAGTGCTGAACCTATTTTTTTACGAACATTCAACACATGCGTATTTATAAGATGTTGCACTCCTTTCTTTTTTTCTCCATAAATGTGATGCTGTAGATGCTCCTTACTAATTGGTTGCCCTTGGTGTAACAATAAATACATTAAAATTTTATATTCTGTTTTTGTAAGTGATACTGGTTCACCATAACGTGTAACCGTGTGATTTTTTATGTTCATTTGTACGGACTTTGCATGTAACGCAACATTTCTAAAACGTAATGTTTGATTACGATTTAAAAGATTAGACACACGCACCACAAGTTCAGAAAGATCATACGGTTTGCATACATAATCATCCACACCTGCATCTAACGCTTCAACAACATGCTGAGTATCTCTTTTTACCGTAAGCATAATAATAGGGACATCACTCATTCTGCGAATTTCTTGAGCTATAGCAATGCCGTCTTCCTCACCAAGGTGCCAATCCAGAATAACTCCATGAATATCATCATGCTCCTCTTGCGGGACAAGTATATGCAACGCTCCATTGCGATTTGATGTGTGCACGGTTTCAAAACCAGCCTGTAATAAGCCCTGAGATAATACCTGAGTAAGTTCTTGATCATCCTCAATAATAAGTAGCTTCATATATGTTTTGTATATTGCTATAGTATCCTAAGCATACAAAAGCCATTTAAAATCTATATAAAATTTTTTTCAATTTTTTAACCTAATATTAGTCATTTTTTCACTGGTAAATACTGAATTTACTGCTATACTAAAACAGTCATATGCGCATTTTATTTGTTGAGGACGAAAAAGACATACGAGATTTTGTAAAACAAAGCCTTGAATCGGAGTGCTTTGTTGTTGATTGTGCTGCTGATGGCGAAAAAGGGCTCTGGCTCGCAAAAACAAATGACTATGATGTCATTATTTTAGATAATGTACTCCCTAAAAAAACAGGGGCAGAAGTATGTGCAGAAATTAGAATAGCAGGAAAAGAAACACCGATTATTATGCTTTCAGTACAATCAGAAACAGATAGAAAAGTCTCTGTATTGAATGACGGTGCTGATGACTATATTACGAAACCATTTTCCCTTGATGAATTACTTGCTCGCATTCGAGCACTTTTACGCAGACCCAGAAAAATAGCCGACACTATTTTAATGATTGATGACCTACATCTTGATAGTAAAAGGCATGTGGTAAAAAGAGATGAAGAAGAAGTATACTTAACACGTAAAGAATTCATGTTATTAGAATATCTTATGCAAAATGTTGGTACCGTGCTCTCAAGAGGTATGATAATGGAACATGTTTGGGATATGAATGCTGATCCTTTTTCAAATACGATTGAGTCCCATATTAGAAGCTTACGAAGAAAAATAGATTACAAAACAAAAAAATTAATCCATACTATCCCCGGACGTGGGTATAAATTAGAAGCATAGAACAAAAAATAAAAAAACATATCTATATAGATATGTTTTTTTATTTTTAATTTTTGTTTAATTTTTATTCAAAAAAATTTAAATTTTTATTCAATTTTTTATCATCCTTTATAAAGTAATTTGATAATAGCCACAAAAAGTGGAGCACATTTATAACTTATACTGAAGGAGATATATATGGCACTGCAACAATTTGATCCACAAAAAGGGTGGAATCAACAAGGAGTACTTCATAAAACAAACGGATGGAGTACCGATGACACGCGACATACCACACACCTCACACGAACAGACATTGGATTTAGGAAATATGGTGACTGGAAAACACAACCCGCTGTGTACGACGAGCATACCCTAACCATAGATGGACACCCAGTCATGGAAGATTGGGAAGATGGATATATGCGTACACTTGCTGATATTGCATGCTCACAGGGAGGTGTTGTGTTAGAAGTGGGTTTTGGTATGGGGATTTCTGCAGAATATGTGCAAACACATCAGATTGCAGAACATATTATTATTGAAGCAAATGCAGATGTATTTCAAAAGCTTGCTCAATTTGCAACAAAAAGTTGCACTCCGGTTCGCCCCTATTTTGGTTTTTGGCAAGAAGTATTACCACTCATACCAGACAATAGTATTACTGGTATTTTATTTGATACATACCCACTTGCTGAAGAAGAGATTCATAAAAATCATTTCTTCTTTTTTGAAGAAGCGTTTCGGGTATTAAAACCAGGAGGCATACTCACCTATTACTCAGATGAAGCACGAACCTATTCGCCTGATCACTTTGCAACACTGAAGCGAGCAGGATTTGTGCATATAGATGGAGAAATATGTGAAGTAGATCCACCAATAGACTGCGCATATTGGAAAGAAAAAACGATTCTTGCTCCAAAAGTGTACAAACCACTTGGGGTAAAAGATATCGGCAACAGCTACGGATTGCATCTCACCATTGATGGGTATGGTGGAGATCAAAACAAGCTGGCAGATGTTGGATTACTGTATCAATTTTTGAGAGAGCTTCCCCTTGATATTGGCATGACTCCGGTTGGGTTCCCACACATTATTGAATTTAATGAACCACATAATGCGGGGATATCTGGATTTGCTTTTATTGTGGAATCACACATCTCTCTACATAGCTATGCTCTCAAAGGATTTGTCAGCATGGATGTGTATTCATGTAAAAGTTTTCATTGGGAAACAGTGGTTGATAAACTCAAAAAACTCTATGCATTACAAGAAGTTCATCCACAAACTGTAGTACGTGGGACCTGTTTTCCTGCTGAAAATATCTATCCCCCAACATAAAGGAGCTACTTATGCCTTTTGGATCGTTCACCCACGACTTTACCTCGCAAGCGTATACCGAAGCATATTATGCAGATGTTGATATTCAATATATTACAACGTTACATACTCGCCCACCGCCTCACCCGCCAACAACGTATGTTGGACAAGAGAACGCATGGCTTATGTATTGTTATGCACACTATGCACTCCCCTTACTTCAATGCAATTCATATCACACACTGCTTGAAGTTGGCGGAGGTTCAACACTGTATCAGTTACTAAGTATTGCACAATATGTAGAACGTATTTTTTTTACAGATTATGTTGAAGCACTTGTTACTGAAACAAAACAATGGTGTGCTCAGCCAACAAGCAAGTGGGATGCCTTCATATATGCAAGCTTGTACGCAGAGTATGGATGTATGCCATCTGTAGAAGCGTGCGCAAAAAGAAAACAACTACTGATTTCAAAACTACATGCTTTTGGCACCTATGATGTGTTACATAACACATGTGCAGATGATTCGTTTCCAGTGCAGTATGATGTAGTACATTCAAGTTTTTGTATTGAATCTATTACAGATATTATTCATGTATGGAAACAAGCATGTGCGTCTTTGGCAAGCCGTGTATGCACACATGGCATGCTTATTATGACCGCTTTGAAGGAAGCATCATATTACATAGTTGGAAACCACACATTTCCTGCTGTCCCGATAACTCGTAAACTCATTGCTCACACACTCTCGCTATTAGGATTTACACATATCACCATATATGAACAATCTATTGCCGATAGTAGTGTTCCGTATCGTGGTATGTATTTTATCACTGCGTTAAAGACAGAGGAGAACCTATGAAGCGCATAACAGTCAGACCAGCAGCAGCCTTGGATTACCAAGGTTTTGTAGAAGCAGAAAAAAAAGCGTGGGAAGGTACAGGAGTACCGATTATCAGTAGTGAGCAGTTTCATACCTGGCTCAATGTTTTTCCTGAAGGATTTTTAGTTGCGTTATATCAAAATCATATTTGTGGCCATATTTTTTCACAATGTTGTGATATTGATCCATATAGCAACCAACACCCAACATGGGATGTATGTACAGATTTAGGGTTTGCACGTACCACCCATATGCAACAAGGGAAAACACTCTATGCAGTAAGTTTTTCTGCATCGCGCCCAGGGGCAGGGAAACTGTTGCTTCAAGCAGCACATGCAACTATGCGCGAACGCAAGCAACAATACTATGCTGGGGCATGCCGTGTTCCTGGATTGGCTGTATATGCCGAGCAACATCAGTGCAGTATAGAGGAAGCTGTAGAAGGATATGTGGATATTGTTCAAAAGAGTATGAATAGAACTATCCCAAAAGAAGAACGTATTTCGGACCCCACATTAAGTGTGGTGCTTCGTACAGGAATGCACGTATGCAAAGCACTTCCTGGTTATTTTGAAGATGCACAAAGTGGTGATGCTGCATGCTTGGTGATGTTACACAATAGAGAAGCAGCATAGATAGATCTTTAACAAGGCAAGAAATTCTTGCCTTTTTTTTATTTTTTAGCTATGCATAACAAAGAGGGATTTTATATAAATTTTATCTCTTTCTTACTACTATAAACCTATATGCTAGAACTTATCTATTTTTTGGACATATTCCTTATTCTTGTGATGAGCACCTGTATTGCGCTTGGTGCTGTTATTTTTTGGAAGCGTACATCAGATCGTGTTGCTCGATATTTAGCGTATTACACCATACTCAATGGTGTATGGGTTGCCAGTATTTTTTATGGAGATATTGCACTCAATATTGAAACGCTGGTATTTTGGACGAAAGTTTCAGCCATTACTGCATTGCTCTTCACGGTATATTTTACATTGTTTACCATTACATTTAGAAACCACTCAGCACGTCTTATTCGATACGTGCCTTTTTTTATTCCGGCAATAGTAATGATTATATACATTATGTTACTTGATCCAAACCAAGTATATAGTGTGTACGAATTTTATTATAATAAACCTCCGGCAGGGATTCTTGCTGATTTTTACAATTACTATTTACTTCTTGTTTTAGGTTATTACATATGTAGTTACTGGATATTATTGCGAAAAAGAAAAACACTCCCTGCACTTATTCGAAACCAAATTAGGTATATTATACTTGGTTTTTCTATTGCCATAGGATCAGGATTTTTATTCAATGGCATACTCCCTGCGTTTGGCATTGCAAACCTGTATGCAGTTGGTGTTGCTTTTTCTATCTTCTTGGTTGCCTGTACTACCTACGCCATTGTTAAACATCAACTCCTTGATTTTAAAATTTTGGTACAACGAGGATTGATTTTTACCTTACTTCTTGCACTTATTGTGGGGGTCTATCTTTTGGGTATATTTATGCTCGGTCTTTTTGTGCAAGGGACTACCCATGTTACCACCTTTGGGAGTGCTCTCATTACAACATTAGTAGGAATTTTTGGTGTTCCACCTTTAGAAAAACGTTTTAGAAAAATTACTGATCGATTCTTTTTTAAACATACGTATTCGTACTCGCATGCATTGAATACCATTTCTGAAATGTTAAATCACACATTGGATCTTGAAACACTTCTTTCAAAAATGACCAAAACACTTACTCATATTTTAAAAATAGAAACTATTGGAATTGCTTTTATTCATGATGGCACTTATTTTCAAAATGATACATTTCAAACATATGAAAAAAAGACCTACAACAAAATACAACAGTATTTAGATGCTGTTCAAACTCCCCTTTTGCTTAATGGACCTCTCAGCGACATTACCGATCCTGAGGCACGTGCAGAATTAAAAAAACTCACACAGATGTTTCAGATCACCTTACTTATTCCCATTATTGTTGAACAGAAAAAAATAGCTACCCTGTATCTTGGCAACAAAAAATCTGGAGATATGTATACTCCAGAAGATATACAATTACTACAAACTGTTGCTCACCAAGCAGCAGTTGCAATACAAAAAGCTCAACTATATGAAGAGGTAAAAGAATACTCCGAAACACTGGAAGAAAAAGTAATACACCGCACCGAAAAAATTAAACAATTACAAGAACAACAAAAACAGCTGATGATAGATATTTCACATAACCTGCAAACACCACTTACTATTGTAAAAGGAGAACTTGGCATCCTCAAAAAAGAAGTACATGATACGCACGCACTGAATAGATTTGAAAAATCAATAGACAAAATTTCTCAATTTATTTATTCGCTATTGAGAGCATCAACGTTTGAATCTGAGGAACAAACAGTAGATATACAAACCTATAATCTCAGTTCTGCACTAGAAGCTTTTATTGAATATATTACGACCTTAGCTGAAGACAAACAGATTACTCTGACACACCACATTGCTCATAACATACATATCGATGCTGATCAGGGGAAAATAGAAGAGGTTCTTACCAATATAGTAAGCAATGCTTTTAAATATATTGCTCACGAAAAAAAGGTATCTATCGAACTTTCACAAAAAAACAATCAAGCATGTATTGTTATTACAGATACGGGTATTGGAATGGATAAGAAAGAATTACACGATGTATTTCAAAGATACTACCGAGCTGATACAGAAGATAAGGTCATCAAAGGCACAGGGTTAGGACTCGCCATTAGCAAACATATTATAGAAAAACACCATGGTACTATTTCAGTATCAAGCACAAAAGGAAGAGGAACTACGGTAGAAATATTACTCCCGCTCAAACAACCACACGATTCCAGAAAGTAAAAAAACACTCAATACTATTGCAGGGTTTAGATAAAATGAAACATATCCTTCTTTTAATGTTTCAAGCATATACAACACTAACGTAAGTACCCCACTTACTCGAAACAATTCGGTAGTATACGGTTGTAGTGTATTGAATATCATGTGGTAAGTCTTTTGAATTGATTTTTGATATATGAGAGTAATCCTTCCCAATCCAGTGGATCTCGTTGCAAGGTAATAACAATATCACCAACAACAATCTGCCCATTGCCTTTATGTAAATCCGGAGCAGAAAGTAAAAAACTGATTTCATTGATATGTAGTGCAAAATCCTGCCAATTAAAAGTTACACGTCGTGTGTACCAATCATTTCCAAGAGATTCTGGGGATGTGTAACTTGCAAGCACATAGTTGTACTCAGAAAGATCGGTATATACATTCATGCTGTCTGCCGTAATACCTTCTGGCAATGTATAATGATATGTTGCTATCCCCTGTGTTGGTGGATTAGTGAAGAAGGAGGCAAGATCCGCATATCTGTTATTTTTTTGACAGAACAACACACCTTCGTACTGATTACAGTCCCATGGTGAGGTATCAGCATACAGTACATCATCAATGAATCTATTCTGCAGTGATTGCATAACAAACCCCCATGCTCCCCGCACTTTTCGGGCTCCCAACTCTACTATGGGTTGGCTTTGGTTTTGCCAAGTGATATCTACGGTTACGGTATCAAACTCGCGTGGTACTTTTGCATCAAAATATACGGGGTCTACATATACTCGTTGTGCATCGCCATCTTCTGGAAGTTCTATGAGTCTTTTTTCTGGATGTAAATCTGAAATGGGTGAAATAGGACTTCCTTTAGTATGTTCAAGGACAAGTATGCCACTTGGTACTAAATTTTGAAAAAAAATCCATAGCAATACAGATACTGCACCTATCCAAAGCAGTCCTCTCCAGAAATGGAACAATGTTATGTATTTTCGAGAAAAAATATTCATGAAAGTTGTCATTTATGTATCTGTATATTAGGATACCATATATGAAAGATCAACAGATAGCAATCATAGTCCTCCACTATAAAAACCTTGGTGACACCATTGCATGTTTACATTCTTTGCAGAACCTTACCTATAAAAGCCACACGGTATATGTGGTAAATAATGATACATCAAAACATGCAGAGGAATTAGAAAAACAATTTCCTGAATATACGTATATTCAAAATGAAGCGAATCTTGGATTTGCAGAAGGAAATAACGTTGGAATAAGAAAAGCATTAGCAGATGATGCAGATGCTGTGGTGTTGTTGAATAATGATACTGTAGTAGAACCAAACTTTTTGACAGACATGGTCAAACATATTTCTTCTAATACACAACCACCCCCTACCCCCCTTACTGAATCAAGTTCAGCACAGGCTCTGAGTACAAGAGGGGGAACTCATATAGGAATGGTAGCACCACGTATGATGCAATGTGATAATAAGGAAAAAGTAGATAACCTTGGTGTGGTCTGTATGAGCAGTGGTTTACCATTCAACAGAATGCAAACAAACACTTCCCTCTTTTGCCCTTCTGCTGGGTGTGCATTGTATACAAAAAAACTTCTTGAAACGGTTGCGATTGATGACTGGTATTTAGATCCACTCTATTTTGCATATGCTGAAGATTTTGATCTTGGTTTCCGTGCTCGACTTGCTGGGTTTGATGTAGCATACGCACAAGATGCTGTAGTGTACCACAAAGGATCTGCCTCAACCTCAAAAGTTTCTGACTTTGCGGTGTATCACACCTATAGAAATCTTTTTTGGACACAACTTAAAAATTTTCCATTACTTCTATTACTCTGGCAGTTGCCTTGGCTCTTTTTTGGGTGGGTTTCGTTGTTTGGCTATTACCTACTCAAAGGAAAACCAATGCTTATTATAAAAGCTGTGTTGGATGCTGTGCTCGGTGTACGGTTTATTATTGGCAGACGAATGTCTATTCAAAAGAACATTGCTGTTTCAAACAAACAAATACTCTCGTGGTTTGCAACGGGCTTATATCCAAAAGGATTAAAAAAATAAGCTTCCAAATAAGGAAGCTTTTAACTTGCAAGCGGGAAAGAATATATCTTTGGTTCATAGGCTACGTGGAACCTGATTTCTGGATCAAGTAACCGTAAAGCCATATGAGCCTCAATTTCTATAGGATGCATACCATCAAAGATATGCGCCCATGCATCATATCTGGGTTCCCATTTTTGAGGAAGTATTTTTCGCACCCATAGGTCAGAAGGAATGTCTAATAGACGACGCTCCCGAACAGGATACGGTGTAAATCTACACTCTGGCAAATAATATTGATTGATGAGAAAAGCAATAACCAAATGGTTATAATCCTTAAACAATCGATGCCAATTTACATGTTCTGTATGAGGAATCCAACAGATATTTTTAAAAGGACTCCAGCTGGTCCCTCCCTGACTTTCTGGTTTTCTATGATGCCGAGAATATGGAACATCCATCGGCCACAGTTTGCGCATTGGGTGTTGTAATACTACCCCAAGATAGAGACTTCAATGAACATAGGGCCTCCTTTATGATAATACCGCCAAAAGTTATAAATTATTCGTGGGTATAGTTTTATACTACACAAAAAAAAGATATTTGCGAATATCTTTTTCCACATAACAAACATTCCACCCCCATGGAACGTTTAATTATTGCTCTATTCTCCACACATATACCGTCCCCACACGACGAGGCTCACCCAACAACCGCACGGTAGCATCCAACACCATATCGTTAATCCAACGATTTTCCGTCATGTAGTAACACACCGAAGCATTGGTTACCGCAAAAGCACCATCAATCCATTTTTGTTCTGGAGCTTTTGACATACCTTCAAACAATTTTACACGCTCAGGCTGAGCATATTCATGATATACAGGGAAATTACCCGCAGTAATGTTTCTTCCAGAAACAGCTTCTAAACCTAATAATGGCCAGGTATTTGCTAACACACAATATGGTTGTGGATCGTCTTTATGTTCATTCCACACTAATTGCGCTGCATGCAATTCATCTGCAGTAACTAACTGCAACTTAGGACCAGAAGCAAACGTAGATGTTGCAGAAAAAGCTAACACAAAAATAACAGCAATAATTTTTTTATGGCGAATGATACGAATGCGTTCATCCTCCAAAAAGAGCCAGATACCGTATCCTAAAAACAGAATCATAAAAAAAACAATGGTCTCGTTTAATCGACGAGCAAGAATATGTACTCCTTCCGTAAAAGACCAGGAAATAAAATATGAACCAAGAGCAATACCAAAAATAATTGAAAGAAGTGCGATCACTTTTTGTTCCTTATGATAGCGGTACAACCGATACACTGCCCAAGCAATTATTGTCCAGATAGCCATAGAAACAACAAATGGCACAATTCGATATGAGAACAACGGTAATCGAGACAAGCTCTCTTTTGTTTGATTATATAAAAAGTTACCTTGATCAATAAAATCAGGAGGCACCACCACGCCAATAAATCCAGATAACCGTCCGAAAGAATCCGCAAATGAATCTAACACACCAGTTGCAGAAACAGAACCAGGTAGATAGGCAGAAAGGCCTTGGAACATTTCAAGGAAAGGAATCATAAGCACAGAAACAAAAACCAAAGATCCAAAAATAATATAATCTCGAACACGTAGTCGAGTATCACTCATGCCATATGTTTCTTTGAGTACAACCCAGTGGGAACGATCTATAAACAGCTTACGATACACCACGGTAAGTATGCCTGTACCAATGAGTACAAAAAAGTTTAAAATGTATCCCCAATAGAAAAAAAGTGTAAAAAGTATCGCACCAACATATGTTTTTTTATTTCCCGTTTGTGCATAGTACATCCACAGCAGGAATACAAAGAAGAAAAACAAATGCCCAAATGAAACAGGAATAGTAATAGCACCTTCTGATTGAAAGGTGTAAAACAGTGTTGGCAAAAAGGCAAACAATAACCCTAATCTATCATTTTCAAATAACAGCCTACCACATAAAAAGAGTAGCAGTGGTATAAAGAGCGACCACAACAAAAATACCAGTAACAGATCGACCCAAAAGAGATCTACCTGTACTGACTCGGCAAGCCAAATAGTAGTAGCCCATTGAGCAGCATACGAGGTTTTATTACCAGCAACCAATGCCTCAGGCACCGCAAGAGGCCCAAAATGGACCACAGAGCGTTCTTCTCCCCAAATGCTTGGTGTGTAGATATTCCCCTCTTGTAACCACCGTTCTGCCCCTAAATGGCGCCATTTGTCCCCACCAAACCCTGTTTCATACACCACAGGCAAATACAGATGTGTGAGGTACGAAAATAGGATAACTACCCCAAGAACTACAGCAACAGATCGCTTTGAAAAAACCATTTTTGCAACCATCCACGTAAGAGCAAAAAAGAGCATCAACGTAAATGAAGAAAGTGCATCCCACGGAGAAAGAATATACACGCCGGTACGTGCGTGGAAAATAAAAAAAGCAAACAATGCACCACATGCAATAAATGCAGTGAGTAAGTGATCTGTATAGAGATTTTTTACAAATGCGGTGATTGACCAATCGCTCGATGTTTTTTCTTGTTTCGTTCGATACGAAAGAATGATTCCTAAAAGTCCTACGATAAAAAGACATACAGCGATAGAAAGCCGATCATATTTCCACACCACCACAGGAATACCACTAGCCAATGCGACAAGATAGAATCCAAGAAGTAATCCAAATGCACGAGCCCACCATTGAGACAGAGGCAACATATGTTGCACAACAGATCCCCAGTGCTTTGCAAGCACAGCGAAGTATGCAACAAGGGCAACCACACCAACGGGCCACATGTGCCATGTGGTCCAGTTGAAATATAAAAGGATACTCGAAATACAAAGTGTTACAAAAGAAGTTATCATATACAGATAGTACCCAAAAAACTATAAAAAAACAACCAATGTGTTATTGGTTGTATCAAGATACCGTATAAAAAAGAGCCCTATCACCTGCTTGAATAATCGACAACGTGAAGCGATATAAATGAATATCAGAGGCACGATGTAAATGCAATGAGGATACAAAAATCCACACAAGTCTATTTACTTGGTCCTCTTGCAATATGTCAGACCCATGCATATTCTGTATTGCTTTCCGAACAAAAGCAATACACATGCCTATTTGTAGATTTCTAAATGTTTCTCTACTAATAACACATGTCACGAAAACCTCCTTACATTTGTTATATGAGTGAAACCAAATGCTTCTGGATAACATTCCAATCATACTTTTTTTCAACGAGCGAACGCCCTGCTTTCCCCATTACTTCTTGGACGTCACTATGGTTTAGCATATATTGTATCTTTTTTGCAAGTGCGCGTTCATCCTTTGGTGGTACGGCAAAGCCAGAAACATCTTTTTCATATACCGAACGCACACCTGGTAAATCCGAAGTAATAACCGGTGTACCGCATGCCATGGATTCAACAAGTACAATACCAAATGATTCGGATTGATCAACAGAAGGTAACACCGTCACGTATCCCATTTGATAACATTTTACAAGAGCTTCATCCGAAACTCCTCCTGTAAATATCACTTTGTCTTTTACACTAATTTTTTCTGCAAGCGCTCGGTATTCCGCTTGGAGTGAACCTCTACCAACCACAACAACTTTAAACGGCACATCTGTTGTAATATGAGGAATAGCACGAACAAGATACTCAACACCCTTAAAATAATGTGCAGGATCCAATCCACCAACAAATAATATTACTTTTTCATCAGTAAGATTTAGATTCTTTTTAAAGGTATCATCAGATGGTTGCGGAGCAAATTTTTTAACATCTACACCAATAGGCACCACTTGAAATTTTTCTGTATCATCCCAATAGTTTTTAAGATCAGAATGACGAGCATAATCATCGGACGATGCAATAACAACATCCGCATGCTTAATTAAACGTGGAAGAAAATATTTTGTGTTATAAGAAAAAATAAGACCTTTTAAACCACTTCCAACAACGTCCATGTTATAACTTACCAGTAATTTGAACCCATATTTTTTTTGGGCACGATACACTACACCTGCTCCGCCAAAAAATGGGTATTGTAATAACACGGTATCAAAATTTTTTAGTTTGCGTGCAAGAGATGGCACATATCCAGCATTGCCGTGTTTTACCAATGGCTTCACCAGTTCTAAGGAAAAAGGATATGATTCTTTGGTGCGTTTGTGCCCATAGTCAGGAGTAAACACAGTCACCTGCTCCCCTGCTTCTGCCAATACTCGCGCATGATGAAACGCAACGGTTCCGATACCGCCTTTATATGGAGGGAATACAGGTGTAACTACAGCAATTGACATACAATTTATTTCAAGTATTGAACCATGTACATGGTTACTTTTTTATTTTTTTAAAATACCAATTGCTCAATGGACTCACAATATGTTTCAATACAGGATTATTCATTTCAGACATTAAAAGTTCACCATCCATAACCTGCATAATAGCATTGTCCGAAACCGTTCGTAGCGATTGCGTACGAATGCGCATTTTGAGAATAGAAAAAATATGTGTCATCACCCATACATATCCACGAAGCTTATACTGCACCCAGCCTCCAAGAACACTATATCCAAGCATACCTAATTCCATAAACACCAACATCGGAAGTAACTTCAGCAATGTTCCTAAAGAATAATTTTGCAACAACACCACCCAGCGGTTACGCTCTGTCCAATAAAACAACTTTTTATTACGTTTAAATTCATAATGATGATACACCGTTGCTTGTGGGGCAATAACCACACTATAACCAGCAATACGTGCCCGCCAACAATATTCTAAATCTTCGTGATACATAAAGAGCTTAGTATCCAAGACGCCAATTTTTTCTAGGACCTCTCGCTTAATATACATGCATGCTCCAGAAGCATATCCAATTTCAAAAGGTTTTTTATGATACCAACTATCAATGCGTTCTTTATAATGTTTTACAAAACCAAAACCAAGGTAATGCAAAGCATTCCCTACATTATTGGTAAGTGCACGCTCTGAACCAAGTAATAACATACCTTGAACGATCCCCACATGCTCTGCATGCGTTGCAGAAACAAGCCTTTCTAACCAATCATACTCAACTTCAGTATCTTGATTCAGTAACACCACGCCGTCATAATCTGACGCAAGGGCATGCTCTATGCCTACATTGTTTCCACCAGCAAACCCCACATTCTTTTTAAGAGAGATAAGATGCACTTCAGGAAATTCGTCTTGAATAATCTGTGTTGTTGCGTCGGTTGAGGCATTATCAACAACGGTCACCTCAAAGTGACCGTTAAACTTAGTTTTAAAAACAGAAGCAAGGCATTGGCGTATCCATTGACTCCCGTTATAGGTAATAATAATAATGGCAGTTTTTTTACTCATGTCTGTCATTGTATGCTTTTTACTTTTTGTCTGTATCTTCAATAGCTAAGTGCCGTACTATTTTTGTAATATCTTTTTCTATACGTTCAACACGCACAAACAAACGGAATAAAAGATACAATGCGATAACTACTGCAACATAGAACACTAAATCAATACCCGTTGCTGTTTGTAACCCTATTGAAGTGGCAACTTCATCTGCAATATGTGGAAATAATACCACCACAGCACCAGCAACCCACAGGATGCTCCACGCAAGTGCTTCATTAAGAGTTATTTCTTTTTTTTGTACTTTTGCACCAACTCGAGTGAGGAGTAGTAATGCAACGAGTACGGTAATAACTTGTATAATCATGATGTAATACTAAATTAATGCGAAAACATGCGAATGATGCGAAAATATGTTCGTATTTTTCGTATGGTTTCGTATGACTTTTGTATCTCTATCCAATTATTTTACTCCACAGAAAACGAAATCCTGCAAAGATCTTTTTTATATTACCTTCTCCTTTTGATTTTGAATAGTCGGTATACACAATACTATTCGGTACTTCTCGTAATCTCAAAGTATGTTCCCCTACTTGATCAATAATCTCGGAAGCGTATGACATACCATCCTGTTGGCACTCTATGGTTTTGAATGCTGTGCGAGAAAGTGCACGAAAACCATTATGTGCATCAGTTAATTTTACTCCAGAGATAATCCATGTAAACGTAACCGCGACTTTAATCAACTGTTTACGAATAAATGGAATCGTATCATGTGCTTTCAAAAAACGGGAACCAATAGTAAAATCTGCTTGTTCATCCAAAATCGGCTTAATTAAATCAGAAATTTCATCTGGATTGTGCTGCCCATCGGCATCAAAATGGACCGCAATATCATATCCATGTTTTAAAGCATACGCGTTACCAGTACCTAATGCCGCACCGTATCCTCGGTTAATAAAATGGTTTACTACGTGTGCACCACCTGCACGTGCCTCATATTCCGTAGCATCTATTGAACAATCATTTACTACAAGCACCTCATATCCACGCTTTACTAATCCCGCAACTACTGAACGGATTTTTTGTGCTTCGTTATATGCTGGAATAATAATGAGTGTTTTCATATTACATTCTGCCAAAGCCTTCATACGTGTAGCCTAAACTACGAACATGTTCTGCATCAAGTAAATTTCTTCCATCAACAATAAGTGGATTACGAACTTTTTCACGAATAAGCCCCCAATCAAGATCCTTAAAATCTGGCCATTCTGTTGCAATAACAATAGCATCTACATCCTGCACACCATCTTTTGGGTTCCCAAGAAATTGTACTTGATCATTCAAGACTTTTTGTGCATTAACCATTGCTTCTGGATCATATGCTCGTACATTTGCACCTTCTGTTTGAATACGATTAATAAGATCAATACCTGCCGATTCACGAATATCATCGGTATGAGATTTAAAGGCGAGTCCAAGAACTAAAATATTTTTTCCATTGAGTACGTCTAAATGCTTACGCAATTTTTCAACCATAATCTGACGTTGTTGCTCGTTTACTTCAATAACTGACTTCAGTAACTTAAAATCATAGCCTTCTTCATTTGCAAATTGTTGTAATGCACGAACATCTTTCGGGAAACAACTTCCGCCATACCCCATACCTGCATATAAATGTGCTGGCCCAATACGTTTATCACTACCAATACCTTCTTTTACAGCATCAATATCTGCACCAACACGCTCACATACATTTGCAATTTCATTTGCAAACGAAATTTTTGTAGCCAAAAATGCATTTGCTGCATATTTTATCATTTCTGCCGATGCAAGATCGGTAATGATTTTTGGTACGGTAAGTTTTTCGTATAATCCAAGTACCGCACGTGCCGCATCTGTGTTATTACTACCTACCACAATACGATCAGGACGCATCATATCTGCTACTGCTTGTCCTTCTCGTAAAAATTCAGGATTTGATACCACAGAAACTGGTCCATCATATCCCTTTTTAATACATTCAGAAACTTTCATGCCTGTTCCCACAGGAACAGTGCTTTTCGTTACCACAATTGGACTGGCTGGTTTTTGCACGGCAAAAATGTTTCCCAAATCTTCTGCAACTTTAAAAACGGCAGATACATCAGCTCTTCCATCTTCGAGTGGAGGTGTCCATACCGTAATAAAATGGATATCAGCATCTTCAACTGCTTGACCAAGATCTGTCGTAAAACTCAAACGACCATCTCCGAGATATTTTTCAATAAGTCTTTCTAACCCTGGTTCATGAATAGGAATAATACCTCGTTGCAGGCGATCTATTTTTTGTTCATCTATATCTACTACGGTTACCTCATGCCCAAAATCAGCAAGACCAGCACCTGTAACCAGACCAACATATCCTGCTCCTATAATTGAAACTTTCATACGTACTCAAATTACAAATATACAAATGCTTATTCTTTGTTCCCCCTCTTGTACTCAGAGCCTGTGCTGAACTTGATTCAGTAAGAGGGTAAGGGGGTGGTTCTTCATCATCGCGACGTTCAAAACCCTCACCCCGCCCCTCTCCCAAAGGGAGAGGGAGGTTTTACTTCTTATACATTCTTTTTAAACCAATCCCATGTCTGTTCTAGACCTTGAGGGAGAGAAACCTTTGGTTGCCATTCAAGTGCTTGTTGTATGCGAGTATTGTCCAAAGCATTTCGCATAATTTCTCCCTCTATTGGATCAGAGTGCGTAATGGTAGTATTTTTACCTGAAATACGCAAGAGTTCTTCGGTAAGCTTTAATACGCTCGTTTCTTCCGTGGTTGAAACATTATATATCGCAAACTGTTCTGAAGATGCTAAAGCGCATATATTTGCCTCAACAATATCTTCCACAAAAACAAAATCCCTTGTTTGCTCTCCACTTCCAAAAATAGTGAGTGATTCTTCATTCTTGAGACGCTTTGAAAAAATAGCAATAACTCCACCTTCTCCTACACTACCTTGGCGTGGGCCGTACACATTTGCATAGCGTAATACAACGGCGGGGATGCCACTGGCTTCGAGATCTTTTTCTGTTTGTGCTTTTTGTTCTCCGTAGGGTGATATTGGAGCAATAGGTTCTGACTCGCCAATAGGAACATTGGTGTTGTTTCCGTACACCGCAGCAGATGAAGAAAATACTATTTTCTGTACACCATGCTCTTTTGCTGCGCTAATAATATTTTGAGAACCAACAACATTTACTTTGTGTGAGGCATCTGGGTCATCTAAGGACTCTCGCAAATCAACCATTGCCGCTAAATGCAACACTGCTTCTGGCTTAAACGATTGAAATACATTCATCACACCTTCTGCATCAGTAATATCTACTTCGGTAAACGACGCTTTTTTGTGAATGAATGATCTGTTTCCCGTACTAAAATTATCAAGAATCATGACATCATGTCCTTCTTTCACTAATCGATCGGTTATATGTGAGCCAATGAAACCTGCTCCGCCTGTTACTATTACTTTCATATATTATATTAACTTCATGTAGTCCTTACAAAAAGTATGTTAACAAATAATGTATACTAGATATCCTCAATAAATACCAGATCCTGAAACAAGTTCAGGATGACGGGGAAAACTTGTCTAATCTTCATCACGGGATCCTTCACTTCATACTCCAATTCTTCCATTCCTTAACACTATTCTTTCCTATCCAACGTACTTTGATCCCACAAACCTTTTTCAACATATTGTGACTTTGCACTGCGCATGTAATCAATCGTTTCTTTTAACCCTTGATCAAGCGTAACCACAGGGAACCAACCCAAAGCATCCTTTGCTTTTGTAATATTTGGCAAACCCTGATCGCTAATACCAGTGATAGCTTCTTCAAATACAATTTTAGAGGTAGACCCCGTTAGTGTAATTACTATTTCTGCTATAGATTTCAAAGTATATTGTTCAGCATTACCAAGATTCACTGGTTCGGTAACATTTGAATCAATCAGACGCTTTAGGCCATCTAACATATCTTTTACGTAGCAGAAAGAGCTTACTTTATTTTGCTCACCATAAATCACAATATCTTTATTATCAAGTGCCGCTGAAACAAAATCTGGGATATGTCTTCCTTCATCCATAATCATACGAGGACCATACGTACTAAACACACGAGCAATACGTACATGTACTCCCATATCTTGATACACTTTACACAACGTTTCAGAAAAACGTTTACCTTCGTTATATGATGCACGATCACCAACAGGGTCAATAAAGCCCCAATAATCTTCTGAAAAATGAGGATTTTCTGGCAATGGGTCACCATATACCGCACTAGTAGAAAGATGTACCATTTTTGCACTGTACTGCTTTGCCATGTCCAATACATGCTTGGTGCCAAGAGAATTAGTGAGTGCTGTTTGTACGGCGAACTTTTTAGCATCTTTATATGATGTTGGTGTTGCACAATTGTATATTTCTTGAATACCCTCAAATTCAATTTCAAAAGCGGCAAGTTCTTGCAGAGCACCAAGATCAATAGGATTCACCATATCATGACGAATAAATTTAAAGTCTGGTGACTGCAACAAACGCTCTATATTCACAATAGAACCGCTTACTAAGTTATCAATACAAATAACTTTTGCTTCACCACTCATGAGAATAGATTCACAGATGTGGGATCCTATAAACCCAGCACCCCCAACAACCACAACATTTTTTTTATTAAAAATTCCTTTAATTGGTTCTGACATAAAAATATAATTAAATAGCGATATGGAAACCACCACGGTATGATGGTTCAAAAATATTGATAGAGCGTTCTTCTACAACACGCCCTGCTTTCAATGAATAGATTTCAATTTCTGGAGCATGTCCTGAAAGTGGCGACACGATAATTTCGTTCGTATCATCACCATCAATGTTGCCAACAAGTACATGCACCCCTCCTCTAAATGATGGTTCATATGCAAAAAATTGATTTACCACTTCACCCGTTTGAGAAAAAATACGGATTTGTGGCCCTCCGCCTTTCCCTGCACCGGTAACAATTTCGCTGGTACCGCTATTGGTTAGGTCACCAGCTGAAACTTGTACAGAACCTTTAAAAAACTCTGGGTACCCAAGCCACGATCCACCTGCATCTGAAATAAGGATATCTGTTCCCCTCACAAAAGTATCAAACACTCCAACAGAAGGTAATGCCCCTCCCCCACTACCCGTAATAAACTCCGCAATACGATCACCGTCCAAATCTACAGCACTAATGGTTACTCCACCGGTAAGATCCGCCACTTCATTTCCTTTTAGCGAACCGCTCAATGTCCCTAAGTAATTATAGATAGAAACGTTCACACGATCTCCTGTTTCTGGGGAAACAAATATTTCAGCAACCCCGTCCCCCGTTAAATCTGCAAGTGATAAGCGTAACCCTCCACGGTAGGAAGGGTCACCTGCGAAGAATTGATATTCGAGTTTTCCTGTTTCTGAAAAAATACGTATATGAGGACCACCACCTTTTCCTGGTGCGGTAACGATTTCTAATTCACCATCCCCATCAACATCTGCTCTGCCAACCTGAAATCCTCCTGTAAATTGAGGAGCATATGCAAGCCATGAATGCACTAATGTTCCATCGAGTGTATAGATACCTACTTCTGGAGCCCTTCCAACAGCACCACCAACAACAAAGGTATGTGTAGACGATACAGTCGATGGTTTTGTTTCTGAAGAACTTCCTGTAGTTGCTTGTGCACGTAACACAGCTGCTTCAGCATTTACTAATCCTGCCCCCAACTGCCCAGTATATGCAGAATTTTGAACATTGATGTCTGTACTGGTTGAACGAATAATATCAATAACTTGATCTGCAGTGAGTGTTGGATTTATTGAACGAATAAGCCCTGCAACTCCAGCAACCATTGGTGTGGAAATAGAGGTACCACTCCATCCTGCATAATACTGACTCGTATATGGTTCACCTCTTTGTGGTTCATACATAATAGGTGCAATAACTTCGACACCAGGAGCAACAACATCCACACACGTTCCAAATTTAGAAAATGCTGTTTTTTTATTGTACGCATCAACAGAACCAACACCGATAATCCAATTTTCAGTATCCCCGGTGTCGTAACATACAGGATAACTTGGATGCGTATTTAAATTTCCATTTTGTTCATCTACCGTGCCTTCAATATTCCCCGTTGCAATAACAACAACCACTCCAGCATCATAGGCTCTACGAAGTGCTCGTTTGTAAATATCATCATTTGGTCCATCACCCAAACTAATACTAATAACATCTGCACCATTATCTGTTGCATAATCAATCGCTCGAACCATCTGGCTTGGACTATGTAACCCTTGATTATCAATGGCACGTAATGCCATTATTTTACAATTCCAACATACACCAGCAATACCTTCACCATTATCTGACGTACTTGCAGCAATACCAGCAGCCATAGTGCCATGACTAATGACACGAAACGGATTTTCAGTTTCAAACTTAGGATGAGGGTCTGGGGTATTTGCAACAAAATCCCAACCATTTAAATCATCAATATATCCGTTTCCATCATCATCAATACCATTCAGTGCCTTTTCCCCTTTGTTAAACCACATGTTACGAATAATATCGGGATGATCCATATCTACCCCAGAATCAATCACCGCGATAATAGTTTCTTTACTTCCTTGTGTATGTACCCATGCTTCAGGGAGGTGTAACTGTTCGAGATACACTCGTTGTTTGTCATACTGAGTATCATTTGGTACGCGAACAGCGGCAAAAACTGCATCGTGCGATGCAATAATACCTAAAAGAATGAAAGTAAGTGATAGACAATATTTAAACATGTGGCACTAATTTAAAAAATCAATATTTTCACCACTACGTACTTTTTCTACAAAATCAGCAACTTGATCACGTAATGATGCATCGCGTCGTACTACTTCATCAGCAAGTTCAAGTGCTTTTTCCTTATTCCCTAATTGTGCATGCAGGGCAGCAAGTTTTGCATATGCTTGTCCAGTTGGAACACTTACGATCATTCGCTCATAAATAGTACGTAACCCTTCTACATTCCCTTCTGTGACAAATGCATTGGCAACACTATTTGCCTCCGCAACAGAAGTAAAGGTGTAGCCTCTCTCTACAGCAGCAAGTGCTGCTGGAACCACTGCTGAAGTATGCCCAGCACGAACATTCCCCAGTGCAAGCACCCAATATGCTTGAGCTGTTTCATCATGAATTTTTACCGCATCTTCAAGTACCGAAACACCTTTATCATTTTCTCCTCGAATCATGTAGGTATTAGCAAGTGAGTAAAATACTTGTTGTCGAGAAGGTCCGAGTTCAACTGCTTCAAGTAATATATCTTCTGCTTCTTGAGCTATATCGGCTGCCTGTGCAGTATTTTGTTGATGTAAGAGCTCAGCATACACATTTAATGCATTCCCATAGGAAATAAGTAAACGTACATCCTTCTGATTGGCTTGAATTGCTTTTTTCATTTCAGTGCGTACAAAACCAAAACCATTATGTAATTCTTGAACACTTACTTTATTTTGTAATGCGTATTGCGTCATAAATTGAGCAAGTTTTATGGTTACCTCTTTTCTATCAAAATCAGATAATTCAAGCACTTCTCTAAAATTATGAAGCGTGGTATTAACTGGTTTTCTTTGTGTATGTGCAAGAATATCTAGGAATTTTTTGTTGTGTTTTGTTACTGTTATATTGTGAGCAAAAGCTGTTGGTCCAATAATAAGAGTACTGCCAACTAAACCAAGTATCCAATACTGATGTGCAATTTCTTTATTTAAAAAATGCATGTGTTTGAGTATCTTTTGACTATATCGATCAATAACAGAGGTACAGATAACCATATGCGTCTGAGCGATAACATACGCAACAAAAACTGCAAGCACAAGATAGGAGCTAATAGTATCAAACACAAAGAGGTTTTGTATAAAGTAGGCACATAAAAAAGCTATAAGCACCAAAGCCTCGGGCTTATATGAATCATCCATACGTCCTAAAAGTAACAGTGCATACAGTATACTTATGCCAACACCAAGATATGCAATCAGCCCCACTATTCCCATAGTAGTAAGTACTTCAATAACCATATTGTGTGCTCTGTCCCACCATGTTTCACTCCCTACTAAGGTATAAAAAGAAGGATCAAAATATTTATTAAATACCAGATCAAATTTTTGTGGACCTACTCCAAATACAGGAGACTCAGTAAATCCTTTCACCCCTCCCTTCCATGAAATCAATCGTGTTTGTGTTGTTTCATCTGCGATACTAATGGTAAAAAATCTTCCAAAATTAGATTGCACCCACTCGCTTGAATGACGTGTTACACCAAGTAATCCCAAAATAATAATAAAACCAATACCTAAACCAATAATATACTTTTTATATGCACTTTTTTTCATCCATACGAGGTATCCAAGAACAAAACCAATGACACCAACAACAAATCCGACAAAAGCCCCACGTACCCCTGTCATGATATATGCAATAAACAATACGGTTATCATGCTCCCGCTATACCAACGCATCCAATACGGAGCAAGGGTATCAATGAGCACAGTAAGTCCAAAAGTAATGTTAAATAATAAATACACTGCAAAAAAAGCAGGATTACCAATGGTCCCTGTTATACGTCCTTGACCTGTTTCATAAATAGTCCATGGCCCAAAAGAACTCACCCCTGCTCGTTGTAAAAAACCGTATCCTGCAATAAGGGTTGCCGGTATTAACGCCCAAGCAAAAAAGGAACGCCAACCTGCTTTGGTGCGTAACACACTAGCAGCAATAACAATAAGTATCCAAAGATGCAACCATGTATAGATACCATCCATACGTTCATAGTTTCCCCAAAAACTATAATGGAAGTTAATTCCCGTCAGAGACGTTATAAAAACAACCACACCAAAAATGATAAGGGTGCTGTATATGATATGAGCATAGGGGCGATAGTTTTTTGAAAGAATACATAATGGAATAAAAGCAACAAGGGCTATTTCAATCAAAAAAAACATGTACACGGCCTTTGGTACAATTGCGGGAAAGAAAAATTGTGCAGACATTAAAATAGGTGCCCAGACAACTAAATACAGGCAACCAAGAATAATGTAACGAAATATATTTTCAAGAGTAGACTGCTGCATTGCTATAGTGTACTAGAAAATGGCTTTTTTGCATAGAAAAATACCAACCTATGTAACCAAAAAAGATATTGACAAATAAGCAAAAAATCTATATTTTAGTACCAGTTATATGCATGAAAATATAAGAAAATTTATCCTGTTTGTTGGTGATGTCGCTGCACTATATGGCTCACTATATCTTGCGTTACTTGTGCGACATGGTGCACTGGTAACGGCACAACAATGGGCAGAACACTGGACGATATTTACCACCATATTTATGTTATGGTTGTTAATTTTTTACATCGCAGGTTTATACAATATTTCAAACCTACGTGCAGATACACGATCATTTGTATCGTTTGCACATATCATGGGTATTAACTTCCTATTTGCTATCACCTATTTTTATCTCGTTCCCAATGCCCAGCTCACACCGAAAACATTATTGTTGATTACCGTTGTCATGCTCCTCATACTTATGACTATATGGAGACGGTATATTTTCCCATCTATATTTTCTAAAAAATTCAAACGCAATGCACTCATTGTTGGTGATAGTGATACGGCTCAAGAACTTGCTCGATTACTTGATACACACCCACAATATGGCATGAATATCGCGGCAGTATTACATCACAATGCAACGGATCATCATGGGAACCTCCCTGATTATCGCAACCCAAAAGATTTAGAAGAAGTGATTACCAAGCATGATATTTCGATCATTGTACTTGATAAACAAAGTAGAACTTCTGAAAAACTTATTGCTAATCTGTTTCAACACTTAGATCAAAGGCTAGAGTTTATTTCTCTTGATTTCTTTTATGAAAGTATTACCAAAAGAATTTCTCTAGAAACGATTGATCGTTTTTGGTTTTTACAAAATCTACAAGAAAATGAAAAACGTTTTACCGATGCAAGCAAACGCTGTATTGATATTGTATGTGCAGTATTATTCTGTATCCCTTCGATAGTAATAATTCCTTTCTTAGGATTACTTATTCTCATTCAAGATGGAAGACCTATTTTTTTCACACAAATGAGACTTGGGAAAAATGGTAAATCATTTAAAGCAATCAAACTCCGTTCTATGAGCAAACATGCGGAAAAAAATGGCCCGCAGTTTGCACAAAAAAATGATCCACGTATTACTCCACTTGGTAAATGGTTACGTAAATTACGTTTAGATGAATTACCTCAACTATGGAATATTATACGAGGTGAAATGAGTTTTGTTGGACCTCGTCCTGAACGCCCAGAATTTGTGGAAACCCTAGAAAAAGAAATCCCGTTTTATCGTGAACGTTTGCTAGTAAAGCCAGGACTTACCGGATGGGACCAAATTTCTGGTGAGTATCACTCAGGTACTAAGCAAGATTCTCTTAAAAAATTACAGTACGATTTATATTACGTAAAGAATAGATCTCTCATACTTGATTTAGGCATTATTTTAAAAACGATTAAAACAGTATTGACGGCAGGAGGACGCTAATGGTATGCGCAAACCCTATATACTTTTCGCTTCAGGTGTCTTCCCCCCATCGCTTGGAGGCCCAGCAACCATACTCTCTCATCTTGTTCCTGCGCTTGTAGCAAAAGGGTACAAGTGTAAAGTAGTAACTTTTGGAGACACTGATGAAACACAATGGCCATTCGAGGTAACACGAGCACCACTCACTATCAAACAGCCTTTTCGGGCTTGTATTGCTTTTTTGCAAACACTGAATAGAACTCGTCATGCTCAGGGTGTATATGCACTCGATACTTATACGCATGGGCTCTCTGCAGCAATTGCAACCTATCTCTTTAAGAAACCTTTTATTATGCGTTTTACAGGTGACGTTGCTTGGGAATCTGCTTTTCATGCAGGAATAACACAAAGTGACATTATAACCTTTAATGCAGAATGGCATGGCATACGTAATGCTCTGAGAAAAAAAATACGAACATTCATACTGAAACGAGCAGATACTATTATTACTGACTGCAATTTTCTTAAAAAACTTGTGGGATCATATGGTATTCCCATTGAAAAAGTTGTGGTTATTAATAATGCCATAGAGACACTCCCAAGCGTATCTTTTAATGCTGAAGAGTATAAAGAACAAAAGCATTTCAAAAAAAATGTTATTCTTTCTCTTGGGAGACTCGTGCCTTGGAAAGGAAATGTAGCAGTGATAGAAGCCTTTCAACGCATATTAAAACAACACCCAGACAGCACACTTGCAATTGCGGGAGATGGACCAGAATACAATACATTACAAAAAAGTATTATAGAGTGTAAACTTGAGGATAACATTAAGCTTCTTGGTCCAGTGAGAGATCCTAAAGAAAAAAGCACATTGTATGCCGTAGCAAATGTATATATACAAAATACGTTCTACGAAGGTATGTCTAATGCCTTGCTTGAAGCAATGGCACAAGGCAAAGCAGTTATTACCACACATGCTGGAGGGAATCCAGAATTTGTTACTGCAGAAAATGGTGTACTTATCCCCTACAACGACACACAAGCGATTTCAGAAGCTATGCATAAAATACTTTCAGAACCATCCCTTCAACATACTATGGGACAACAAGGGATACGTACCGTACAACAATTCACTTGGGATACACTTATAGAAAAAAATGAACACGTGATACGAGATATATGCCACCTACCGTCTTAGTAACCGGTGCTGCCGGATTTATTGGAAGCCATCTTACCGACCGTCTGCTTGCAGACGGTTATACTGTTATTGGAATTGATAATTTACAAACTGGGTCGCTCAGTAATCTACAACAAGCACAACAATCTTCTACTTTTCAATTTATTAAACATGATGTTGAAAAGCCATTAGTTATTGGTCAAGATATTGAATATATTTTTCATTTAGCTTGTCCTGCAGCTCCCATTCATTACCAAAAGCAACCAGTAAAAACATTACGCACTTCTTTTCTTGGAACAAATAACATGCTTGAGTTAGCAAGAAAGCACCATGCACGATTACTGTATACTTCTACTTCTGAAGTATATGGAGATCCACTTGAACATCCACAACATGAAACATACTGGGGAAATGTAAATCCTATTGGTCCGCGCAGCTGTTATGATGAAGGCAAACGTGCTGGTGAATCACTGTGTTTTTCATATCATTCACAGTATGGTGTTGATATACGAGTAGTACGTATTTTTAATACCTATGGTCCTCGTATGTCGACTGGGGATGGAAGAGTAACTCCGAATTTCATTTTACAATCATTACAACAAGATCCGATAACTCTTTTTGGTACAGGTGATCAAACTCGTAGTTTTTGTTATGTTGATGATATGGTTTCAGCATTGATTGCAATGATGAAACAAGATCACATGATTGGCCCCATTAATCTTGGTAATCCAGCAGAAATAAGCATGCGCTCGCTTGCAGAAACAATTATACGACTGACACAATCATCATCTAAGCTCACGTATCACCCCCTACCTCAAGATGACCCTCATAGGCGCAAACCAGATATTACTCTTGCAATCAAACATCTAGCATGGCAACCCAACATAGATTTAGAAACAGGGTTACGTCATACCATTACATATTTCAAACAAAACATATGAGCAAAACTATTTTAGTAACTGGTTCAGCTGGATTTATAGGATTTCACGTATCACGAGCGCTTCTTGAACGAGGAGATACGGTTATTGGTATCGATAACTTTAATGATTACTACGAACAATCACTCAAAGAAGATCGCAATGCGATTCTTGAACAGTATCCTCAATACACCTTATTTCGATCAGATATACGTGATAAGGAATCAATTGCAAACAATCTAAAAGAAAAACACATTGATAGCATTTGTCATCTTGCGGCACAAGCAGGTGTTCGATATTCTCTTGAACACCCCAGTGCATATATGCAAAGTAACATTGAAGGAACGGTCAATCTTTTTGAATATGCTCGTACTCATAACATTCCAGACGTAGTATATGCTTCAAGCTCATCTGTGTATGGTAATAATCCAGTGCCTTGGAGCGAAGATCAATCAGTAGATACGCCAATTAACCCCTATGGTGCAAGCAAAAGAGCTACAGAGCTACTTGCTTATACCTACCACCACTTATACGGTATCAACATGATTGGATTACGTTTCTTTTCGGTATATGGGCCATGGGGTCGACCAGATATGGCATACTTCAAATGGGCAAAGCTGATTACGTCTGGAAAACCAATTGATGTATATAACGAAGGTAAAATGAAACGTGATTTTACCTATATTGATGATATTGTAGCAGGTGTACTTGGAGCTATTGATACCCCAAAACAATATGAACTCTATAATCTTGGGAATGCCCATAGTGAAGAACTTGGTAGATTTATTTCTTTGATAGAAACATACTTAGGTATAGATGCAGAAAAAAACTATATGCCTATGCAAAAAGGAGACTTTCTTGAAAACTATGCAAACACAGAAAAAGCACAAAAAGATTTTGGATTTGAAGCAAGAACGAGTATTGATGAAGGGTTAAAGCATTTTGTTGATTGGTATAAGGAGTATTACAACTCATAGTGCTTTTTGAATTACATGACAGCTCAAGTAGGATTGACAGACATGGAATAACATGTATAATTTTTAATTGTATTATCGCACTTTGTCATAATAATCATTAGGAGGAGACCATGAAAGAGTATGCTGTTTTCTGGATTCCAAATGGCTTTGATCCTAAAAATGCATATGTTTCAGATAGCTTTTCAAAAAAATGTTTTGAAGAAGCTATTCAATTTTATCTTTTTAAAAAAGGAACTGGAGCAAAAGTGTATTTCATCGTACTTAACTCAATTGTGACTTCTAAAACAGATAAAACATCTCAACTGGGGCAAGTGCTTTTAAGTGAAGCAAAAAAAGATACAAGAATCAAAAATGAGGATATACTTCAAACAATAGAAACCACAGGATCACCGACAGATGGATTTGCTGTAGCAACATTTTCAATAGAACATCCATATGTTGAAACTCATGTATTTGCTACAAATAAAGTAACAGGTCAATATTTTTTAAAAATGTATTCAGCAGTTGCACAATTTGTAGTAAAAAAAACAATACATATTAATATGCATTGGCCCGCTACACCCATAACACCAAGTCCTATAGGTATCATTGTATATACCCTGCTTAGATATACAACAATACTTGCCAGTCTTCATGAATCAATCTTTATACTTTTCTACAGAATGCTTAATAGATTGTATGAAAGAAGACGCAAAGGTTTTGGTGTCACATTAACCCAATGAATCTTTTGCCTAACTCAAAATAGACCGCTTAGAGTCTATTTTTTTTATCAAATGTGAAACATTACCAATATATTGACAGCTAAAATGTACTTATGCTAAGACATACATACATTTTTATAATCACAGATACTGTTAAACAAGGAGTAAAACAGTGGAAAATAACAGTCCTTTGACCAATACAGAGCAGCTGCAACTTGCGAATCTTCTCAAGCGTGTACAATGGCCGCTCCATCCTGAAGTATTTGATGCGCTCATGAATACAGTAGTTTCAGTCCCGATAGAGCTTGCCGTATTCAACGACAACGGACATATCCTCATGATGTATAGAAAAGATCATGCATACGAAGGCTGGCATATTCCAGGAACAGTACTGAGACATACTGAGGACGTTTCTCATGCAATTGAGCGACTACTCACACATGAAGTAAAGATGTCTGTAACGCCTCCAGTGCAATTAGGGTATACCGAAATCAAAAGAGGGAATGCTTTTGGAGAAGATCCCAATAGGCATCAAATCTCGTTGCTGCATGTTTGTTGGACTCGAGGTACCATACACAGCGAGCATCAGTTCTTTCCCCCGACACGTCTTCCAGAAGAAACTCTTTCCCACCATAAAAAGCTCATACAAAAAATCATGGAGCGCCTTACAATCCAATAGACAGTTTTTTTATAGCAAACTCTCAAGAGTTTGCTTTTTTTAATCCTCTAGTGTAGAAACATCACCAATGTCATCTCCAGCTTCTTGCGCACGAAGAATACGACGCATAATCTTTCCACTTCTTGTTTTTGGCAATGTAGAAACATACTCTATTTCATCAGGCACAGCATACCCCCCAAGTTCTTTTCTTACTTGTTGCTGTATACCATCAGTGAGTTCAGTACTTTGATTTTCGCCAGTCTTAAGCACAACAAAGGCTTTGATACACTGCCCTTTTATTTCATGATCTTTACCAATAACAGCAACTTCTGCAACAGATGGGTGTGTTGCAATAGCGCTTTCAGCTTCGGCGGTTCCAATTCGATGTCCTGACACATTAATAACATCGTCACTTCTTCCTAAAATTTGAATATAACCATCAGTATCTCGAATAGCAACATCACCAGCAGTATACACACCTTCTATTTCGTTCCAATAGTGTGCAAATCGTTCTGGATCTCCCCAACAGGTTCGTAAAGCAGAGGGCCAAGGTTTTCGTATAACAAGTAATCCCTTTTCGCCGTCGGTGACACTTTCTCCATCAGTATTCACGATATCAACATCGATACCAAAAAATGGCTTGCCAGCTTTACCCGGTTTTTGAAGAAGTGAAGGTAATGAGACTATCATATGTCCGCCCGTTTCTGTTTGCCACCACGTATCAAGAACAACACAGTTATTTTTCCCAACATGTTCGTAATACCAATTCCAAGCTTCAGGACTAATGGGTTCCCCAACAGTTCCTAATATTCGTAAAGAACTGATGTCATGTGGTGTAATGTACTTCTCTCCGTATTTGCGTAGCATACGAATAGCTGTTGGAGAAGTATAAAAAATACTCACCTTATGTTTTTCTATAATACTCCACCATTTATCTGGTGTAGGATAATCAGGAGCCCCCTCTGCTATGACAGAAGTTGCGCCAACAGATAACGGACCATACACCACATAACTATGCCCTGTTATCCACCCAGGATCAGCAGTACACCAAAATACATCATTTTCTTGTATATCAAATACCGTTTTGGTGGTGTAATGAGTGTACACACTATACCCCCCAGTTGTATGCACAATGCCTTTTGGCTTTCCCGTTGAACCAGAAGTATAGAGTATAAAAAGTGGGTCTTCTGAATCTATAGGTTCTGGTTCACACCCTTTAGATTGAGTATCAATAAGGGTATGATAATCAACATCCTTCTCATTCAGTTCACAAGTATCCTCCCCTCTCACTAAAACTAAAACAGCACGAACACTATCAATATCTTGTACGGCAGAATCCACAACCTTCTTTAAGGATACTTTTTTACCACGACGCATGGTCCAATTTGCAGTAATCACAAGCTTTGCTTCTGAATCTATAATACGATCACGTAATGCTTTTTCACTTAATCCCGCAAAGACTACTGAATGAATTGCACCAATACGTGCACATGCGAGCATAGCAACTATGTGTTCAATAACAAGTGGCATATAGAGGATAACCCTATCCCCTTTTGTGATGCCCAACTCTTTAAGCCCATTTGCACATTGATTTACACGTTCAAGTAACTCAGCATAAGTGATAGATGCGCTTTGTTCATTTTCATCAATCGCAATATAAGCAATCTTATTTTTATTCTGCCCCTGTGCATGTCTATCAAGGCAATTGTAACTTATGTTTAATGTTGCTCCGGTAAACCACGTATAGTTTTTATTATCCCATTCAAAAACAGATTTCCATGGAGAAAACCACTCAAGTTCTTTTGAGGCAACATCTCCCCAAAAGGTATGAGGATCTTCTATTGATTGCTTATATAATGCATCGTATTTTTCAGGGGTCATATGCGCTCGTATAGTGTGTACTCTAACGAAATATGTAGATGAAATCAAGAAAGTCGTGCAATATCGGCATCCACCATCATTTTCACCAATTCTTCAAAAGAAATTGTAGGCTTCCATTGCAACTTTTCTTGAGCTTTACGTGCATCTCCACGTAATACATGAATTTCAGCAGGGCGTTTGAAACGAGGATCAATGGTAATATATTGTTCCCAGTCAGATATACCAACATGATTAAAGGCAACACTTAAAAAATCACGAATAGAATGAGCCTCCCCAGTTGCAATCACAAAATTATCTGGTTCATCTAATTGCATCATCCTCCATGCAGCATCAACATAATCACCAGCAAATCCCCAATCTCGTTGTGCGTCTAGGTTACCGAGACGCAATTCATTCGCTTTACCAAGTTTGATACGTGCAACGCCATCACTAATTTTTCGTGTAACAAATTCAATTCCACGAATAGGTGATTCATGATTAAAAAGCACTCCATTTACACAAAATAAGCCATAACTTTCTTTATAGTTTTCTGCCATCCAATATGCATAGAGTTTACTGATTCCATAGGGGCTTCTTGGATGAAAAGGTGAAGCTTCCGTAAGCATCTCCCCATTGGTACTATTACCAAACATTTCACTAGTAGATGCTTGATACAACTTAGTAGTTGGAGAAAACTGCTTTATAGCATTCAGTAGGTACATAACTCCAATTGCATTTGCTTCTGTTGTATACTTTGCCTGGTGCCAAGACACACCGACAAAAGATTGTGCTGCAAAATTATATATTTCATCAGGCTTCAACGTTTTCACTATATGATTAATAGAAGCTTCATCAGTAAGGTCCCCACTTACGAATTCAATATCATGGCTTACCCCTAGATAATCGGTATTGGTAAAATTAGGGTTGGTGTACCGTCTCATGAGTCCATATACTTTATATCCTTTTTCCAGAAGCAATTGAGCCATATATGGCCCATCTTGTCCTAAAATACCTGTAACGAGTGCTGTTTTTGTATACATATATTATTTATTTCTATATGCCTCCACAATTGCCTGATGCAATTTCCCATTTGTTACTAAAATCCCATCCTCGTGCTGAACTTTTTCAGTGTTATATATAAGTGAATCACCTTTCATGGTGGTTATTTCTCCCCCTGCCTCAGTAATCAAAGTGTATGCCGAGGCCGTATCCCACTGTTTCATTTTGTTTGTTGTTGCAAAATATAATTCTGCATCTCCTTCAGCAAGTTCTGCTATCTTTAAACCAGCACTTCCTTTTTGCATAAATGAGTGAATACCAAGATGTTCTAAAAATTCTTTTTCGTGTTCCTTTAAATGATGTCTGCTCACTACTGCTTTGTATTTTTCCAAACTATCGGTGGTACTTACGTGCATACGCTCCCAGGTATGCGTATATCGGTATGCACCCTTTCCTCGAGCTCCTACGTACCATGTAGCTTCACTTGGTTGATATACGACACCGAGAACTGGATCATGTTTCCGCACTAATGCGATCATTATGGAAAACTCACCTGTTCTATTTACAAAATCTGCTGTTCCATCTATGGGGTCAACGATCCATACATATTCAGCATCTAATCTGTGTAAATCATCTTCTGTTTCTTCCGATAAAATTGGATATCCAGATTTTTTGAGTACCTCATGAATAATATCGTCTGCATCGGTGTCAGCCCTCGTTAATAGTTGTCCTGGTTCTTTTTCTGATACTTCAAAATCAGTTTTATATATTTCAAGAATAGCTTTACCTGCTTTTTCTGCAGCCTCAACGGCTAATACCAGATCCTGTGATTGTATTTCTTCGGGAAGGTTCATAAATTTGAATCGTCCTTATTTTTTTTAAAATAGTATCCAAAAATAAATAAATAGGTGACTGTAGTCACAATAGCAATACTGTATTTTATAATAAGTGGTTTTTGTTCAATCAATAGAGCGTACGATAACGCGATAACATTTGCTACTAAATAAATAAGAAATAAAAATAAACTCACACCTGAGGTGTCTTTTTCTTTTAAGGTCTTGATCATTTGAGGGATAAGCATTATAGAAAATAGCAATGTTGCTATCCACCCTAAAATTTGTGCAATATCGAGATTCATACTATTGAGTAATTTATAATTTTTGAAACACTTTCTTCAAGGGAAAGTTCTCCTGTTTTTATTTCTATTTCTGGATGAGCAGGTATTTCATACGGATGGGTATCATGTACGCCTATTAGATTATCTATTTCCCCTTTTTGTGCTTTGCTATACAGCCCTTTTGTATCCCGTGCTTGTACAACCTCTAATGGGGCATTAACATATACTTCGATAAATCCTGTACCTATAGAGTTGCGAGCATTGAGACGGTCTTCACTAAATGGAGAAATAATTGGTACCAAAACAACATCTTCTACAGCTTTATGTGCGATCTCTGCAATAATGTTATTATTGAGCTTAATGTCCTCTCGTGAAAAGCCAAGGTTTTTATGAATCGTGTTACGCACATCATCGCCATCAATAATACGAACAGAAAGTCCTTCTGCTTTAAAAATCTTCTGTGCTTCTTCTGCAATGGTCGATTTACCCGAGCCACTGAGTCCGGTAAACCAAAAAACTTTTTTCATATTATTCTTTTTCTACAAATACTTCTTCGCTATTTCGTATTGCTTCGATAATTGTTGCTGATATTTCTGGTCGCATAAACCATTCGGGTGGTTGTTCCTTGTTTTCAAACATACTACGTGCTTGGGTACCACTAATGTGTAGTTTATCTTCTTCTGCATGCTCGCTATCATCTCCCTCGTGAACATGCTCATTGTATTTTCTAGAATAAAATACTTTATCAAAACGAACAGGTTCAATACCCAAGTCATCAAATTGATCAAAAATCTCATGTGATGCTTTTGGGTGATAAAAATCACCTACACCGGTATGGTCTCTTCCCACAACAAAATGACTACATCCAAAATTTTTACGACACAATGCAGTAAAAATTGCCTCCCGAGGACCTGCATACCGAGAAAAAGTTGCATAGGTGGCAAACACCACACTATCACGAGGATAAAAATCTTTTGCCATTTGTTCGTATGCGCCAATGATATATTGTGCATGAAAATCACCTGGTTTCTTTTTTCCAACAACAGGATGCACGAAAAGCCCGTCGGCATGTGCTTTTCTCATTGCTTCAAGTTGAATGAATTCATGACTACGATGAATCACATTTCGCGTATGAAAACCAACCACTCTACTCCATCCACGCTCTTCAAACATCCGGCGTACTTGACGTGGGGTAAGCTCATATTCCTTGTACTCTGATGTTCGTCTTCGGATTAAGCTAATTTTGCCACCAAGTAATACTGGATGCATTGCATTAATCCATCGCACTCCAGGGTGTTCTTCGCTGGTGGTACCATATAATTTTTGATTCACCTCTTCTGGATCAATAGAATACTTTTCTTCAAGATGCAAAATAGCCATTGGGCCCTCATTATCATACAATGCAACATCATTTCCCTCATTAAGATCTTTTGCAATATTTTCTGGCACATCTAAAACAATAGGAATAGTCCATACCACACCATTAGCGAGTCTCATATCATCTAACACTCCTTGTACATCTTTTTTACCCATAAACCCTTCCAACGGGCTAAACGTCCCTACCGCAATCTGCTCAACATCCATTTGTCTATTTTGATCTAATACTACTTTTGGTAGTGCTTCGATGTCTTTCATGTTTGATACTTCACGCAACATTCTATCCACGAGCTTACCTCCATGTGGCTTTACGAGGATTGATGAGTCATCATCTGACAACAAATAATCCATATCTTGCACTTTTTGTGCAATGGCATCATCAGCTTTTTGATATGATGTTTCATCTTGTACTAATTGGGCTTGGGTACGTAATCGATTCATCATATTCACACAGGCAATAGGATGTTTTCCTATTGCTGTTTCAGCAGAAAGCGCTAAACCATATGCCCCATCCAAAATAGTTGCAATAACATCATGTGCTTCTGCACGAGTTGGTATTTTCTTTTCTATCATGCTCTCGAGCAAATTGGTTGCCACAAAAGCACCAATGTTATGCTTGCGAGCAATACTCATGATTGTTTTTTGAGCAAGAGGAATTTTTTCAATTGCAATTTCCTTACTCATGTCTCCTCTATCTATCAAAATAAAATCAGATACTTTAATAATATCTTCAAGATTTTCTAATGCATCTCGACATTCTATTTTTGAAATAATCTTCATCTTACCTTGGGATGTCTTACGTACTTCTTCCACTGATTCAGGTGTACGCATAAAAGACGCAGCGATATGTTCAACACCTTCTTGTAACCCAATTTCTATTGCCTGATAATCTTTTTCTGATAAAACAGGAAGTCTAAAAGAACTTTCTAATGCACTATCAACCACAACAGCTTTGTTTCTTCCTAATGTTCCACTCGCGATTGCCGTTGCAGTAACATAGCCCTCTTCAGAAAGCATAGATACATCTGATACGCGTAAAATAAGTGAATTAAAATCAATGTGAATAATATCTCCTGGTACCAATTGTGCTACTGCTGGCGCTGGTCGTAATGTGATATTGTGTTGATCCCCCTCTATGGCATCAATATGAATTTTTACGACCGAACCTTCAGTAATATCTACACTGTTATCTACTAATTCTCCCGTGCGGATCTGTGATCCTTCAGTATCTAACACAAAAGGTATGCCAACTTCTTTTGCAAGGCTAATAAAAAACCTCAAATCATCCAATGTTGAATGAGACATATTAATACGCACAAAATCAACATCTCGCTTTTTCATTTTTTCGAGATGCTCTTTGGTATTTGTTGATGGACCAAGAGTCACAATAAGTTTTGTATGAGAAAGTTGTGATGTATGCATACTATTGATGAGTATTAAGGAATTTCATATCACCAGTCAAAATATAATCATATCCATCTGCTGGAGAGAAAGAAATATTATCCAATAGCAAACAGGGAACGCCGGTACTGTTCATAATAACAACCTTTGTATACTGTTTTGCTCGATAATATTGCATTTGCAAGATAGTAAAAGATACTTTCTTCCCTTTCTCAGCATGTAATACAGAATTTTCAACTAAAGCATCATTTGAAATAATAATGGTTGTAGCTCCAGCAGAAAAGGCACCAAACACCAGTGGAGAAACCTTTAGTATATGGTCCCTCTCTCTCAGGGACCATACTATACGAATTAATAACTTGACTACTTTTTTTATTCTGACAGTTATCCATGTACGTATTTTGGGTATATCAATATAATCTTTTTCTTTTAAATAATAATTCCAAGCATCTCCATCAATTGACTCAACAGACATATCGTACGAAAACTGCTCACAACCATCTTTAATAATATCAATAATTTCCTTTTTATATTTACTTTTTTTAAAAGCTTTTTTTACAGGATAAAATGAATGTTTTAAATCTCGTGGTATGGCAACAGCTTTTTCAAAATAAACAGGATCATCCCTCATACCCAAAAATTCAAAAGTGCCTTTAACTGTTTTTTTTGTATCAAAAACAGTATCTTCGTACTTTACGACATACCAATTCTCATCACGTTCTTGATTATAAATATCAATACTCTCTTTCCATGAATAAATAGATTTAAGCAATAAATCATTAGGTAAAGCCTTATTTTTTTCAGAGGCTATTAAGTATTTTGCTCTTCCGCTAATGGTTCTTGATTGTAAACCATGCCATGGATTACGCACACAAAAAATAAATAATGCCTCAGGAAACATTTTTTTAATAATCGGAATACGTAAAATATTTTGTGGATTTTTTACAATTAATCTCTTATCCCCTGCAATATCTAAAAAAATATTACGAACAGTCTCAATATCTTTTTCATTATAGACAGGAGTTCTTACCAAGGGTTCTCCACTTTTGAGCCAATCAGTGTATGCAAAATTATTCCACCAAGGGTAACATTCACATACACCTGTTGTATCTTCAGGTATATGAAATTTTTCACGATGTTCTGTTAATAAACAATTATCAGAATGCCCGCCTATAATACGAGATATAAGCTTAGTACCTGATCGTGTACATCCTACAATAAATACCGGTCTTTTGTCTCTTTGTATTGTCATATATTAAATAGTTTTTTTCACCATGTTGGTTACCATATTGCTTAAACGTTCACCAGACTTTCCATCAATGGCATAACAAAAATGCTTTTTGAATTTTTCCCGTTCATTTTTAAGTGTATCAGGATCTTTTAAACATATATTTATAGCATTTTTAAGACGTAATATATCTTTTGCTTCATGTGCAGCATGAAAGCTCATAACCTCTGAATAATAATCACTGGTATACCAACCTGCAACTGCTTCATACTTAGATTTCTTTTCATACCCTTCAAACTGAATAAGTATAACCGGTTTGTCTAAAGCAATAGCATCTGCAGTGAGCGTTGAAGCTGTATTTATAACCATTGAGGAATGATATATACAATTTAAAAAATGATTCATTTGTTCCTCTGAGTAATCCCACGTATCTGAAAAATTAGAAGAAAAATGATGTGTATCATCAACGATAACGGTATCTTCGTTTAAAAAATCTTTAAACTTTTCTCTATCATTCGTATATGCAAAATGTGGGCGAACAAAAATCTGACAATCGTCTATTAATTCACCATTCTTAATAAAATCCTTTATCACATGCACAATACTTGGATCTGTTGGCATTAATTTACCCTCAGATCCAAAAAAAATAATTTTCTTTTCTGGATCAAGCCCTACTCTCTTGCAAAATGCTTCACGACTTTCTAATCGAGATGTGTCAACATAGTAATCAAACTGAGGAATGCCAACTATCTTTACGTGGTCTTGTTCATAATCTTGCAAATGTATGGCTTGGCGTAACATAAATTGATTCCACACAGCAAATACATCAGATTTCACGCTAAAATATTTTTTTGAAAAATTATCCCAACTCTTTACCATTGCTATAGTTTTTACCTTTTCCTTTTTTGCTGCCTTAATAAGAGCTGCTTCGGTATCATCAACAATACTTGTTGCAAAAATAATATCGGGACGATATTTTTGTATACACTTTTGATATTTTTTTACTATATCTTTTTGTAAACAATGAACATCAATCCACTGAAGAATCCTTCGGATAATCTTTATGTTAGAAAGTGGCTTAAACACCATCTTTAAACAAATATATTTTGGATACCATATGATAAAGGGAACCTCAGGATTTCGATCATAATTATATGCGCTCATCATTTCGGTTCTTCCATTATAAATAATGTATCGACTCATATTGTTAATGAGTCGCCCCAAAAAAGTCTCTCTTGTATTTTCAAGAGGGAGTATCGTAACATTTTCAGCACTAAATTCTTGTATAAATCGATCATCCTGCGAAGCTGTTGTTAAAATAACAACTGAATCAAAACGTTCTTTTATTAAACGATAAAAATCATTTTGTAAAATATTGCGTGCTACAAGTCCTTTTGAAATAGTTAAAAAAATCGTCATACATTATTCGTATAAATCAACAAAAGATTTTTGTACACTGTTTTCCCAAAATGCCTCAGTAGTAATGATATCGTAAAAATGTTGGGCACTATTTCCTGTACCAAAGTATTTGTTTTGTTCAAAATCATGTTTCTGACTCATACATTTTTTAATATTTTCAAGTATCTCATTTTTTTCATTTGAAACATGTACGCAACTTGTAGTTACTCCCGGTTTGAGACGGTTATGTTGACGACTCCCAACATTAATACTTGGTACACCGTAAAATGGAGCCTCTCTAATTCCAGCACTTGAATTACCGATTATAAATTGTGCATGTTTAATCAATGTTAAAAAATACTCAAACCGAATGGATGGAATTATGCGAAAATGATTGGCATCATTGAAATGTGTATGGTACATATCTAATATCATATCGGAGCCAGGATCACTATTGGGATAAATAACAATATACTGAAAATGAGAAAGGGTAACTGCTTCGATTAAACTATGTAACTGGTTTTCAAGCTTATCGAGTTCTGATGTTACCGGATGAAACATGAGAATTGCATACTCGCTAAATGGTATTTCGTACTTCTTCTTTCCTCGCTCGAGACTCGGTAAATCTTTTGAGTTCATAATATCAAGATCAGGTGACCCGATAACATGTATCGTATGTGTATGTTCTCCCATTTGTATGAGCCTTTGCATGGCTTCTTCATTTGCAACAAAATGGGTGTGTGACATTTTGCTTACCGCATGTCGAATATGCTCATCAATAGTTCCAGAGACTTCTCCGCCCTCAACATGTGCAACAAGAATATTTTTAAAAGATCCAACTAATGCTCCAGCTAATGCTTCTACTCTATCTCCATGCACTACTATTAAATCGGGATTAAGTTTAGAAACACACTCATTAAACCCATTAATAGTACTTGCAAGTATGGTGCTTAAATCACTTGATTCAATATCATTAGTGTATGGATGAAGTTGCTCAAAACCACATTTTTTAATCTCATTCATTGTGTAGCCATATTTTTCACTTAAATGCATACCGGTAACAAAAATATGCACATCAAACAATTCGGATTGAGAAGTAATAGATAACAAGGATTTTATTTTACCAAAATCTGCTCGAGTCCCCGTTAAAAAAATAATCTTTTTCTTTTCCATAGTATTACGCAATATCATTACGTTTCAATAATGTATCTTTTGATATATCGTGAGCTGCTTTCTTTCCAAGAATGTTTGTATACTCCTCAGCATATATTTCACCAGTACCTGGTCTTTTTACCCATATATTTTCTCTAGAAAACATATCACCTTTTTTTATTTCATCGGTAGTCACTACACAGGCATACGCAAAATCTATGGTTGGTTGTTCTTCAGGAAGAACATCTTTAGTACCGCCTAAAGAAGCATGGATTGCTTGGGAACCAATAATTAAGTCTTGCAACTCAGCAGGATCAATTGAGATAGAAACATCTGGTCCTGGCCAAGATTTATCAGAGGTAAAATGTTTTTCAAGAATAGAAGCACCAAGTGCTATTGAGGCAAAGCACGTGTAATTACCAAGTGAATGATCGCTTAATCCAATAACAGCGTCTGGGAAATGTTTTTGTAAATCAGTAATAGCACCAAGCCGTACTTTATTATACGGTGTAGGATACATTGATGTACAATGTAATAATGCATATGGAGTATTATGTTTTCTTAAAATTTCCACAGCCTTTTGCACCATTTCAATATTGTTCATCCCAGTACTCAAAATAATTGGCTTTTTAAATGATGCAATGTGATCGATCAATGGGTAATTATTACATTCACCAGAGCCTATCTTATACGCAACAACCCCCATAGATTCTAATCTATCTGCGGCTGCACGTGAGAAAGGTGTAGATAGATACATCATGCCAAGACTTTCAGTGTATTCTTTAAGTTTTATATCCTCCTCTTCTGATAACGCACATCTATTCATAATATTCCAAATGGACTCGTCTGCATTACCAGGGATAACCTGTTGCGCTTCTGGTATCATTTCATCTTCGATAACATGACATTGGAATTTCACACACTCAGCTCCAGATGCATGTGCATCTGTTATCATTTTTTTTGCTTTTTCAAAATCACCCTCGTGATTAATACCTATTTCAGCAATAACAAAAGGGGCATGCCCTGTTCCAATTAATCTATTATGTATATGTAGTTCATTCATAAAGTTATGTAATAGTGAGCAAGGGTAAGATCATCGGCATCATTAATATCAAGTGCTTCCTCTTTGCTCGGTATGATAAAAGGTAAAATTTTGTTTCCATACAATGTTTTCTTTTTTAGAATACGTTCAGGTTTGAAAACAAACACCGTGCCGCATTCCTTATATAAAGGTGCAAGTTCTTGCCTTTGCATATTCATTCTATTCATCGCACGATATACACCTTTTGTAATGGTACCAATTTTAGGATCTTGTTCACACACGGCCGTAAGCGAATCAAATGAACGGGCATGAGTAACAAATAATGTAATTGCTTTATCGATAGTTGCTACTGATCTCAAAGGACTTGTGGGTTGCAGGAGTACAATAAAATCTGGCTGATACCCCTCTTTTTTATGTAATGATACAAGCACATGATGCAACGCTTCATCCATTTTTGATGTATCTCGTGCAAATTTTTTTGGTCTCAAAAGAGTTTCGCTACCGTACTTTTTCGCAACAGTAAGGATGGTTTCGCTATCACTTGAAACTATGAAACGATCAATATATTTAGATTGTTTTGCTTGTTGTATTGAATATGAAAGCAGCGGCTGTTTATTCAATTTAACAATATTCTTATTCAGAATAGTTTTTGAGCCTCCTCGAGCAGGGATGATAGCAAGAATATTTTTCTGTTTGTACATAACTATTTAATTGCTTCAAGTAAAAAGCCGACCTTACGATGTCCAAATCCTCCTAACGTATATGGAACAAACACCTCAGGAACATTGTTATCATTGGTAAACGATCTATTTTCTTCTGTATCTGTTTTTATAACAATTGTTTCACGTAGCGCAAAACCACTTGCTTCAAAAAAATGTTCTAACTCGTTAAATCTCCATTCATGCTCTCCTAACTCTTTACGCATGATCGTAACCCCTTCTTCTAAATAGTTTCGCTTAATAAAAGCTTCGTCATACACTACATTCAACATTCGTTCAATTTCTGTATCAGGGGTATTGTTATTATGTGCACGATCAATAATGGTGAGTTTTGCTCCTGGTTTTAACACACGTCGACATTCTTGTAATGTTTTGATTGGGTCATAGGAATGATGGATAGAGTCCCACGTAACAGCAAAATCAAGCGAGTTATCTGGTAACTCAAGATTATCAAAATCACCAAGTACCGGGATCACTTTTGTTGCTTGCTCTTGCAACACCTCTTGAGCGACGATTGGTTGGCAGAGTGCTACCACATCCTCAACAAACTCAACACAGTATATAGATGAAACTTCATCTTTGAGTGCAATTGTTGCTGAAATACAACCGACACCACCACCAAGATCAACGCCATCTCCATGAAATGATTCCCATGCCCCTGGTATGAGTTGGAGGGTCTTTTTTATATTTTCAGGATAAATATACACATATTCATCAATGATTGCACGAAACCCTTTTTCTGAAGCATGTTGTGCAAGTAAGCTCCGTACAAAAAAGCCCTTTTCTGACTCAATATCGCTATTTTTTTTCCAAACAATGTATGTATTTTTTTTCATAGATGTTACATGATTATTCCGGCACCGACAGTGTCTCCAGACACTTCGTCAATTAATATAAAACTTCCGGTGTATTTATTTTGTACATATGTATCAAAAACACATGTATCATTCGTGGTAAGAGTAACTTCAGCAACTTCATTCGTTTCGAGCTTTTCTATTGATTCTTGTTTTCCTGTATCAATATTAATACCATGGAGAATAGTATTTATGGTACATCTCCCTTTTTTTGATTCCTGCTTGATAAAATATGTTTTTTGTATATCTACATGATGTTCACTCAACCAAAAAATTCTAGCGGTGAATGTATTACCTATGTGTGGTTGATTTTCACTATGAACAATCATGTCCCCACGACTCACATCGATATCTTTATCCAAAGTAAGTGTAACAGATTGATATGTTTCAACTACATCTTGCATATGTTCACCAATTGCAAGCGAAGTAACATGAGCTTCTTGTTTTGAAGGAAGTATCATAACACTATCCCCTTTAGCAATCGATCCACCATATACTCTACCAGCATACCCTCTAAAATCCTTTGTACGTATAACCGTTTGGATGGGCACTCTCAATGCATCATTATTCTCAACAGCTGATGTTTCGGTAAACACTTCATATATCGTCTTTCCAGCATACCAGTTAAGATGTTCTCCTCTTTGTACAATCATATCACCTTTCAAAGCAGAAACCGGGATAACATCAACTTGCTGTACTGTGATACCTTTTAGATATGTTGTAAATTCATTAACAATCTCTTCAAATACCTTTTTTTCATACTGTACTGCATCCATTTTATTTACACATACCACAATATGTTTGATTCCAAGTAAGGATGCCACATATGCGTGTCTCTTTGATTGCTTGGTTACACCACGATGCGCATCAAGTAAAATAACCACCATATCAGCAGTCGAAGCACCTGTTGCCATATTACGTGTGTATTGTTCATGTCCAGGTACATCTGCAATGATAATTCTTTTTGCTACCGTATCGAGATACTTATATGCAACATCAATCGTAATACCTTGTTCTCTTTCGGCTGAAAGTCCATCCGTAAGCAAAGAAAAATCTATTTCCTGCATTCCTTTTTTTGCACTAGTTTTTTGAATAGCTTGCAAATGGTCTTGAAAAATAGCATCACAATCATGAAAGAGACGACCAATAAGCGTAGATTTCCCATCATCAACACTACCACAAATTGCAATTCTAAATAATTCCTTTTTCTGAGTTGTATTATTCTGATCTGTCATAGTATTAAAAATATCCATCTTTTTTCTTTATTTCCATTGAGGCATCACTTGAATAATCAATGGCTCTATTTTCACGTTCTGACGTGTGTACATTTTGTACTTCTAAAAGTATATCATCCAATGAAGTAGCCTGTGATAGGACTGCACCAGTTGATGGAGAGCAACCAAGCGTTCGATACCGATACATACCATGTTGCACTTCTTCTCCTTCATGTGGCTGGACATGAGTATCAACACGGAGCAATACACCATGTCTTTTTACTACATCCATTTCTTGTGCGAAGTATAAGGGCACAATATCAATATTTTCTTGTTTGATATAGAGCCATATATCAAACTCGGTCCAATTAGAAAGTGGGAATACTCGTGCAGTCTCACCTACGCCAAGCTTGGTATTATATAGATTCCACAATTCTGGTCGCTGCATTTTTGGATTCCATGAGCCTTGTTGATTGCGGATTGAAATTACTCGTTCTTTTGCTCGGGATTTTTCTTCTTCTCTCCGCGCACCACCAAACATTGCATCAAAATTATATTTTTTCACTACTTCCAGTAATGGTTTTGTTTTTTTATAATATATATATTCATCCGTGTGTGCTTGATCAGCGGTCATCTGCAATGCGGTAGGTTCCTCATTTTTATGAACAATAAGTTCAGCACCTATCTTCTTAATATATGCATCTCTGAAGGCAATCATTTCAGGGAATTTAAAGCCAGTATCAATATGCACTAATGGAAAAGGGATTGGTGCTGGATAGAATGCTTTCTGGGCAAGGGTAAGGAGTACCTGAGAATCTTTTCCTATGGAATAAAACATTCCCATGTTTTTAAATTCGGCAACTGCTTCCCGAATAATATGTATACTTTCTGCTTCTAATGTTTGTAGGTATGAAATATGCGACATGGGTCTATGCAATAAAATTATGTTCTTCTAAGTAGGTCAGGACTGTTTTAATACAATCATCTTTTGATGTACTATCTGTCTTAAGGTGAATATCTGGGTTTGTTGGTTCTTCATAGGGATCTGATATGCCGGTAAAAAAAGCTACTTCACCAGCATGTGCTTTTTTATACAATCCTTTTGGATCACGTTGTTCGCATACAGAAAGAGGACAATCAACAAATACTTCTATAAAATTGTATAACGTATTTTTTCCCCACATGCGATGATGTGCATAGGGAGAAATAAAACTAGCAACAACAACATATCCTTGATCTTGATATTCTTTAGCATAGGTAATAGCTGCTTGAATATTTTTATCACGTCCTTCTTGAGTAAAACCAAAATGCTCCTTTGCCCGTGCACGAACTTCATCACCATCAAGATGGTATGTCTGCATACCGCGTTGTGTTAACTCTTGCTGAACTGCTTTGGCAATGGTGGTTTTCCCAGAAGCGGATAAACCAGTGAACCATAAAATAAATTTTTCCTGTGTCGACATATCTGTTATACACTCACTACTTTTGAATTTCTCGAACAAGCATAAATGCTTCTGCTGCATGCATGTTTGATTCAGAACCCCTCTTGCGAGCCAATGCTTCAAGCACTTCAACAGAACGAGGATGTGGGGATGCTTTTAATTCACTATCATATGCTTGCATAGCTTTAATTTTTATATCGAGATATTGTTCGATATTTTGATAACATTGTGCTCTAAACGGAATGCTTGTTGGATCCCATTCTGTTTCTGAAACTGTTTCATAACAAAGTACTTTTTTAACAGATGATTGAGAAGATGGTCGTGTTACAACAAGTCCTGCATGGTACATAATCGTATGATCTCTATGCATGTCTCCTGCGTGTGGAAGATATACTACCTCTGGCGCTACTTCTGACACTACGCGAGCAAGAGCATCATTTATTTCTTTTTGTGGAATAGTGTCAAGTTTTACTGTTGGGAAATCAAGATAGTGAGCTTGGGCAATGCCTAGTAACGCATGTGCATTTTTAATTTCTGTTGCACGATGTTCGATATACGATTCACTCCAATCTGGAGTATATGCTTTTGTTGCAAAACAAACATGGACGGTATCTCCTTTTTGTGTGTGGTAGGCTATAGTTCCCCCACAACCAAGCACTTCATCATCTGGGTGGGGTGCAATAACGAGAATGTTCATAATATTAGTAGGTTATTTTCTTGAGCATTAATTTCTTACTATCGAGATCGACTGCTCGCAATATGTTAATAATGGTATCAGCGGTATGCCCTCCGCCATAGGGGTTTTTTGATTTTTTTACTGCAGAAATAAATTTTTTATCATGTAGCGCTTTTTCAATTGCTTTTTTAATTGATGCCTTTTTCGGATCTGTAAAAAGTATGTTTGTACCATGTTCTCTTCCAATATTTCGAGAACCGACATTAACAACGGGTAATCCTAATGTAGGTGCTTCAATAATACCACTTGATGAATTCCCAATAAGCACATCTGCATTCCTCAACACATTAATGTATTGTTCACTAGATAAACTTTTATATACGTGCACGTATGGTAGCTTCTTAAGTTTTTCAATTTCTTTTATGATACCATCACTTCCCTCATCATTATTAGGATAAATAATAATCGTTTGTTTTTGTAATGTGGTAAGAGCTGCGCATATCTCTTTTGCTTGATTCTCCATGTTCTCAACTTCTAAAGGCAATGGGTGAAAGAGACAGACCATAATTTCTTTTTCAGCATCAAGGTGTAATTGCTCACAAAGTACTTTTTTTGAAATTGTTCGTACTTCTTTTAAGGCATCAATACTTAATGTTCCAACCATATGTACACGAAATCGTTCTTCTCCCATACGGATTAAACGCTGCGCGGCATTTTTTGTTGGTGCAAAATGAATATTACTATACCGAGCTATTGCATGTCTGGTACTTTCATCGATATGTCCACTATCGGTTTTATCTCCCCCATGAATATGACCCACCGGAATATGTAGTATAGCAGATGCAAGTGTTGCGGCTAAGGATTCTAATCTATCACCAAATACTAAAACCATATCAATATCCATTTTTGATAATGCCTGAGAAAAGAGGGTGATACCATTTCCAAGGCCTTGACCAAGATACGTTGGAGTATTCTTGTTCCCACGATACATATCTATTTTTTTTGCGATAGGAAATCCATCCTTTTTAATTTCATCAATGGTATGTCCGAAATGTTTAAGCAGATGCATACCACATACGATTACTTGTATGTTAAAATCTTTGCTGAGCTGTAATTTTTTGAGCAATGGCTTCAAGATGCCGTATTCAGCTCTTGAACCAGTTACTACTACAATATTTTTTACTTTTTTCATACTAACTCGCAAAATTTTTAATAACGGTACACACCTCAGTAACCTCTTTTTTGGGCATATGTGAATATAAAGGAAGACTCATAATATGTTTGCTCACAAATTCTGTATGCGGCAGTGGCATGTGTGTATATGCTCGATAAACCTTTTTTTTATGTAACGGTGGATCAAAATATACTTTAGCCTGAATACCTTTTTTACCGAGTTCTTGTAATAAGGCATCTCGCGATTTTCCATATTCCTTTTCATTAATAATAATTGCCATTTCTTTATGAGCCGATTGTGCACGAGGTAATATTTTTTGAAAAGAAATACCAGGGACCGTTGCTAATAATTTGTGATAGAGGGCAACCATTTTTTTTCTTCGCTCAAATGACTTTTTAAAATCACGAAGAGCAGCCACCCCAAGTATCGCACTCAATTCACTCATACGGGCTGTTATGCCTAAAAACTCTTCTTCTCTATTAAAGCTATCTCCATTATTTCTACCAAGAGAAACCAGATGCGCTATTTTTTTATTTTTTGCGACAACTAATCCGCCTTCTGCTGTTGAAAGTACTTTCGTCGGGGTAAAACTAAAAATAGAGGTATCGCCATATGCAGCAACAGAGGTATTATGATAGGTTGCTCCAAAAGCATGTGCAGCATCGTACACAACTTTAATATTATATTTTTTTGCTATTTTTTGTATTGCGCTAATGTCACATGGATTACCAAATACATGTGTTGCAACAATAGCACTTGTTTTTTTCGTTATTTTTTTCTCAATACTCTTAGGATCAATATTAAATGTATGTGGATCAATATCAGCAAATACTGGCTTTAGATTATTCCATACCATGGCATGTGCACTTGATGTAAAAGTAAAACTGGGGACAATAACCTCTCCTTCTAAACCTAGACATTTTGCAGAAAGCATCAAAGCTGCTGTACCACTTGAAACAGCTACCGTGTGAGATACTCCAAGATATTTTGAACAGGATTTTTCGAATTCTTTCACCTGTTCACCATTAGTAAGCATCCCGCTTTCTAAAACGGTTTTAATTTTTTTTGAAATTGCCTTCATTGATGGCATTGTTGGACGTGTTAAAGGTATCATATAAAAACTACTGTTTAGTTATATATTTTTTTATTGATGATCCACAATTAAACAGTGTATCAATAATTGAAAGATATGGGACAAAGGAATCACCCATTTGTGCATATGTGGGATATTCGAATTGTTGCACTTCTACCGCAATACCTGCTTTATGAAACATATCTGTATCCAAATAAGGTTTTCCATGGGCATTAGCATCACTATCAATAGCCCCCTTACCGCTTAAATATGTATCAGCATGAACAGCGTTACACATATCAATAAGTTTTTCATTGCTGGTACCAGAGACATTTAGTTCCGAAGAAGAAACAAAGTCAACAGGTATATCAAGTAATTCACATATTGATTGATTCATGTGCATGGTTAATTCAGATAAATACCGATACTCAGTATGATAAAACGGTTCAAAAAAATCTTTATATTCATCAAAATATGGAGCCTTGCTATAATTACTTACAATAGCTTTCCAATGTTTTTTTTGCCAAGGAGTAGATGTCTGCATTTCCACCTTATTAAGTGGGGTGTCAAGATGTGCCGTTACCGGAATGGTAAGCCATTGCGCCTCTTCTTGGTTTTTTATCTTGTTACGATTAAATAAATTATTTTTACTATATAAAGCATCATCATAAAAAATATGAATATCGCTTTGGCTGATTTTATGAAAGTAGCCAAGCCATGGGATGTATGCTGGTTGATGTATAGAAACGATAGCCATATTATGTATGATGTTCACATAACTCCCGAATACCGGCATCAAGTGATACGTTAGGTTTCCATTTGAAATGGGTATATGCTTTTTGAATATTCATGATAGGAGTGTGTGTGCGCACATTTTTTTTATTATAAATTTTTTTGATAGGTGTCACTCGTTTAAAAAATATACTGCCTATTGATTGAACTTTTTTTGCAAGGGAGGAAATAGTAAGAGGATCACCACTCCCAATATTATATATCTCATTGGCATGTTTCGATGACACCACACGCTCAACAACATCTACCACATCCTGTATGTGTACATAATCAATATAGTGTGTCCCCGAACCAAGAATGTTCATATGACCCTTGTGTACACATGCCTGTATAAAATTATATAGTGCGCCAGCATTCGGAATTTGCTGTGTCGAGTTGTACCCATATACATTTGCAAGTCGAAGTATGACATAGGGCACGGTACTCGTTTCGAGGAGATGCTCACCGATAGTTTTCAATGTTGTGTATGCACTATCAGGATGACACCCATTTGTTTCCCTGATTTTGTGTTGCTGTTTTTGTTGAGACCCATACACCAAATAACTTGATGCAAGAATAAATTTGCTAATGCCATATTGCTTTGCACAATCAATGAGCTGCTTGGTTCCACGAATATACGTATCATATGCCCACAAAGGATCGGTTTCGCAAGCGGCATCCCCCCCTCCTCCGGCACAGTGAATAACCATGTCGGTTTTTTTTATAATACGAGCAAGTAATTTTGTATCGTTCAAGTCCCCTGTTACATACGTTACGCTTTTATTCGTATTTTTTTTTAAAACAGTATTTTTTGTAGAACGACTTAAACAAATAATATTATACGAATGCTGTAATTGTAAGATAAGTGCTGATCCAATAAAACCAGTTCCTCCGGTTATTAAAATTGTTTTTCTTTTATGGACAGTCATATATGTGTTACTCAATGCTAATTGACTCACGCAATGACAAAAAATTACTATACTTAGGTTCCTGGTAATCTGCAAAAGAACCTTGTTTCATTTTTTCTACCATTTCACCAATTCCAGCATCTAAATCAATTTCAGTTTTAAAAGAAAGTGCTTGTGTTATTTTATTAAATGAAACTTGATAATTTCTCTTATCTCCAGAGTCTTTTTTCTCTGTAATAATTGCATCTGGAATGTGTTTTTGCACTGATCGTGCGATGTCAATAAGCTGAAAATTTTGATAATCTGATCCAACGTTAAAAATCTGCTTATCAATAACTGAAAGTGGACTTTCTAAAACAGTAACACATGCCTCAGCAGCATCACTCACATGTAATAGCGGACGCCACTGATCACCTCCCATAACAGTTACTTCTTTTTTGAAGAAACCATGTGCGGCCATAGTATTTGCTACTAAATCAAAACGCATACGTGGAGATAAACCATACAAGGTACCAAATCTTAAAACGACAGGATGGAAAAAATCACTATTCACTTTAAGCAATTCATTTTCTGCATGAATTTTTGTTCGAGCATACAATGAAACAGGATTAAGTTCGCTACTTTCAGTAAGTGTATTATCACTTGCTCCATATACACTACAGGATGATGCAAAAACAAATCGTGAGACCTGATAGTATTTACACAACTCAATAAGTGCTTGTGTAGAAAAGAAATTACCTTCCATGGTATATAGTGGATCTAATGCAGATGCGGGGTCACCAACAATACCGGCAAGATGAATAACAGCATCGACATGTTTAACCGATTGTATGAGATGATTAATATTACTGATATCTCCTTCAATAAGCGTGACTCTATCGTTGTTCAAAATATCTTCAATAGATGCCTTACCAAACATAAGGGTATCAAGAATTATCACATGGTATCCTTTATCTAATAATTTGCGGCACACAATAGAACCAACATATCCTGCACCACCTGTAACCAAAACTGTTTTATGCAGGTTATCATCAGTAGGTTTGGGGTATACTGCAATGAGTTTGCGTTCATCATTTAAAATAGGAATTCTTCTTATTTTTTTACCTGCTTTTTTATGCAATAATACTATTTCACTTTCTGAAAGGGTTTCAGATGCAGACAAAAATTCTGTATTCATTATTTCTGCTATTGATGACTCAGGGTCAAAACCATCTATCACTGCTTTCTTTATATCACCAAAAGTTATAATACCATCGATGATGTACTGTTCTTTACTCACTAAACAGATGTCAATTTTCTTCCTATATAAATCATCAATCACTTTTTTAAGTGGGGTTGATGGATGATATATATATTTTTCAATTGCTGTGTCTTTCATATACCTTATGTATTATGTTTTTTGATAACCTTTGCAGGCACGCCAACAATTGTAGCTTGTGACTCAAAATCTTTTGTAATGACACAGCCCGCACCAAAAATGTTATTATCACCTACTTTGGTATGCGGAATAGCAACAACACTCGCTCCAAAATGATTTCCTTCACCAACAATAACACCACCCATAAGACTTGTTTTTGGGGAAAGATTACTATATGCACCTACCACACAGTCATGAGCAAGTAGTACATCAAAATTTAGATATACATGTTTTTCGACAGTAGTATGTATTGAAACAGTACATCCAGAGAGTATGATAACCCCATCTCCTATGCGAGCACTTGCATGGACCAAAGCATCCGGATGAATTAATGTGGCAAAAGGATATTTTTTTTCTAACTTTGTGCACAACATTTTGCGTATTGCAGTATTACCAATGGTACAAGCAAGATATATTGGTCCATGCTCTTTTTCTAAACGTTCTTTTTCTTGTATTAACCAATCCGTGGTACCAAGAATCTTGTTGCCTGTATTAGTATCATCAACAAAACCAAGAAAATAATATTGTTTTTCTTTTTTATTGCAGGCTTCGATCAGCCATTCAGCTTCTCCAGAAGATTCTCCTGCACCGATTAATATTATATTTTTAACCATATGTATTTAATATTTTGCTGTTTGTGTATCCCACGTTGCACTATCTAAAGGGTTTGTTGGATATCGTTCAACACCTTCATTATTATGAATAATATTGAGCACACCGCCATACGCTAAGGGAGATTGTTGTAACAATGCAAAAGCATTATATGCATCCCGAAATGTCCACACAGTATCTGAACGTTTGTACGTATACTGTTCCATGCTCTCCCCAAGTATATGTTCACATAAATATAACTCTTCTCTACTCATGTGCTCTTTCCATCGTTCAATAGACTCGTTTGAAATACCTTGCATGCTTTGAGTAAAGCTACTATTGGTTGTCCACGCACCTTGTTCCTCTATCTTCTTTTTAAAACGATCAACATCAAGCATTTCTTTTGTGTACGTCATTCCAATATGTGCACATATTTTTTTCATTTCTTCTTCTGGATGTGCAATAAGATCTTCATAACGAACAACGTAATATTTCTGAGGATATTTTTTTTGATTTACTTGAGCATGTTGCATTGAATCAAAATTGTTCCCAATAACATCTAAATAATCTACACCTGGAGCATTGGTATATTTTTTCCAAGAAACTAAAACATCTCGAGGATCACGAACAACATGTAACACATACATATCATCAAACATGTTAATAACTGATGATGCATTTCGCCACTCAAGAACTGTTTTCTCTCCCCAATGTTCGTTTCCTACATACATACGCATAATAATATCGTAGACATCTGCATATCGTATATTTTCCAAAGCTTCTACTTCTTTCGTATACTTTTCTAAATCAAAGCCTTGCACGATCTCGCGGTCATTGAGTCTTTGGTAAAAATCTTTTCCGAGCTGTTTTGCCGCATCAAGAGTGAGACCATCTTTTCCATAGCGTTGCCAACCAAAGCGCATAAAATTCAACGCATCATAGGTGAGCGAAATTTCATTACTTTGTCGTAACATTTGTGTGAGCAAAGTTGTACCGGTACGAAATACTCCTGTTATAAATAATTTCATATATGCATTACATTAATATATTGATTACCAAAAGCATCATTTGCAGCGACGCCTATTGTTTTTACGTCATCGGCATGTATTGATTCTTGATCAAACACATATGACCAACTTTTTCCATCAGTACCAAAGTCAAAATTGTCATGTATATATCTATCGTCTTTTGTGTGTATGGCAAGAAAAGGTTGGGGCCCAAATACTTTTCCATTTAGGGTGCGCACATGTAAAACAATACTTGAATCATGTTTTTCTATAGTTGTAGATAATTCTAAATTTGCATCTCGCCCAGTATTGAGATCAAGTACCTTTTGAAAAGCATCTTTTGCTTCACTATATACAAAGGACACCTCTGGAAATTTTTGTGCAACGGTTACAAGCATTTTTCTAAATGTATCAACCTCAGAAGCAATATCTCTAAAATCGTGATTTGTTATGCCAAGTAATGTTTGATTCCCCATTGAAGCACGTTTAAAAGCTTTTTCAATTTCCGTTTCAGTAATATTTGCAAATCGTGTTTCTAAATTTAAAATCCGCCCAATCCATCGACGACAATTTCCGGGTTTTTGATAATCATCATGGGAAGGATGATATATTGACCAATCTTTTGGAGCTCTTCGCCAATCACCAAAACGACCAGCTACTAAATCATTTTGATCACGTGTGGTATCATCCGCATCGTATGATAAATTTGAAATATCAAAAGGTATCCATTGCTCTAAAAACCAATGGCTATCAGGTCGCTCACTATGAAATCCTGCCCTATGAACCAAGGGGAACCACTTTCTTTCTATAATGCGTCGACATATAATTTCATATAGATGAGGCGAATTCGTATATGAGGTTGCACTTTTATGAGCTTCCTTGTATGGAGACATTGGATGAAAATGCCAATGAATAGCATCATGTGGTGCATATCGCTTCTTCAAAGCTTCGGTATAGTGGTCAAAAATAGTATGGATACCGATTTTTCGCTTACGTGGATTTTTATCGTATCCCACATGGTCAACACAGTGCCAATTATACACCCAACCATTTCCGTTTGAGTCAGGATATTTTTTTCTAAATGACTCCGCAGTACACCGGTCAAGCATAGTATCTATTTTTTCCCAACTATCATTATAGGCTAACAAATGTGGAGCGAGTGTTTTTGATACAGCTTCTTCTTTTCCTTGTAAATCTATTTCTTTATTTTGTAATTTTTTAAGATTTTCTTCTGTTGGCTGAATGTCATGAATATCAAAAATAGCAGCAATTCTTTCGAATGTTGCTTCAAGCGATTCGTATAAAGGCCCCTCGGTGTCTACACCGTGCACAATATACACTTTTTTATTGTTTTTTTCCTCTATTTTTGCCATACATAACGGGGTGTTATGACCTTACATTTTATAATTTTTTATACAATTTGTCAACCTTTTTTACCTAACTTTAGCAACAATTCAGCTACTTTAACATCTATCTCTTCATCTATATCTATAGAACGATCTCGGGGCATTTCAACAATATGTGTCTTGGTAGTATAGGTCACCACATCATGTGAAAATAAAAAGGGTAAGCTAAACACATTTATTGAATCATTCACCACAAATACTTCTGGAGCTTTTTGGCTACGCGTAATAGTCTGTACGGGTTTTTTTACTAAAGAGACAGTGCCATTGATAACTTCAACCATATTAAAATATGGGTTTCCTTGAGCTTTTACCGCGCTACGAACAAAATCTGCCTTTTTGTTTATAAACGTATCAACACACTTTTTTATATCATGTGTATTTCGCAATGGTGAACATACAGATAAACTAACAGCAAAATCGGGTACATAATCACATTCCTTTTTTAATGCAGTAATCACATGTTGTAAAACTTTCCATCCAACAGCCGTATCTGTTGCAAGTTTTTTAGGACGAAGAAAAGGAACTTCAGCACCGTACTTTTGTGCAATTTTTGCAATGGCAGGATCTTCGGTTGATACAACAACTTTATCAAATACGCCACACGACAGTGCTCGTTCGATAGTATAGGCAATCAGAGGCTTACCCTGTATCATTCTGATATTTTTTCTAGGAACACGCTTTGATCCTCCTCGTGCAGGGATAATGGCTACTATTTTCTTTTGTTTATACATATTTTTTTTCTAGTACGTTTTGTAATACAGTTACTAATCGTTCAGATGATTTTCCATCAACCTTATAGCACAACTCTTTTCGTAAGGTTTCCCTTTCTGCTGATTTTGTTTCAGGATGACAAAGATAGGTATTAATGTGATCCTTTAATTCTTTTTCTGAATGTGCGACAGCGGTTGCTTGTGTTTCTAATACCCATCCATAATGATCTGTTCCATAGTGATGTTCTTCTGTGACATCCTTTCCTCCAATATACGAACAACCAAAACTAGGATTAATAATAGGGCGATCACAACAAGCAGCATCAAGAGCTAAAGAAGAAGCAAGGTTAATCATAATAGCGCAATGATACACGGAATTAGTAAAATCTATTGTTTCTTCAACGGACTGATCCCAACTATCAATGAGAAAATCAGTGATACGATACGTATCAACCGCAATTCCTGGTTTACCCTTAAAATTTTTAAAGGTATCATCCTTGCAGTTACTAAAATGAGGACGTACCAATAACTGACATGGCTTTGCTAGTTCATTATTTTGTATCCAGGTATAGAGCAGTGTTGCCAGCTTATTATCACTGGTAGACCAAATACCAGAAGACCCATAAAAAAGTACGGGGAGTGCAGGATCCAACCCTTTTGACTTGAGATGTTCTTCTCGTGCAATGATGACATCTTTTTTTGCATACCAATCAAAATGAGGCATGCCAACAATATGAATTCTTTCTTTTGGAATGTGTTGCACCCGATGAGCAGCTTCTTCTGTGCGACTATTGTATACAACAAAATGATCAGGCACAAAACGATAATACAAATTAGTAAGATTATCCCATGTTTTTGGCAATGCTACCGTAGGAACATGTCTGCGTTTTGCTTCTTTCATGAGAGCAACATCTAAACCTGAGAGCACTGATGTAGAGAAAACTAAATCAGGTTTATAGGTATTAAAATATTTTTGAATCTCGGCATTTCTTTCCTTGAAAAAATGTTCATCAACATACCGAAATAGTATTTTTAATACACGGAAACGACTGAGAATACGAGCAAGAGTATATCGTATCCAGGTGCGAACAAACGGACGTTTAGGCCTATCCCCTTCTCTATATAATCTTCTATCTTTTGAAGTCATACCAAAATAGAAGTATGTTTTAGTATTTTTTGTAAACACTAGATACCTGTTCAGCATGATGTATAACACATGCATTCTACTGACATGGATTTTCAAAGGAATAACGGTAATCATGCTGTCTTCAAATTCATCTCGTATATATTGAGGTATGGTAGGTGCATCAAAAAAAATGACAACTCGATATCCAGCCTTTTTCAATAACGTAAGCGTACCTGATCGTAATATATTACGTGTGATAAACGAACGTGTAATAGCTATAAAAATAGTCTTTGTTTTCTTTTCGATATATTTCATGTAATAGGTGTGGGCATCTTCCTTTTCAATTATAAAATGAAATTTTTTAAATAAAGAAAATGAAGGGGCATTGTTTTTATTCACGTCTGCATATATTGGCTTTTGTGTCTGTAACTGATGCAAAGCTGTTTGTAATATATATGTTCCAAGACCTTTACCATGAAAAGCTGGATCTATGGCTATAGATACAAGATATCCGTCTGCATCAGCATCAAATCGACAATACCCAATAACCTGTGCATGCTCATCACAAAGTACGTAACAATGATTGTCCTGCTCTGTGAAATATTTTTTTGAAAACCAGGTACTATGATTTTCAAAAGAAATCACGTCTTGAGAACCCGAAAACTTTCGAACTTCTGGATGGTTTCTTATTTCCCAAACTCGACGAGCATCACTCTTTTGAATGTTACGTACGGTAGCGATAGACATATATGCTTATATAACAAGTGCACGTGTAAGCGGTGTTCCCGCTTTAATTGCCTTACGTGCTTTTTTACCAATCATGCTTTTGTAATATTTTGGTTCTAATCCATAACCAGGGCGAATCACTCGAATATTCTCAGCCGTAAAGGTATCTCCTTTTTGAATATCTTTAACCACAAATATAGATTTTTTGAATATTGAAATCACTTTTTCTTCTTTCGTAATAGTGTAGGTTGGCTTACCTATCGCTTGTTCAACCTCGCGTACTGAAGTAACTAAATCTGTTAATTCTTCTGGTTCAAGAGAAAAAGATCCATCTGGACCACCATCAGATCGTCTCAAGGTTACATGCTTTTCAATGATAGAAGCTCCTAACGCTACTGCAGCAACAGAAACACTTACTCCAAGCGTATGGTCTGACAAACCTGAAACAACATCAAATTTTCGTGCAATATCTGGTACTGTAGCAAGATTCATTTCCTTTGGATCTGCTGGATATGAACTTACGCAATGCAATACAGCAATGTCTTTTGAACCAGCTGCACGAAGTGTTTTTAATGCTCGGGTTATCTCTGAAGCAGTTGCAGCTCCGCGTGAGATAATAACTGGTTTTTTTGTTTTACCTATTCGCTCAAGTAATGGAATATCAATAATTTCAAATGAAGAAACTTTATATAATTGAACATCTAACGTTTCCAAAAAATCAACAGCAGTATTGTCAAAAGGTGTAGAGAATACCATGACGCCTTTTTTTTCGGCGTATTCCTTTAACTTTTTTTGCCATTCCCAAGGAGTATATGCCTGCTTGTACAAGCTATATAAGGTTTCTCCATTCCAACTATTCCCTGTTTTAACTTGAAAATATTTGTTATTTGAGTCCATGGTTAGCGTATCTGCAGTATACGTTTGCAATTTAATTGCATCTGCTCCTGCTCGTATCGAAGCATCGATAATTTTTTTTGCTCGAGCAAAAGAATGGTTATGATTACCTGACATTTCAGCTATGATAAACGTCGGTTCTCCTGGACCAATTTTTCTTTTTCCTTTTGGCGTTTGTATGGTGATATGTTTCATATATTTTTTTCTTCTGCTTTTTTAAAATCTAATGGCTCATCTATATCTATGTTTTCATCTTCTTCCATAACGATAAAGGCCACATTATTGTCATCAACTATTGTATTGCTATCCATTAATACTTCGTATCTATTAAAATATATTGCCCCATCTTCTTTATAGAGTGGATCAAACTGTTGTCTATTCACTCGTTCTTTTGGATGCAACACAGTGTACGTGTCATGTTCCTTTTTCCAAAATTGTCCCCAATCTTTAACCACACTTATCACACTATTACAGTCGGTATTTTCAAATAAGTCCAAAGCTTCATCTATTCTTTCTTTTCTTAAAAATGGTGCGGTTGGATATAACAGTAGCACAATATCTGGTTTATAGTCTTCAGTGCGAGCCAAATATGCAAGCGCATGCTGGATAACAGGGAGTGTTGGTACTTCATCTGTAGCAAGCTCTGCAGGTCGCTTAAAAGGAACCTCAGCTCCATGTTCCTTGGCAATATTCATTATTTCATCATCATCTGTTGATACGACAACCCGATCTATCCTCGAAACTGAATGTGCTAAATCAATCGGCCAAGCTATAAGAGGTTTACCGTGTAATGGTAAAACATTTTTACGCGGAATAGATTTTGATCCACCGCGTGCAATAATAATTGCAAGTACTTTTTCTTTTGAAGTAAGCATATATTTAAGTCTTTCTGATTTTAAAAACATCTTGTATTGGTTTACCCTTCAATGCTTTTTCCAAACGGGATTCATCAAGTAATGTTCGTAACGTCTCAAATATGCGCGCATATGTTTGTATAAGTCTATCAATGTCTTTGTGAGTATGAGAGAAACTCATTGCGTGTTGTCCGTACCATAAAAAACCTTCTTGCAATAATTCTTGCTGTATGTAAGTTTTAATCTGCAAATCAGAATACTGTTTGTATCCATGCATACTAAACACTTGCCAACATGGTTTCCCTTTTACGTGCATAATAGAATGCAGGTTATGTTTCTTTAACAGATCATTTGTTTTGTCCTGCAGATATTTCCCCTTTTTCCAAAGAGTATCTATAACTTTTTTTGAGGCAAGCTCGTGTATGGTTGCAATAGATGCAGCTAAAGAAAGTGTTTCACCACCAAAGGTTGAAGAAATAAATAATTCTTCTATCTTCTTCATGTAGGCACGTTTTCCAACAAGAGCAGCAAGAGGCATACCATTTGCCATTGCTTTTCCAAAAGTTGCTAAGTCAGGAGTTACCTTAAATAATTTTTGTGCACCTCCCATTGAAAACCTAAAACCAGTAATAACTTCATCAAATATAAGTAATGCACCATGCTTGTGTGCAAGTTTCTTAACAGCCGGGAGAAAGCCGGGTTTTGGATCTTCATAACTCATTGGCTCCATAATAACAGCAGCTACTTTATTTTTGTTCTTTAAAAATATTTTCTCTAATGACGCGATATCATTATAGGTAAACTGATGCGTTAGTTTTTGAGTAGCCTTTGGTACTCCTAATTTTTTTGGTGTTCCTCCAATAAACCAGTCATGCCATCCATGATGGCCACAGTACGCAATGTGGTCTCTCCCGGTATATCCTCTGGCTACTCGAACAGCTGCGGTCGTCACATCTGAACCATTCTTACCAAAACGAACCATTTCTGCACACGGAATGTGTTGTATTAACAATTGAGACAATTCATATTCCAAAGGAGAAGCTAATGAAAACGTAATACCTTTTTTCAATTGCTTTTGTATTGCGGCATCTACAGCTGGATATTGATAACCTAAAACAACGGCAGTCATGCTATTAATTAAATCGACGTACCGATTGCCATCGACATCCCACACATGAGCGCCCTTCCCCTGTGTAATAAAAAGCGGCGCTTGTTTTTTTACGTACAACAAATAACTCTTGCTTGATGTTTGTGTGCCTAAAGGAATTATGCGCATCGCCTTTTTTAACAATTGATTGCTTTTGGTAAATGTTTTTTTCATATTACAGTGGTAATGCTGATAACGAAGTTATTCTTTTAATTTTTGGATATGGTAAAGGGAATGATTTTTTTACTCGAGGAAAATAACTTACAACTTTTTTTCCACACATAAGTGCAATCACCAAAGCCATGCTTTGTATCCCAATAACGAGACGTGCATCAATAAGATCCGATATTCTATCCTTACTTTGTTTTTGTATGGTAACGACGGGTTTAAATTTTTTAATAATATCATCATATTTATCCTTTTTTTCAGAAGGATGATACGCAATAACAAGGGTTTCTTTTTTCTTTTGTTTTGCAAGATACTTCAATATGTTCTCCAAAATAACATATTCATCAATAGCACTGGTACGCTTATGAAAAGCAACACGTGCGGCATGCATTGGTTCACTGATAAATAAGATAGTACCTTTAGATTGTTGTATTTTTTTTCTCTCAGTATATTCTTTTTTAATTTCTTTGTAATATTCGTTGGGCACTAATACGATCTTGCTATTTTTAAATTCCTTTTGAGCTCGTGCATATGCTGCGGTATCTCCCACCCACAATTCATGAGGAAGGTTCTTTTTCCAGTGTGCATGAGGATAGCCAAAGCGCTCTCTATAATTCACCCAGTGATCGAGATACGCAACACTTCGCAAACCTACTCGTTGTGCGGCAAGTATAAAATCGCGTTCGAGGTTTGATGCACCACTGGTACCACACAAAAGCATAGTATAGGTATTGTTCTGTTTTATTTTTTTTCCCTTTGATACAGAGATACAATAGGTTGATAATCCTTTTCTTTTAAAAATTTTTTTTGCTGGTCCATCAACAACACACGTAGGAATGTATATATCTGCATGTTTTTTAACATATGCTGATACTACTTCAGCCCCGCCTGCATCATGACACACAACAAGTATATGCTGCTTACCCTTTTTCATGATACTATCTCCTCTCTGTACTGATATACTTTTTTAAAGGCTGAAACCACATCATCTAAATCTGACTGCGACATACCTGGCCGCATTAACTCATGTAAACACAACTCTTTCTCGTGCAATTTCTCAGCAACGGGACAAATCCCTTTTGTGTAATCGAGAGTACGATGTGCTGTGTTAAATGGATATCCTTTAGTACCAAATGCAATTTTTTCTTGAAAAAGTGGTAGCAGATATAATGGTTGTACATATCCAAAACTTACCAAAGGACCTTCAGTTTCACGCTTTTCGCTTGCAGGCAATTCAGCCTGTAGTGCACGAATAAATGACAATCTATCAATGCCTAATATTTCCTCATCTATAATAAATGGTTGCTGATAATATACATGTGAACAATTATCTTTTGGTTGTGCGAAGGTGATACCAGGGATATCACCGAGCTTTTCTGCAAGATATTCACTGTTTTTTATTCGTTCTGTATTGAGTGATGCTAATTTTTTTAATTGTTCCCTCGCCATAGCTGCCTGTATCTCTGTTAAACGATAATTCTGACCGACCATATTGGTATAATCAGTTATGCTTGCGTCCCAAACAACGGCTTCCGCGTGATTTCGTATTAATCGTACACGTTCTGCAATAGTATCGTTATCCGTAACAACAATACCTCCTTCACCAGTGTGTATATGTTTATGATAGTTAAGAGAATACACTCCAATATCACCAAGTGTACCAGCAAATGAATTCTTATACCGTGCACCTGGTGCTTGAGCACAATCTTCTATAACTATAAGATTATGTTTTTTAGCTATTTCGTTTATTTCATCTGCGGGATATGGATGCCCAAAAATATCAACAGCAAGTATTGCCTTCGTATATGGAGTAATATTTTTTTCAACTGATTTTGGATCAAGACAAAAAGTGTCAGCATCAATATCTGCAAAAATAGGAATACCACCATACCATAAAGGAGCTGTTGCTGAGGCAGACATAGTATATGGAGAAACAATCACCTCGTCACCTGCTTCGATACCGATAGCTCCAACAGCACAAATAAGCCCAGAGGTACATGAATTTACAGCAATAGCATGCTTGACGCCAAAATATGCTGCCCATTCTTTTTCCAATAATTGAACCTCTTGCCCCCCATAAAAATCATCGTCCCAACAGCCTAAATATTTAGATAATACACCAGAATCTAACACACGGGTTACCGCATGTTTTTCTTCAGATCCTATTACGTTGTAGGGAGGGAAAAGCTTTGTTCGTACAGGTGTCCCCCCTGTAAGTGCGAGATGTGCCATACTATGTAGTTACTAATTGCATGCAAACTTTTTGTGTTCGAAAGGCCTCTTTTGCTGTAGACACAAGAGTGCTCTTGCCATCTAAAAAATCGACAGTGTTTTTAACCAGTACAGGAAGGGCTTTTTCTAACCCAGTAGTAATTTTTTTAGATTTTTGTAATGATCGATACCCTTTAAATAATGGATCACCACCAACTTTCTGAATCTCAGCCTGAAATCCAAAATCAAAATATCGGAAGCGTGCCTGTTCAAATAAAATATCAAGTTCCACAATAGGATACTGAGTATCATCTACTCCAGTTAAAATAAAGTGCGGACACTTTTGAAAAGTAATATATGCAGAAACTGTTTTATCTTTCACACTATAATCGTTAATACTACTCAAGGTACTGCTTTTCTTTACTTCACCAAAAAGATAACGAGACATATCAATAATATGAGAGCCATTGTGTAAGATGCCTTTTGTATATATGGCCCGTGCACTTTGTATGTTACCGTACGTGTTTTTTTGAATATCCTTTTGAAGATTTTGTATGGACACATCAAACCTACGAGAATAATTTATTACCAACGCAATATTACTTTTTTTGTAGAGTGCTATGATGTGTTTACTTTCTGCAACAGATGTAGTAATTGGCTTTTCACATATCACAACACGTGGTGTATATGTTGCAATTTTTTTCAATGTCGAAAAGTGATCCACGTCAGGAGTGCATACACTTACGATATCTGGTTGTACCGTAGACATAAGCGCATCCAATGTATCGTATGCGTGAGTCCCCCACTTGCGTGCGGCCGCACGTGCAGTTGTACTTTTTTTATCGTACACCCCTTTGAGTAAAACACGAGAGTTGTCCAGATATGCGTGTGCGTGCGTTAAAATATGTTTACTCTTTGGTGTATCAAAACCTGACCCAATGTTTCCGGTCCCAATAATAACTGCTGTATATTGTGGCTTCTTCTTTTTCATATACTTATTTCTTTATACAGAGTTCTAATATCTTTTTTGCTTCGATAATGCCATTCATAGGTGTTTGTTTGGATGCAATGCATTGTAAAAAATAACGCATTTCATCAACATACATATCATTAACATTATTCGATGAGGCTTTAAACAACTGCTTATTCTTTTTTTGAGTATGAAGCCATACAATATTTTCGTTCATGTTCCATGTAAGGGTCCCTTTTTCACCAACAATTTTACATGTTCGAGTATATTGCTGTTGCAGATAGTCACAACGCACAGAACCAAGAACATTATTAGCGAATGAAAATGAAGCAATACAATTATCTTCTACCGAAATAGGAAAAGCACCAGAGGTGTTACATATAAACTGAGATTTTTTCACTTTTGAAAAACTATTTAACCAAAACAATAAATCAAATTCATGGATGTCATCAAGCACAATTCCTCCGCTCTTTTTTGTATAACTTTTATTATAGTCAGCAGCTGTTCTCCACTGTAATAAATTCTCACCAAATTCATGATGTATACTATATATATTCCCTAATTTTTTTGCTTCAATATATTGCTTGATATATTGTATGCATGGATGAAAACGCATATTGCATCCCACCATACAGCGTACTTTATGTTGAACACATATTTTTTGAAGCTGAGTTAATTGACTCAAAGAATGTGACAGTGGTTTTTCTATAAAAATATGACAACCACTACGAGCACAGAGTAACGCCGTTTTAACATGCAGATGCGTTGGGGTACATATACATGCGACATCAAATGATTGTAATTCTTTTGCAGTGAGCTTTTCTATTTTTTTTGCCCGTAATGTAGCTATCTTTTTTTGGTCCACATCATGCACAAAAACATTTGTATATCCAAGAGATACCAAGTTTGCATAGTGTCTTTGTCCAATGCGTCCGAACCCAATAATAATAATGTTGGTGTCCTTAGGCAGCATAAAAATTCTTAATAGCGTTACTGATATGTGTTATTTCCTTCTTTGTTAAAAGTGGGTGCAAAGGTAATGTAATAGCGGTGTCATTATATACATCCATTTCAGGTAACTGTATTTTTGCATATCCATGTTCTCGGTAATACGGGTGACTATATACGGCAGGATAATGAAAATTTACCCCAACACCAGATGACTGAAGATGGCGATATAGGGGCATTCTATCGGATTTCTTTTTTGTTTGAATAACATACAGGTGCCACCCCGAATAATTTTGAGGAAGCTCTTGGGGAAGTATAATTTCTTCAACAGACCGTAATTCTCGATCATAGTGTTTTACCAAAGCACGTCTCTTGCTAATCAACGTATCTATTTTTTTTAATTGAGAAATTCCAAGCGCTGCTTGCATGTCTGTTAAACGATAATTGTAACCAAAAGATTTCATAACATTAAATCCTCGAGCATCCTTCGTAATACCATGGCTTCGTAAAAGAAGAAGTTTGTTGTATAACTTTTTATTATTTGTGGTTATGATCCCACCTTCGGCTGTAGTAATTGCTTTGATTGCATGAAAACTAAATACGGTCATATCGGAATATGTGCAACTACCCACAGGTGTGTTATGGTGTTTCGCGCCAAAAGCATGGCATGCATCTTCTATTACTAATAACCTATGTCTTTTTGCTATTTTCTTTATAGACTGCATATCACATGATTGCCCAGCAATATGCACAGGTACGATAGCAGCAGTTTTTTGAGTAATATGATCCTCAATATGTTGTTCATCGATATTAAAAGTATCTGCTCGTATATCACAAAATACTGGCTTTGCACCAACTGCAAGCAACATGTTCGTAGTTGCTACAAAAGTATTGGGGGTAGTGATAACCTCATCCCCTTTCTGTAACCCTGCAGCAAGATATGCACAATGTAACGCAGCTGTGCCATTTGAAACAGCAACCGCATATGTTACACCACAATATTGCGCAATGGCTTTTTCAAAAGCAGCAACTGCAGGGCCTTGTGTAAGCCAATCAGAACGTACAGCTTGTGTTACAGCTTGAACATCTTTTGAATCAATATGTTGTTTTGCGTAAGGAATCATACCGCTATGATTGATGAATAAGTTCAAGTAATGCTTCTTTGGTAAGCCATTCGTTATTGGTGTTACTGACAAATGAAAAAGCATCATCTAATCGTGTACCCTCTTCTACATATTTGCTAAATTTGTTTATTGCAACGGTTTCATACTGATCTGGAAGCGTTACATAATAATCTTCATATACCACAGTGCGTCGAGCATCTTCTTCGGTGAGTAGTACTTCATGCAATTTTTCTCCAGGACGTATACCAATTATATTCTTCTTTGCTTGTGGCATAAGTGCGTCAAATAAATCAACCAATTTCATACTTGGAATATTTTTTGGAATAACAATCTCTCCACCAACCATATGAGTTAATGCAAACGTCACCAATTTGAAACTTTCTTCTAAAGACAACCAAAATCGCGTCATACCTTCATGGGTAATAGATACTTCCTTAGCATCTTTATTATTAAGCAATGTTTCTACAATACTGCCACGACTACCAATGACATTTCCATACCGTACACAACTAAATTTAGCTCTTCCTCCTCCATAAAAATTACCTGCGGTAAATAATTTTTCAGCACACTGTTTTGTTGATCCGTATAAATTAATAGGATGTACAGCCTTGTCTGTTGAAATTAATAATGCTTTTTCAACACCACAATCAAGAGCTGCGTTAATTACATTCTCACTCCCTAAAATATTTGTTTTTACTGCTTCAAATGGGTTGTATTCAAGTGTTGGGACTTGCTTTAATGCTGCTGCATGCACCACGATATCAACATTATAAAAAGCTCTTTTAAGTCGATCTGTATCTCGAATATCGCCTAAAAAAAACCGAACTCGAGGATCTTGCACTTCTTTCATCATTTCAGATTGTTTTAATTCATCACGACTAAATACAATAACTTTTTTTACATCCTTGTGAGACAATAAAAATTTCACATAATTTTTACCAAATGATCCAGTTCCTCCTGTTACGAGAATTGTTTTGTTAGTATATACACTCATAGTATTTATTAAGTTAACGTGTAATGGCTGCATATATTGATTCTGTAAGGTTGCTAATATTTTCATGCTCACTTACATCATCATTTTGTATATATGCACGTGTTTTATAATTTTTTGATTTAATGCTTACTTTATCTAAAGCAACTAAATAATTAATGACTCGTTGAGAATCGGGAATATAGCCATTTTGTATAGAAGAGAATGCTTCTTTACAATTCTCATTACTGGTAACACGAAATACTCCTTCACAGTACATGTACCAGATAGAACCAAACACCAATACAGGAATATTTTTTAATAGTGCCTCCCATCCTGCTGTCCCCGTAACGGTAGCAACAGCTTGAGCGTGTGCTATCATTTTCTTTGGAGATGTCTCAGCTGGTATGAGTTGTACATTTTTCATGTTTGCTATTTCTGCATAATATCCTTCATATCGATATAAATGAGACTCGCTACTATGTGGATACCATTGTGGTAAATGTTCTTTTACGTAGAGTACCCAGCCTTCAGGTAAATTGTGCGAAAGCATATCGATCATAAGTAATTGATCATCATATACCCCACCCATTGGACACGTGGTTTGTTCAGGTTGAAATGCTAATGGTACATATACATAGTTCTTCTCATAGTTAGGATTTTTTTGATATTGTGTATATTCCTTTTTAAACATTCGTGCTTTACTCCCCCATTTTCTCTTTAAAAACATCCACTGTAAACCAGTAAGATCAGCATTAAAATAATGCGTCTTTCTTTTAGATACCAGCATGCTGATATATGAGACAGTAGTTTTTACAAAAGTAAAGGTAACAAAATGTTTCAGTATTTTTTGTATACTTGGCACTCGAAAAGGCATGTTGTTATTATGCGTACTTAAATGACTGAATCGAGTATTTTGACTATCTGTATGTGTAGTATTTTTTATATAGTACGCACGAAGATCCTCACTGACATCATCTATAGTATGCTTAGTATCTTTTATTTGTGCGTAGGTATCGCGTAATGCTTCAGAACCTTTTTCAAAATCAGTAACAATAAGTGTTCGACTGTCTATGATTAATCGCTCAAGAGATACAACTCGAATACCTAACACTCGTGCTATCCCATACAAAACAAATAATACTGCAGATGGTGGTGTTGCAACAAAAACGATGGTATCTGGTTTTAATTTTTTTATAAGACCATACCAAAATTTTATATAGGCATAGTACATGTGTCTTTTTTGAACAAAAGTAGATTTTCCGGTATCTGCTCGTGAAAGCATAGATAATCCATGCCAACCGTAGGAATACATACGTTCAATACTTTCTGCATCAATAGGTTCAAAATCAGACACATCTATCCCTTTTGGTGGAACATTTTTTATGGTATCAAATGCATGCCTAAATAATGTATTTTCAAACCCTTGTTTTGATTTTGCTAATGCATCAAAAGCGTCACGATAGCCTTGCCAATACAAAATCTCAATGCCTTTGTCTTTTAATTGACGAGCAACTTCGATAAGAATAGGAGTACTAAAATTAATTAAAAAAATTTTCTTCATACTAGGTCTTCACATTATGCAACTTATAAAAGTATGAGTCCTTTTTTTGTAATAAATCTTTTGGATTCCCTTGTTCAATAATTTCCCCTTTATCAAGCGCGATAATCGTATCAGCATTCATAACGGTAGAAAGCCTGTGAGCAACCATAAGTACTGTCACTTTACCATGCAACGTATCAATAACGTTTTGAATTTTACTTTCAGATTCATTGTCTAATGCACTGGTTGCTTCATCTAAAATAAGCAGTTGTGGTTTTCGTGCGAGTACCCGTGCAATGGCAATTCTTTGGCGTTGACCAGCAGACAGACGAATACCACGTTCTCCAACTACTGTTTCAAAACCATCTGGACAGGTCTGCACGAAATCGTATATGTGAGCCATTTTTGCTGCGGCTTTCACTTCGTCATCTGATATTGTTTCATCAAAAAATCGAATATTATTTGCAATAGTATCGTTAATGAGAAAAACGTCTTGTGAAACATAGCCAACATGTTGACGCCATTGCGCAAGTGAAATATTTGCAATGGCATTGGTATCAAGCATAATTGATCCTTCGTCTGGCACAAATAATCTTAAAAGAAGATCAACAATAGTTGTTTTTCCAGATCCTGATTCACCAATCAAACCAACCATTTCCCCTTTTTGTATAGAAAAACTCACTTGTTTCAAAACAGATTGTTCTTTTTGATACGAAAAACTTACATTTTCAAAAGAAACTGCTTTTTCAAATATAAATTCGTTACTCCCTTCGTCACTTTCTTTCGCTTTGTCAGCCTTTGCCTGATATGCTAATACATTTTTTAAATAGGGTATTGCGTCACTAATTGAGTGAAGGTTCGATTGTAAATTTTGAATATATTGAAACATTCTTTGAATGAGATATACAATAGCGATTAAAGCAGCAAAATTAAATCCAGGTGTTTTATATGCAACAGCAAAAATAATAACAATAAAAATCAAGCTTAATGGCTGCAACAAAGTACTTGAAAGAGTACTGAGTAAAAAGGTAACCGTTTTTAGTTTTTTTAATTCTACAAAATATCCTTGTGCACGTTTCATAACAGCATGCCCCACTTGCATTGATTTTATAGACTTCATTCCAAGAATATTTTCGTTTACATAATGAGCAACTTCTTTATTTGCTTGAGATGTTCTTGCCGCATATACTCTTGTTTTATACATAAGAGGCTTAAACAGTAAAAAGAAAAACCCACCTAAAGCAAGCGTAATAAGTGTTATCGTAAAAGAAATATTAATAGCAACAAGGGTATACATAATTAACCCCGTCAGTATCATGATAACATTGCTAATTTGGCGTAACAGTAACGATCCTCTCACTGCATCGGTCATCAGCACCGTTTCAAGATACCCAATTTTTTGTTGCAATAAATAAGACCACTGTGCACCTAACACACTCTTAAATAAATTTCTTCGTGTTCTTTCTTCATAATCGGTATCAATTTTTATTCGAATGTAATTAAACAACAAAATAATAATGGCTTTAAAAATAAAGAGAACGACAATAAATACTAGAAGATACTTCAGATTAAAATCAAATTGTGTCATCTCGAAAAACTTTTGTATATACCTCGTTATAATATCAGTTGTTTCATTCCCATCTCCCATCATAAAAGAAAACAATGGGATCAACGCATTTACTCCAATACCTTCGAGCAACCCACTCAAAAAACCAAGCACCGTAAGTGTTATGATTTGAATCTTATATTGACCAAAAGCTCTTCTCGAAAGAGAAATAATGGCACCAATTCTATTGTCTCGAAGTTGTAATTTCATATTTAATATTCAATATCTGATTTTGAACTAATCACACGAACATCAGACACACCATCGATTTCCATTAAATCTTTAATCAATTGGGTATTTTCATCTTCATTAATAAACGAAACACTATATACCATTTCTGATGTATGCGTGTTTTCTTTTGCACTGATATTTAACAAAATACTATTTTTCAAATACTTTTCGAATAATCCCGCAAAGGAATCTGGTTTTTGCTTTTGATAATCAACCGTAAATACCAAAAGATACTCGTTTTTATGAAGTGCACCAAAATTAGTTTTATACAACATCCAAACAATAATAAGAATAAATATTGTTGATACAATAGCTATAGTATGGTTGTTGGTTCCTACGGCCATTCCCTCTACTAAACTAAAAAAGATATATCCAGTATCTTTTGCATCTTTTACTGGTGTTCTAAAGCGAATAATAGAAAATGCGCCCAGGAGACCAAACGCGATTGCGAGACTACTCCCAATAACCATCATCGCGATAGTAGTAATGACACTCACCAAAATCAAAGTGAACAAAAAACTTTGAGAGTATGAAAGCCCTTTGTGTGTTGCTTTGTATACTGAAGCAATGACCAAAGAAAGCACACTGGTCAACACTAAATTAAGTATAATTGCAATCAAAGAAAAGTTTCCCCCTGTCGTAAGGTTAAATAATTGATCCATATGGTTGTGTTAATGCATTAAATTCATTTGTAAAAAAATAATTACGTGAAAGTGATAACCCAGGAATAAGATAACATGCCTCAGCAACATTACAGTATTTAGAGTACGCCACTCGCTCAAGATTATACTCATCAATAATTTCTTTAATATAATACGGTAGCTTTCCATTAAATTTAACCTCCATTACAACGCCATCGCGAAGCACCTCTTTGGCACTATCTTGGGAAAAAAGATCACGACTCTCTCCCCCACGAATTGCATAATCAAAAGTAACTCTAAAATTGGTGTTGTATCTTCCGATATATGGCTCTCGTTTATAGCTTACTAATACTTTTGGTTGTAAACTTCGCTGGTGCTTTTCTATCTCATATTCATCAAGTACTTGTTGCATCTGGTTACTCGTATTTCCAAGTGAGCTATGCAAGGAACCTGTTTGCATAAATGTATTATATTCGCTTTTGTCAATAAGAACTCGATCTTTCAATATAACGGTATCTGACTTTCTTTTAATTTCTAAAAAAATATTTCCAACATAGGTATCATCAGCACGATATACTCGAAGCCGTACTTTTTTTCTATTACGAGCACCATCAATCTTCTCGTGATAGTAATAAAATGTTGGACTGTCATAGTACAAACTCACAACCTCATAAAAACCACTCTTTGTTTTTTTTGCAAAACCATCGAGCGTAACATATCTCTGAATTCTTTTGCGGATCTGCTGAAACATCTGAAACGATAACAGATATTTAAATTCAAATCTCTGAAAATGTAATTTTGTTTCTTGCATATTATAATTCCTTCCACAAACCTACGGGTGCTTCATGAGTATCTATATCAAGATATTCTTTGAGTACTACAGTATTACCTTTACCAACATCCTGCAAAGAAGTTTGTACAGTATCATAATTATGTTCACCAGTATATCCATTTTCTATATTATTGTATGAAGCAGAAATTAAAGAATATGAGTCAAAAACAATACTTTCTTTATTTTCTCTAATAGTACTGTTGAATACATGCATCGAACCTCCGGCAATATACAATTCCTTTTTACGATAGGCATCTAAGCCAATGTCATTATTTTTTATAATGGTATTCAGTACTACAATATCTGACCCATCTTTGACCTGGACACCAATATGACAGCTATCAAGAACATTGTTAAAAATTACCGTTTCCACAGTACGCTCTCCGACGCTAATACACTTATCTCCAGATTTTTCTATTCTGTTATAGGCAATATGTACTTGTGATCCGCTCACATCAATACCATCATTACCATTATTGATAAATAATGAATTTTGAATATTCCCTTTTGTGTAATCAAGATCAAGACCATCTGCAGAATTGGCATTAAACGTCGTTTCTGATATTTCAACGGTTGCATACTTTACATTTAATCCATCATCGCTCTGAGACCCAGCAAACACACTATGTTGAATATCAACATCAGAATGATATATAGAAACCATACCACTTAAGAATACACCATTTATGTAATCGCTTGATCCTCCTTCTGCGGTAACATACTGCAAAATATTCTTTTGGTGGTGTGTATTCAGGATGCCAAAACTCCCCCAAGGCTCATTACTCTTTTGTGCCCGAATGACAATAGGGAGAGAAGCAGTGCCTTCCGCCATAACAGGACTATATGAAATAAAGGAAACCCCTGGCCCGAGTATCATTTGTGTTCCTGGTTGAATATATACTGTAGTATCACGTGGAATCACGATATCTGATGCAAAAGAAAAAATACCAGGACCCAAAACAAGAGCATTGTTTTGTTTTCTAAAATATGGATATTCTTGTACAAAAGCATCAACTGATTTTCCGATATCAAAAAACTGAGAAAAAGTAGAGATGTCAGCATATGTAATAGACTGTATTTTTACCTTTTTTTCAGTTATTGCATTTTTGAATGCGATATCAATCTGAGAAATATCATCAATTGATGCACCATCATAGCTGACAAATAAGGTATGATGTGTTGTGGTAAAAGTGCCATCATCGTTTCGAGCATGAGGATCAAACAAGAAATAGGATTGCTCTGAAAAATGTATCCCTTGTTCTTGTTGTATTGATTGAGCCATAACCATATCAGAACTGTCCAAGACACCATTGCCATTACTATCTGCATATACCGTACCAGATTGAACGTTCTTAAATGGTAGCGTAACATCAGAAAGTTTTAATCCAGAAAAACTTGTGAACCCTACATCAAAAGTTACAAGCTTTTTGCTTGCGTCATGTTTTACCTGTACTGCTACTGCATCTTCATCAAATACTTTTTGCAACATATCAATAACTTGCTGGTATTGATTACGTACTTCAGAAACTCGATTGTTGAATGATCGATTGCTCTCATACTTCTTAAAATCACTATAAAATGCAGGTTTAAGAGAAGTGTAGAGTTCATCATAATATGCAACATCGTCTAAAAGGTTTTCTTTTTGATTAACATATTCCCATAATCGCTTATTTCTTTCCATGTAAAAAGTAGGATCTGAAAGTATTTTTTGAGTAAGCTTATTAGTAAGTTCATTTGGCATGTTATTTTTTAATCCAACATCCCATGGAATAAACTCAAATTTTCCTTTGGTATTATTAAAATATAAACGCATGTTCCCCCAATTACTTTGATGATTGCTTCCTGCAAGTAATGCAACAATATTCCAGGAGTAAAAACTATCCATATCAATAAGATCCGAAACGGTATTCGTAAAATCATTATGTGAGAGTTGCGTGAGTAAAAAATCTAGTTCACCAAAATTTTCATATGAATAGAGTGCGTCAGATGTTTCTTTGTCCCACAAGGAGATATCATCATATACCGTGCTGTGTTCACCACCAAAATCAAATGGCTCGTTGGTAACATAGATATTTGCATCCGCTGGTTTGTTGTTATTTTCTAAATAGACATCTGAAAAATCCTCAATTGCAAAATAGACACCTTGATACTCGTTGTTTACATACAATTGGGTGAACTCTGCACGAGGAAAAGTAAGTCCAAATTTTTGTGCACGGTAATTATTGAGTGCCTCAGCAAAATAACCACGATCAATAGGAATAATAAGCTTCAGCGTTCGAATGCCATTAAATGGTGTATCTTTATCAAATTTAATTTGCCATGATTTTTTTGCTCGTGACCAATGATTAGCATTTAAACCACGATACCGAACTTTGACTTTGTATTCTTTGTCGCCGTAATAAAAAGTACCAGAAACCGTATCTTTCAAATCATCATTAAAGACATATGTTCCATCTATTACTTCATTCAACAAAGAGCTCGGCAAAGCATTGTTAAGTTTTTGCAGATCACTTGTTTTGACTTCTAAACGATATTGAGGAATACCAACATCGCGTTTCATCTTAAATACATATCCAACATCAATAACGCCAGTAACTAATTCACGAACTCCTCTATATATCGGTAATACAGATTTTACGAGCGGATTAAATACTAACTCGTTGCGATTTGCACTCGTAAAAGCAAAAAGTACAAAGGTGTTTAAGGCAAGCATAATAAAAAAGAGAGTTGCCCAAAATACTCTTCGCCACAAAAGTCTCTTAATTGTTTTGAATAATCTCATATGTATTATTTTTTTGAATACTTGCCTTAATTATTTCAAAATTATATTCAAGTAAGGTAAACCATGCGGAAAGTTTATCTGTATCGGTAACAATACCTCCTCGTGGAATGCGACCACGTTCTTGTATGCGTTTCTCACGAACAGCGGTGTCTGCTTCAACAATATATACCGTGTACGAACGTTTGTGTAACCATCTAAAAAGTAATGCGATATCTTTGTGTTCTATTTTTCTTTCAAACAATGAGAGCATTAATTGAAAAAATCCAGTTTCAACAATACAATTCTTGTTTCCTGCCTTTTGCTCTCGTGCCATTATTTCAATCACAATAGTTAACAGCTTATGTTTAAATAATGATATGTTTTTATAATTTTCCTTAGTAAACAGATACATCATATACATACTAAATACTGGATGTGTCATGATAAAAAGTAACGCTCGCAGAACCCGCTCTTTTTTACCTGCAATATGTATGCATTCCAATTTTTTTTGGTTAGCGAGTTTACTTGAAATATAACTTTTCCCCGCACCAGGTAATCCTAAAAATTCGTATATCATATGCTATGCAGGTTTCTGAAAGGTTACGATATAACTTTCCATATATTTTGATATTTTTGATGAAACAGGGTGTGCATAATTTTTTTCAAAATATTTTTCTGTAAATTTCAGAGTAAGTCGTTCAATGAGTGGTAAGCGGAAAATAACAGGAAATATGTTGACATGAGAAAAACCTGATTCCTCTAACAACTGTTTCATTTCAGACATACTTAATTTACCAGTGTGTTGCGAACGAGTACTTTCTCCGTGTTCGGCAGAGCCATAAAAAGGATTTTTAGTAACAATGAGACCATGTCCACCAGGGTTCAACAATGAACATACCTTTTTGAAAAAAGCTTTTTTATCATCTACATACTCTACAGCCCGAATGCTATAAAAAAGGTCATACATGCTTTCAGGTTCATACTCTAAAATATCATTCAGGCGATACTGCACATTATCAGCACCTCGCAACTCAAGATGAAATTGCTTTTTCATTGCTTCTGAAATATCAAGTAAATCAAATTGAGCTTTAGGATTCTTTCTAAACGGAAGCGCGCTAAATGTTCCCGCGCCAGGACCAAACTCTAAACAAGATGAAAATGAAATATGTTTTAGATGATGCGCAATTGCGGTACGTGTCATGTAGTAATCTAAACGTAGGCGGTCGGTTAAGAACCATCTTCGAAATTCATAATCACCCTCGTACTTTTCATCAATAGAGGTATTGTACAAATGCTTAATATCTTTATTTGTTGCGGTTTGGTGTGACATACAAAATAGTTATTGATTCTTTTTTTCGAGAATAAAATCTCCGATAGCAAGAGCGTCGATACCTGTTGCAAAAAAACAACGAAGTGCATCATACGGGCTACACACAATTGGTTCACCTTTATCGTTAAAGGAAGTATTGAGTACTATTGGATGCCCATTTTTTTTCTCCATTGCTTTTAAGAGATCATAGTATCGTTTGTTTTGTTCAGGACGCACGGTTTGGATTCTGCTACTGCCATCCACATGAGTAATTGCAGGAAAAGTATGTGCATATGCTTCTTTCACATAAAAAGTGTGAAGCATGAATGGACTTTCTTGGTTATCTTCGATGCCTTGAAAATACGTAGCTGCTGCTTCATGTGTTACCGATGGTGCAAACGGTCTCCACACTTCACGATGTTTTACCTCGGTATTTATTTTATCATCCATTCCGTGTATTGTTGGATCCGCTAAAATCGATCGGTTTCCGAGCGCGCGAGGTCCCATTTCCATTCTTCCTTGGAACCAAGCAACTATGTTTCCTTGTGTTATCAACTCTGCTGTTTCAGTGGCAATATCTTCTGCCTTTCGGTATTTCACTTTTGCTCCTTGCAAGAGCTTTTCTATTTCTTCATTTGTATATTCAGGCCCATAGTACGCGTTGATAATTTTTGTTTGCGCAGATACTTCTTTTTGTTGAGCAGCAACTTCGAGTGCGGCTCCCAGTGCAATTCCCCCATCATTTGCTGCGGGTTGTACAAATAACGCATCACAAAAATCTTGTTTTAAAATTTCACTATTGGTGTTGCAATTTAACGTAACCCCACCAGCCAAACAAAAGTTTTTTATGCCTGTATATGCATACGCTTCTTTTGCAAGATGCACAATTGATTGTTCTAATGCTTTTTGTAGACTTGCCGCTAAATTTTTATCTTCTTGGGTTAACGGAGTTTTGTCTTTCTTCTGCATGTGTCCATACAATGAAAGCAATTTTCTTCGATCTATCTTATAGTTCGTGTGTGTGGTGATATGTAATATCTCAGAAAAATCAAATGTTGGTTCTCCATAACTTGCAAGCCCCATTGTTTTTCCTTCTGCATTGACTCCTAAGTTCAGTAATGAAGTAACGCTGGTGTAAATTAATCCAATTGATCTCCATTTGCCTGCACTCATAAAACTTGCGAGCGGAATATCCCAGACACGTTTTATTGATCCATGTTCACCAACAAAAAAGGCAAAACTTTCTGTTTCTCCTGAACCATCAACCGTTAATATATTTGCTTTATCATACCCAGAACAATAGTATGCACTTGCCGCATGAGAAAGATGGTGTGGTACATATACCACTTGCGCATTAGTTTCTTTTTGTATCTGTTTACCATACGCAATACACGCACCAATGTTAAAGACGTTTCGTGCAAGAGATTGCCAATGAAGATTTGGTCTTTTTAAAAATGCATACGGGTTATACGCAAGCGCAATATAATCAACATCCTTCATGGTAATCCCCCCTGTTTTAAGACAATACTCAATTGCATGCCGAGGGTATCCTCTATGATGTCGAACACGATTAAAACGTTCCTCTTCAGCAGAAGCGATAATCACCCCATCCTGTACCAAAGCTGCTGCACTATCGTGCATCCATGAAAGCATACCCGGAATTTGATTGATACCAAGAATATTCATACGTTTATGTTTCTTTCTTTTTCAAAATAAAAAAATGATGATACGGATACTCTACGATACAATAATCAGATACGATTTCGAAACCAGCTTTTTTCATACTCTGTGTAATGCGCGAAAGTGGAAAACCTTTTGTACCTATTTCCCAATAATGTCCATTTTCATCTAAGGTATGTACTTTTCTTCCTGGTAATTTATATACAAACCGTAACCATGAAAAAAATGGAATCTTGAGCATACCCGCAATGACACTCCCCCAATGCGGTAACGATATAACCGCATATTTTTTTGTTACTCGATGTATTTCTCCTAAAGCTTTAGAAAAGTCCTCAAAGGGTATATGCTCCAAAATTTCTGCGGCAAGTACGACATCTTGTGTGTTTTCTTCTAATGGAATATCGGTAACAGAAGCAACAATATCAGGACGTAATTCTGAATTAATATCAAGAGTGGTTACACGCACGCCTGTTTCCTTTATATACTTAGACACGACCTGATTACCAATACCAATTTCTAAAACCTGTTGTGGTTTTTTAGATAATACTTCATGTATTTGGTACCAATAACTAGACCATCTCGGGAGTGATTCATAAGGGAAGTCGTAGTATTTTTTTTCTGTATTATGCATGTGAACGCATCTTCATGTTGATATGGTGAAACGATGGTGAAAAGTATAACTGAAATTTTGAAAAATTATTATCTACTTCTATACGAGGTATAGCAAGCATATGTTCTTTTAATGTATATAATCTATTTCCCCCGTTAAAACCGATGCTTCCGCCTGCTGATTGTACGGCAGTACGAACGTCTTCTGAATGTCTATTAAACGGATACGCAACAATATCTGTACGCGTAGCAACTGGAAGTGCGCCAAGTGCAGTACATGCAGTATTGTATTCTTTACCAACCTCCTCACGAGAAAGTTCAGTAAGATTTGTATGTGAAGCAAAATGATTTGCAATACACCATCCATGAGTATGTAGTGTCTCTATTTGTTGAACACTCATGAGATCAAACTGCTTATTTTTTTCATCGCGAGCATAGCTGCTTTTTTTACCAATATAATCAGTTGCAATAAATACGGTTGCTGTAAACCCATATTTTTGCAATATCGGGAATGCAGTATCATGCACAGAGGTAAAACCATCATCAAACGTTATAAGGAACACTTTATCTTGTGGGTTTGCACTCGGTAATTCCTCAGGAAGGATCGTTCGATATCCCTTTTCTGATAAAAATCGCATTTGTTTTTCAAATTGCTTTGTCGAAACAAATAATTTTGATTGTGTGTTCCCTATTGCGTGATAAAAAAGAACAGGAATACCGGGTACATTTTTTTTATTAAAAACGGTATCAAGTACTGTGGCAATAATATGTGCTATACGGTACTTCATATCGCTTTTATGTGTGAAATAATTTTTTGTGCTCGAATGTTCCAATCATATTGTTGTACATCTTGTTGTGCTTTACGTGCTATTTTTTTTGCAAAAGCGTTATCTGACAACACGGTTTGTATACCTTGTGCTAGTGTATGGGTATTATCTGGTTCTACTAACAGTGCATTGTCTTCATTTAAGACTTCTCGAATACTCGGAAGATCGCTTGAAACAATAGGAGTACCAGATGCCATATATTCAAACATTTTTAATGGACTCATAAATTGAGCATAATGTTCGGTGTTTGGATAATTCATCACTAATACGTCTGATCCCTGAAGATATTCAAACAATAACCCATGATGCACATGCCCTTGATATCGATAATCAACATTCCATACTAATTGATGTGTATCAAATAACGAATGCAATTCTTCTTTTTCACGTTCTTCGATTCCTACAAGCATTAAAAAAATATCACTTCTTTTTTTACGTAGCTCTGAAAAAGCTTCAATAAGTCCTGATACTCCTTTTCCTTTGCCGAACGTTTTATACTTGCCAATATAACTAATGCATTTTTTGTTTGTGGGAATTTCAAATGCAATCGTTCCCGTATGTCGTACATCATGTGTATCAAATTTCAGTGCTAACTCATTACTATCAATACCATTTCTTTGTACGACTATTTTTTGTTCAGGAACTTTAAATTCTTTTACTAAACGATCCTTTTTAATTTGATTTGTCGAAATAATTTTTGCTACCCGTTTAAACAGCCCTTTGTACAACCACGTATGACTTTTTGGATAATCATGCATTTCGTAGTATACATTTTTTTTAAAAAAACTAATGAAGTATGCGCTTAATTCATCACGTGAATATAATGCATCAGCTTGTGTAAAAAGACTAGTATAGAGCCCTGACAAAGCAAATGTTATCACTTGAATATAAAATCCTAATCTTCCATATTTTACCAAATCTAGCGTAGAAAGATATGTTATAGAAAAAAGCTCTCCCATCCCATAATAGCTAAAGGCATCCTCTGTGATCTCATTATTTCTTTTTGGAACATATAACTCAACTTCTAGCCCATTTTTTACAAAAGCCTCACACATTTTCATAATCTGCCAACCATGAGCCTTTTCTGTAGGTATACGTGCATTGGTAATGTACAACAAACGCATAAAAATATGATTACCACTTATTAATCACATCAACTGCCTTATTTTTCACCTTCATATACGCCTTTTCAGACTTATCCCCCAATTCAGGAGAAATAAGCCTTAAAAGCTCTTTTCCCATAATTCTATATTGCCCACCAACCTTATTCGCCTTTAAAATACCCTTTTTTAAGAGTCTTTTAATGGTACTTTCGCTAATCTTAAGCAAATCCTGTGCTTCTTGGGTTGTGTATACTGCGTGTTCTTTTATCTCTTCGGACATATGTGGATAACTAGAATATAGTATATATATTGTATCAAAAGTGTTAAAAGGTGTCAAAAGGTGTCATTTTGATCATTTTTTGTCTAATTTATAGCTATTTTTAGCAAA